>NZ_CM007717.1:1915569-2105037 GCF_002019855.1 Streptomyces antibioticus | reverse complement strand
GGGGTGATGGGTGGCTGGTCGTTGTTTGAGAACTGCACAGTGGACGCGAGCATCTGTGGCCAAGTTTTTAAGGGCGCACGGTGGATGCCTTGGCACCAGGAACCGATGAAGGACGTGGGAGGCCACGATAGTCCCCGGGGAGTCGTCAACCAGGCTTTGATCCGGGGGTTTCCGAATGGGGAAACCCGGCAGTCGTCATGGGCTGTCACCCGCTGCTGAACACATAGGCAGTGTGGAGGGAACGAGGGGAAGTGAAACATCTCAGTACCCTCAGGAAGAGAAAACAACCGTGATTCCGGGAGTAGTGGCGAGCGAAACCGGATGAGGCCAAACCGTATACGTGTGAGACCCGGCAGGGGTTGCGTGTGCGGGGTTGTGGGATCTCTCTTCYRYSGTCTGCCGGCSRYRGGACGAGTCAGAAACCGTTGATGTAGGCGAAGGACATGCGAAAGGTCCGGCGTAGAGGGTAAGACCCCCGTAGTCGAAACGTCAGCGGCTCGTTTGAGAGACACCCAAGTAGCACGGGGCCCGAGAAATCCCGTGTGAATCTGGCGGGACCACCCGCTAAGCCTAAATATTCCCTGGTGACCGATAGCGGATAGTACCGTGAGGGAATGGTGAAAAGTACCGCGGGAGCGGAGTGAAATAGTACCTGAAACCGTGTGCCTACAAGCCGTGGGAGCGTCGGAWMWSWGCTTGCWSWKWTCTCGTGACTGCGTGCCTTTTGAAGAATGAGCCTGCGAGTTTGCGGTGTGTTGCGAGGTTAACCCGGGTGGGGTAGCCGTAGCGAAAGCGAGTCCGAACAGGGCGRYTTTAGTAGCACGCTCAAGACCCGAAGCGGAGTGATCTAGCCATGGGCAGGTTGAAGCGGAGGTAAGACTTCGTGGAGGACCGAACCCACCAGGGTTGAAAACCTGGGGGATGACCTGTGGTTAGGGGTGAAAGGCCAATCAAACTCCGTGATAGCTGGTTCTCCCCGAAATGCATTTAGGTGCAGCGTCGTGTGTTTCTTGCCGGAGGTAGAGCACTGGATAGGCGATGGGCCCTACCGGGTTACTGACCTTAGCCAAACTCCGAATGCCGGTAAGTGAGAGCGCGGCAGTGAGACTGTGGGGGATAAGCTCCATGGTCGAGAGGGAAACAGCCCAGAGCATCGACTAAGGCCCCTAAGCGTACGCTAAGTGGGAAAGGATGTGGAGTCGCAGAGACAACCAGGAGGTTGGCTTAGAAGCAGCCACCCTTGAAAGAGTGCGTAATAGCTCACTGGTCTAGTGATTCCGCGCCGACAATGTAGCGGGGCTCAAGCGTACCGCCGAAGTCGTGTCATTSMWRYAAYASGSCCAACGSCKNYWKKGATGGGTAGGGGAGCGTCGTGTGCCGGGTGAAGCYGCGCCGGAAGGCAGTGGTGGACGGTTCACGAGTGAGAATGCAGGCATGAGTAGCGATTCACACGTGAGAAACGTGTGCGCCGATTGACTAAGGGTTCCTGGGTCAAGCTGATCTGCCCAGGGTAAGTCGGGACCTAAGGCGAGGCCGACAGGCGTAGTCGATGGATAACCGGTTGATATTCCGGTACCCGCTGTGAAGCGTCAAACATCGAACCHRKYRATGCTAAGKCCGTGAAGCCGYYCCGGASCCTTCGGGGMAAGGRRAGTGGTGGAGCCGMYGRMCCARRSTKGYAGTAGGTGAGTGATGGGGTGACGCAGGAAGGTAGTCCAGCCCGGGCGGTGGTTGTCCCGGGGTAAGGGTGTAGSMCGWSAKGTAGGCAAATCCGCCWSWCAYWKAGKSTGAGACCTGATGCCGAGCCGATTGTGGTGAAGTGGATGATCCTATGCTGTCGAGAAAAGCCTCTAGCGAGTTTCATGGCGGCCCGTACCCTAAACCGACTCAGGTGGTCAGGTAGAGAATACCGAGGCGTTCGGGTGAACTATGGTTAAGGAACTCGGCAAAATGCCCCCGTAACTTCGGGAGAAGGGGGGCCAYVHYTGGTGAGRRSACTTGCTSYYCGAGCTGGGGGTGGCCGCAGAGACCAGCGAGAAGCGACTGTTTACTAAAAACACAGGTCCGTGCGAAGCCGTAAGGCGATGTATACGGACTGACGCCTGCCCGGTGCTGGAACGTTAAGGGGACCGGTTAGTCAVKMTTCGKSKTGGCGAAGCTGAGAACTTAAGCGCCAGTAAACGGCGGTGGTAACTATAACCATCCTAAGGTAGCGAAATTCCTTGTCGGGTAAGTTCCGACCTGCACGAATGGCGTAACGACTTCTCGACTGTCTCAACCATAGGCCCGGTGAAATTGCACTACGAGTAAAGATGCTCGTTTCGCGCAGCAGGACGGAAAGACCCCGGGACCTTTACTACAGTTTGATATTGGTGTTCGGTTCGGCTTGTGTAGGATAGGTGGGAGACTGTGAAGCTTGGACGCCAGTTCAGGTGGAGTCGTCGTTGAAATACCACTCTGGTCGTGCTGGATGTCTAACCTGGGTCCGTGATCCGGATCAGGGACAGTGTCTGATGGGTAGTTTAACTGGGGCGGTTGCCTCCTAAAGGGTAACGGAGGCGCCCAAAGGTTCCCTCAGCCTGGTTGGCAATCAGGTGTTGAGTGTAAGTGCACAAGGGAGCTTGACTGTGAGACCGACGGGTCGAGCAGGGACGAAAGTCGGGACTAGTGATCCGGCGGTGGCTTGTGGAAGCGCCGTCGCTCAACGGATAAAAGGTACCCCGGGGATAACAGGCTGATCTTCCCCAAGAGTCCATATCGACGGGATGGTTTGGCACCTCGATGTCGGCTCGTCGCATCCTGGGGCTGGAGTCGGTCCCAAGGGTTGGGCTGTTCGCCCATTAAAGCGGTACGCGAGCTGGGTTTAGAACGTCGTGAGACAGTTCGGTCCCTATCCGCTGTGCGCGTAGGAGTCTTGAGAAGGGCTGTCCCTAGTACGAGAGGACCGGGACGGACGAACCTCTGGTGTGCCAGTTGTTCTGCCAAGGGCATGGCTGGTTGGCTACGTTCGGGAGGGATAACCGCTGAAAGCATCTAAGCGGGAAGCCTGCTTCGAGATGAGGACTCCCACCCACTTGATGGGGTAAGGCTCCCAGTAGACGACTGGGTTGATAGGCCGGATCTGGAAGCACGGTAACGTGTGGAGGTGACCGGTACTAATAGGCCGAGGGCTTGTCCTCAGTTGCTCGCGTCCACTGTGTTAGTTCTGAGGCAACGACCGTTGCCGGCTTTGAGCAGAATGCATAATTAAAAAGTGTGCTTGTTCGCTCGAAACCATTAGGGTTTCGGTGGTCATAGCGTGAGGGAAACGCCCGGTTACATTCCGAACCCGGAAGCTAAGCCTCACAGCGCCGATGGTACTGCAGGGGGGACCCTGTGGGAGAGTAGGACACCGCCGAACAATCTTTGGAAGGACCCCTGGTCCCAGCGTTCACGCTGGGGCCAGGGGTCCTTTTTGTTTTTCCGGAGCGCGCGGGCTTCCCGACTGCGCGAGAATGACTTGCGGTACCGAAGACAGGAGTCACCATGTCCACCAACTCTCCCGACGATCGACCGGAGCGCGACCAGCGGCGACGGGACAGTGGGGACCGGGGCGACCGCGGCGGTTACCGCGGCGACCGAGACCGCGGTGAGCGTGGTGACCGTGGTGGCTTCCGCCGCGACGACAACCGTGGCGGCGGCGGGTACGGCCGGCGCGACGACCGGCGTGACGACAACCGCGTTGGCGGTGGCGGCGGATACGGCCGTCGTGACGACCGTGGTGGTTTCCGTCGGGACGATCGGCGCGATGACCGCCGTGACGATCGTCGGGATGACCGTGGTGACCGTCCGGCCTTCCGTCGCGATGACAACCGTGGTGGTGGCGGTGGTTACCCGCGCCGCGACGACCGGCGCGATGACCGACGTGACGACCGTGGCGGCCGCCCCGCGTTCCAGCGCGACGACCGCGACCGCGGCCCGCGTCGTGATGACCGAGGCCAGGGCTTCCGCCGTGACGACCGCGGTGAGCGTCCGCCCTTCCGCCGTGACGACAACCGCGGTGGATACGGCGGCGACCGGGACCGCGACCGTGGCGGCTACGGCCGGCGCGACGACCGCCGGGATGACCGTCGTGACGACCGTGGTGGTTTCCGTCGGGACGATCGTCGCGATGACCGTGGTGACCGTCCGGCCTTCCGGCGTGACGACAACCGTGGTGGTGGCGGAGGCTACCCGCGCCGCGACGACCGTCGCGATGACCGTGGTGGTCGTCCGGCCTTCCAGCGCGACGACCGTGACCGCGGCCCCCGTCGCGACGACCGAGGCCAGGGCTTCCGCCGTGACGACCGACGGGATGACCGTCGGGACGACCGGCGTGGTGACGACCGTGGTGGTTTCCGGCGCGACGACCGGCGCGATGACCGCCGTGACGACCGTGGTGAGCGTCCGCCGTTCCGCCGCGATGACAACCGTGGTGGCGGCGGTGGCTACCCGCGTCGAGACGACCGACGTGACGACCGCGGCGGGCGCCCCGGCGGCTTCCGGCGGGACGACCGTGGCGGCAGGCCCGGTGGCTTCCGTGGACGGGACGACCGCAGGGACGACCGGCGTGACGACCGGCGCGGTGACGACCGTCGTGGCGGCGGACGCTTCCGTGACGAGCGGGACCGGGACCGTGAGCCGATCAAGCGGCTGCCGATCCCGGAGGACGTCACCGGCGAGGAGATCGACAAGGACGTACGGCAGGAGCTCCAGAGCCTGCCGAAGACGCTCGCGGACGACGTCGCCCGCAACCTGGTGATGGTCGCGCGGCTGATCGACGAGGACCCCGAGGGTGCCTACGCGTACTCCAAGATCGCGCTGCGGCTCGCGTCGCGTGTCGCGGCGGTGCGGGAGGCGGCCGGGTTCGCGGCGTACGCCAACCAGAAGTACAGCGAGGCGCTCGCCGAGTTCCGGGCCGCGCGGCGGATGACCGGGTCGGTGGAGCTGTGGCCGGTCATGGCCGACTGCGAGCGCGGTCTCGGGCGCCCCGAGAAGGCGCTGGACATGGCCGGTGCCCCCGAGGTGAACAAGCTCGACAAGGCCGGCCAGGTGGAGATGCGTCTCGTCGCCGCCGGTGCCCGGCGTGACATGGACCAGCTCGACGCGGCCATCGTCACCCTGCAGAGCCCCGAGCTGGCGTCGAACTCCGTGCAGCCGTGGACCGCGCGGCTGCGGTACGCGTACGCCGACGCGCTGCTGGCCGCCGGGCGTGAGGGCGAGGCCCGTGAGTGGTTCGCCAAGGCGGTCGAGGCGGACCGCGACGGCAGCACGGACGCCTCCGACCGGCTCGCCGAGCTGGACGGTGTGGAGTTCGTCGACGCGCTGACCGAGGACGAGTCCGCGGCCACCGGCGCGGAGGCGGAGGCCGAGGAGCAGGACGCCGACGAGGCGGACGACCGCGCCGACGACGACCGTGAGGGCCGCGACGAGGACTGACCTCCGTCAGCGGTGACAAGGAAGGGGCGGGAGCCCGGCGACTGCCGGACTCCCGCCCCTTCCCCTTTTTCTTGTGCTCACAGGTCCAGCGCGCGCAGCACCAGCCCCGACGCCGGCTTCGGGCCGAACGACGTCGACTTGCGGGGCATCGTGACGCCCTGTCGGGCCAGGTCGCGGACGACCTCCTCGCGCACCGGGTGCAGCAGCACCGCCGTACCGCCGTCGCGTCGGGCCTTGCGGACCGTGGCGGCGGTGTCGTGGATGTAGGCGATGCGGGCGGGGTCGTCCTCGGGGATGTGCCAGACGTGGTCGAGGAGCGCGGCGTGCAGGACCGTGGCGTCCAGGGTGCGCCAGGCTTCGGGGCGGTCCTGGGGGACCGTGCGGGCCAGCAGCTCCGGGTCGGGGCGGTCCAGGAGGTGGAAGGCGTCGTCGCCCGCCAGCAGGAAGGCGTTGCCGGCGCAGGCCGCGTCCGCGAGGGCGTCGAGGGCCTCGGGGAGCGGGACGTCCAGGCGCCGGACGCGGAACAGGCCGTCCACGGCGGCCAGGGCGTCCGCGACCGGGAGGCCGTGCAGCAGGCGGTGGATGGCGCGGACGCGCAGCGGGTACCGGGCGGTGTCGACCAGCAGGACCAGGCCGTGGTCCCAGGGGCTGGGGGAGGGGTGCTCGGCGCGCAGCCGGAGGTAGGTGGCCCAGCGGTGGTGGCCGTCGGCGATGAGGGCCTGGTGGCCCGCCAGGTCCCTCTGCACGGCGGCAAGGTCGGCGGGGTCGGTGAGGGACCACAGGCGGTGGCTGTAGCCGTCCTCGGTGGTGGTGGAGAGCAGTGGGGGGCGCTCGGCGGTGCGGTCCACGATCTCCGCCGCCGTGCCGTCGCCGCGGTAGGTGAGCAGCAGCGGTTCGAGGTTGGCGTGGGTGGCGCGCATCAGGGCCGCGCGGTCGGCGACGACGTGCGGCATGACGTCCTCGTGGGGCAGGACGACGCCCTCGGCGGGGTCGGAGACGCGCAGGGTGCCGATGACGCCGCGCTGGATCATGCCGTCCGCGTGCCGCTGTTCGTAGACGTACAGGGCGGGTTCGGGGTCGGCGGTCAGGATGCCCTCGGCGAGCCAGTGGCGCAGGGTGTCGGCGGCCTGGTCGTTGCGCGCGGTGGGGGTGACGGCCTGGGGGAGGATCAGGCGGACGATGTTGTGCGGGTCCGCGTCCTGGAGGTGGTGCAGGCCGTCGGGACGGACGACGACGTCGTACGGCGGGGACGTGACGGCGGCGAGGCTGCCGACCCGGTCGGGGTCGTAGCGCAGACCTCGGAACGGGGTGAGTTCCAGGCCCCGGGGCGCCGTTGCTTCCGAGTGACCTGCTGTGTTCATCCCGGCATCGTACGTGTGTCGGTGGCATGCGGGATGATCGGGTGAAACGAGTGAACGAGGAGCGATGTGCAATGAGCCGGAGCGTCAGGACGAGGCCCGAGGGCAGTGGGCAGGCCCTGAGCGAGGCGTACGACACGGCGCTGCTCGACCTGGACGGCGTGGTGTACGCGGGCGGGAACGCGATCGTGCACGCCGTCGCGTCGCTGGACGCGGCGCGGGCGGGCGGGATGCGGCTCGCGTACGTCACCAACAACGCGCTGCGGACGCCCGACGCGGTGGCCGGGCATCTGACGGAGCTGGGGATACCGACGGCGGCCGGTGATGTGATCACCTCGGCGCAGGCGGTGGCGCGGCTGATCGCCGAGCAGGTGCCGGCGGGGTCGCGGGTGCTGGTGATCGGCGGCGAGGGGCTGCGGGTCGCGCTGCGGGAGCGGGGCCTCGAGCCGGTGGAGTCGGCGGACGACGATCCGGCGGCCGTGGTGCAGGGGTTCGGCGGTCCCGATCTGACGTGGGGGCGGTTCGCGGAGGCGTCGTACGCGGTGGCGCGCGGGGTGCCGTGGTTCGCGTCGAACACCGATCTGACGATTCCGAGCGGGCGGGGGATCGCGCCGGGCAACGGCGCGGCGGTGGAGGTCGTGCGGATCGCGACCGGGGCGGAGCCGCAGGTCGCGGGGAAGCCGCTGCCGCCGATGCACCGGGAGACGATCCTGCGGACGGGCGCGGAGCGGCCGTTGGTGGTGGGGGACCGGCTGGACACCGACATCGAGGGGGCGTTCAACGGCGAGGTGGACTCGCTGCTGGTGTTGACCGGGGTCACCGACGGGGCGCAGTTGCTGGCGGCGCCGCCGCGGCACCGGCCGACGTTCGTGGACGCCGATCTGCGCGGGCTGCTCACCGGGCAGCCGGAGGTGGCGGCGGACGGGGCCGGGTTCCGCTGCGGCGGATGGACGGCGACGGCGGGCACGGAGCGGCTGGAGCTGGCGGGCGAGGGCGACGCGCTGGACGGGCTGCGGGCGCTGTGCGCGGCGGCCTGGACGGCGGCGGGCCCGGAGAGCTGTGCGCTCGACGGCGGGAAGGCGCTGGCGCGGCTGGGGCTGTGACACCGGCAAGGGCGGAGACAGGTCCCTGACCTGGCATTTCGGGTCACTTAGGAGGGTAGGCTAACCTAACCGCGTGTTGGTCGACAGTCTTCCCGAACAGAGCGCGGAATCCGCCGCCCCCGCGCCCCCCGCGTCCCCGAGACGCCGGGTGATCCGCTCCGTGGGTCTGCTCGTCGCCGTGGCGGTGCTGCTGCTGGTGGCGATGGCGAGCATCGCCGTCGGCGCCAAGGAGCTGTCCGTGGCGCAGGTCTGGCACGGGCTGTTCGCCGACTCGGGGACGTACGCGGACGTCGTCGTCGACGAGCGGATCTCGCGGACCGTGCTGGGGCTGCTCGCCGGGGCGGCGCTGGGGCTGTCCGGGTCGGTGCTCCAGGCGCTCACCCGCAATCCGCTGGCCGACCCGGGGCTGCTCGGTCTGAACGCCGGGGCCTCGGCGGCGGTGGTCACGGCCATCACGTTCTTCGGTGTGACCAGCCTGAACGGCTATGTGTGGTTCGCCTTCTTCGGCGCGGCCGCGGTCGGCGCGCTCGTTTGGTTCCTCGGCGGCAGCCGGGGCGCCACACCGGTGCGGCTGGCGCTGGCCGGTACGGCGATCAGCGCCGCGCTCTACGGCTATCTCCAGGCCGTGATGATCATGGATGACGCGGCGCTCGGCCGGATGCGGTTCTGGACGGTGGGTTCGCTGTCCTCGGCGACCGACGAAACGATCCGGCAGGTGGTGCCGTTCCTGGTCGTCGGCTCGCTGCTGGCGCTGGCCCTCGCCCGGCCGCTGAACGCGGTGGCGATGGGCGACGACACGGCGAGGGCGCTGGGCGCGAACCTGAACCGGACCCGGGCGCTGTCGATGCTCGCCGCGACCGTGCTGTGCGGGGCGGCGACCGCGGCCTGCGGGCCGATCGTGTTCGTGGGGCTGATGGTCCCGCACGTCGTCCGCTCCTTCACCGGCCCCGACCAGCGCTGGATCATGCCGTACGCGGCGATCCTGTCGCCGGTGCTGCTGCTGGGCTCCGATGTGCTCGGCCGGGTCGTGGCCCGTCCGGCGGAGGTCCAGGTCGGCATCGTCACCGCGGTGATCGGCGGGCCGGTCTTCATCTTTCTCGTACGACGGCGGAGGACGGCCCAGCTATGAGGACCGTGGAGAAGACCGGGCAGCCCACCGGGACGGCACGCGCGCTGCGCACCCCGGGCGGGCTGTCGGTGCGGCTGGACGTACGGGCCCTGGTGGTCGTCGTGCTGCTGCTGGCCGCCGCGTTCGCCGCGAGCGTCGTGCTGATCGGCACCGGCGACTTCCCGATCTCGTTCGCGGACGTCGTCAAGACCCTGTTCGGCGAGGGGAACGCCGGTCAGCAGCTCGTCGTCAAGGAACTGCGGCTGCCCCGCGTGCTGGTCGGGCTGCTGGTCGGGGCCTCGCTGGGGCTCGGCGGGGCGCTGTTCCAGGCCGTGACCCGCAATCCGCTCGGCAGCCCCGATGTGCTCGGCCTCGGACAGGGGGCGACGGCCGGCGCGCTCGTGATGATCGTGCTGTTCTCCGGGACCACCACCCAGGTCACGATCGGCGCGCTGGTCGGCGGGCTGGTGACCGGGGCCGCGATCTATCTGCTGGCGTGGAAGCGGGGCGTGCACGGCTACCGGCTGGTGCTCGTCGGCATCGGTGTGTCGGCGGTCGCCACGGCGGTCAACGGCTATCTGATCACCAAGGCCGACTTCGTGGACGCGGCGCGGGCCGTCGTCTGGATGACCGGGACGCTGGACGGGCGGGACTGGAAGCAGGTCTGGCCGCTGCTCGTCCTGGTCGGGGTGCTCGTCCCGCTCGTCCTCGGCAACGCGCGCGGGCTGCGGATGACGGAGATGGGCGACGACGTCGCCGGCGCGCTCGGGGTGCGGGTGGAGCGGGTGCGGCTGGTGCTGATGGTGTCGGCCGTGCTGCTCACCGCCGCCGCCACCGCCGCCGCGGGCCCCGTGAGCTTCGTGGCGCTCACCGCGCCGCAGCTCGCCCGCCGCCTCACCCGCTCGCCCGGCCCCAACCTCGTCGCGTCGCTCTGCATGGGCGCCGCCCTGCTGGTCACCGCCGACTGGGCCTCGCAGCGGCTGTTCGGCGACGGGCAGCTTCCGGTGGGCGTCGTCACCGGGGTGCTCGGCGGTGTCTACCTGCTGTGGCTTCTCGTCACCGAGCGCAGGGCGGGCCGGATATGAGCAGGGGCGGGCCGGACATGAACAAGAACAACCCAGGGAGCACCGTGAACCGCCTGTCCGCCGAGAACGTCACCCTCGCCTACGACCAGCGGGTGATCGCCGAACAGCTTTCGGTGGAGATACCGGACCACTCCTTCACCGTGATCGTCGGCCCCAACGCGTGCGGCAAGTCCACGCTCCTGCGCGCCCTGTCGCGGATGCTGAAGCCCTCCCGGGGCCGGGTGCTGCTGGACGGGCAGGTCATCCAGTCGATGCCGGCGAAGAAGGTCGCGCGCACGCTCGGCCTGCTGCCGCAGTCGTCCGTCGCTCCGGACGGCATCACCGTCGCCGACCTGGTGGGCCGCGGCCGCTATCCGCACCAGGGCATCCTGCGCCAGTGGTCGGCCGAGGACGAGCGGGTCGTCCAGGAGTCCATGGCGCGCACCGGCGTCGCCGAACTCGGCGACCGGTACGTGGACGAGCTGTCCGGCGGCCAGCGGCAGCGCGTGTGGATCGCGATGGCGCTCGCCCAGCAGACCCCGCTGCTGCTGCTCGACGAGCCGACCACCTACCTCGACATCCAGCACCAGATCGACGTCCTCGACCTCTGCGCCGAACTCCACGAGGAGCACGGCCGTACGCTCGTCGCCGTCCTGCACGACCTCAACCACGCGGCCCGGTACGCCACCCATCTGATCGCGCTGAAGGGCGGCGAGGTCATCGCGCAGGGCGCGCCGAACGACATCGTCACGGCCGAGCTGGTCGAGCAGGTGTTCGGGCTGCGCTGCCAGGTCATCGAGGACCCGGAGACGGGGACCCCGCTGGTGGTGCCGGCCGCCCGGAAGACGCGGGCCGCGCAGTTGGCCGCTACAGAAGCTTCCTGAGCTGGAACAGATCGCGCAGGCCCGCCTCCAGCCGCACCCGGCCCGACCCCCACGCCTTGGCGAAGTGCAGCTCGCCGTCGACGAGGGCGACCAGGTCGTCCCCGGTCATCGCCAGCCTGATCTGGGCCTTCTCGCGGGGAGGGCCCTGAAGGGTGTCGTGCACCACGATCCGGCCGCCCGTCATCCGGCCGACGAAGGTCACGTCCAGGTCGGTGATCCGGCAGCTCACCGAGCGGTCCAGGGACGCGGCCGCCCGGACGTCGCCCTCGGCGGAGCCCATGGAGTCGGAGAGCTTCTCGAGCGCCGCCCGGCACTCCTCGATCGTCGCCATCGCGACCGACGGTACCCCAGCGGTTCGCGGTAGCGTCTGGGCATGAGCGACACAGTGCCGGAGAGCGTCCCCGAGCCGGTGGACGGGCCCGCGGCCGCAGCGGAGAACACGCGGGTGGAACCGGAGTACGACCCCGCCGCGCCCGCCCCGCTGGCCGTCCCCCGCACCCCCACCGGCCACGCCGAGGTCGACGCCCAGCTCGACCGGCTGGCCGACGCCGACCACCTCGCCACCGACGGGCACGTCGAGGTGTACGAGGATGTACACCGGGGGCTGCGCGACGCGCTCACCGCGCTCGACGCCCGCCCGGGACCTCCGGCGCCCCCGGCACCGTACGGACAACACAGGAGCTGAACCGAACGTGGCAGGAGTCGCACGCCGCCGTCTGGACGCGGAGCTGGTCCGCCGCAAGCTCGCGCGCTCGCGGGAGCACGCCGGGCAGCTCATCGCGGCCGGGCGGGTCACCGTCGGCAAGACCGTCGCGACCAAGCCGGCCACCCAGGTGGAGACGGCCGCCGCGATCGTCGTCGCCGTCGACGCGGATGATCCCGACTACGTCTCCCGGGGCGGGCACAAGCTCGCCGGGGCGCTCGAGGTGTTCGTGCCGCAGGGGCTGCTGGTGAAGGGGCGGCGCGCGCTGGACGCCGGCGCGTCCACCGGCGGCTTCACCGACGTGCTGCTGCGGGCGGGCGCCGCGCACGTCGTCGCCGTGGACGTCGGATACGGACAACTCGCCTGGTCTCTGCAGAGCGATGAACGCGTCACCGTCAAGGACCGTACGAACGTACGCGAGTTGACGCTTGAAGCGATCGATGGGAAGCCAGTGGATCTTGTCGTGGGGGACTTGTCCTTCATCCCGCTCGGGCTGGTGCTGCCGGCCCTGGCACGCTGTACCGGGCCGGACGCGGATCTGGTCATGATGGTCAAGCCGCAGTTCGAGGTGGGGAAGGAACGGCTCGGCAGTGGGGGCGTCGTGCGCAGCCCCGAGCTGCGGGCCGAGGCGGTGCGCGGCGTCGCCGGGAAGGCGTGGGACCTGGGGCTCGGGGTGCAGGGCGTCACCGCCAGCCCGCTGCCCGGACCCTCGGGCAATGTCGAGTACTTTCTGTGGCTCCGGGCCGGGGCGCCTGCCCTGGACCCGGCCGATGTCGACCGCGCAGTGGCGGAGGGGCCCCGTTGACACCGAACCGAGCTCGAACTGTTTTCCTGCTCGCCCACACGGGCCGGCCCGCCGCGATCCGCAGCGCGGAGCTGGTGGTGAAGGGGCTGCTGCGCGAGGGCATCGGGGTGCGCGTCCTGGAGTACGAGGCCGCCGACCTGCATGTGCCGGACGAGGTGGAGCTGGTCTCCGAGGCCACCCCGCAGTGCCTGGAGGGGTGCGAGCTGCTCATCGTCCTGGGCGGTGACGGCACGCTGCTGCGCGGCGCGGAGTTCGCCCGCGCGTCCGGGGTGCCGATGCTCGGCGTCAACCTGGGCAGCGTCGGCTTCCTCGCCGAGGCCGAGCGCGACGACCTCGACAAGGTCGTCGACCGGGTGGTCTCCAAGGCGTACGAGGTCGAGGAGCGGATGACCGTCGATGTCGTCGTGCACCGCAACGGCGACATCGTGCACACCGACTGGGCGCTGAACGAGGCGGCCGTGCAGAAGGCGGGCGCCGAGAAGCTGCTGGAGGTCGTGCTGGAGATCGACGGCCGTCCGGTGACCGGGTTCGGCTGCGACGGCATCGTGCTGTCCACGCCCACCGGGTCCACGGCCTACGCGTTCTCCGCCGGCGGGCCGGTGGTGTGGCCGGAGGTCGAGGCGCTGCTGATGGTGCCGATCAGCGCGCACGCGCTGTTCGCCAAGCCGCTCGTGACCTCGCCGAACTCCGTGCTGGCCGTGGAGCTGCTGCCGCACATCCCGCCGGGTGTGCTGTGGTGCGACGGGCGGCGGACCTTCGAGCTGCCGCCGGGCGCCCGGGTGGAGGTGCGGCGCGGCGCGGTGCCGGTCCGGCTGGCGCGACTGCACCACGCGTCCTTCACGGACCGGCTGGTGGCGAAGTTCGCGCTGCCCGTCGCGGGCTGGCGCGGGGCCCGTCACTGAGGCAGGCCCCGGGGTCCTCCACCCGCCCGGGTGACAGGGCGCCTCGCACTTCTCCGGTCGGACCTCGTAAGGTCTTCCCCGTGTTGGAGGAGATGCGGATACGGTCGCTCGGAGTCATCGACGACGCTGTCGTCGAACTGTCGCCCGGCTTCACCGCCGTCACCGGTGAGACGGGCGCGGGCAAGACCATGGTGGTCACCAGCCTCGGGCTGCTGCTGGGCGGGCGGGCCGATGCCGCGCTCGTGCGGATCGGCGCCGAGCGTGCGGTCGTGGAGGGGCGGATCTCCGTGCCCGCGGGCGCCCCGGTGGCGGTCCGGGCCGAGGAGGCCGGGGCCGAGCTGGACGACGGGGCGCTGCTGATCAGCCGTACCGTTTCCGCCGAGGGGCGCTCCCGGGCGCACGTCGGCGGGCGGAGCGTGCCGGTGGGCGTGCTGGCCGAGCTGGCGGACGAACTGGTCGCCGTGCACGGCCAGACCGACCAGCAGGGGCTGCTGAAGCTGTCCCGGCAGCGGCAGGCGCTGGACCGGTATGCCGGGGACGCGGTCTCCGTGCCGCTGGCCAAGTACACCGAGGCGTACCGGCGGCTGCGGGCCGTGGCCGTCGAGCTGGAGGAGATCGTCACCCGGGCGCGGGAGCGGGCCCAGGAGGCCGATCTGCTGCGCTTCGGGCTCGACGAGATCTCCGGTGTCGAGCCGCGCGCGGGCGAGGACACGGAGCTGGCGGAGGAGGCGGAGCGGCTCGGGCACGCCGAGGCGCTGTCGTCGGCCGCCACGGCCGCCCACGCCGCGCTCGCGGGCAACCCGGAGGACCCGGAGGGCATCGACGCGGCGACGCTCGTCGCGGGCGCCCAGCGGGCCCTGGAGGCCGTTCGCTCGCACGATCCGGCGCTGGCCGCGCTCACCGACCGGATCGGGGAGATCGGGATCCTGCTGGGTGACGTGGCCGGGGAGCTGGCGGGGTACGCCGACGACCTGGACGCCGATCCGCTGCGGCTGGCGGCCGTGGAGGAGCGGCGGGCCGCGCTGACCGGGCTCACCCGCAAGTACGGCCAGGACGTGAACGCCGTTCTCGCCTGGGCCGAGGAGAGCGCCGCGCGCCTGACCGAACTCGACGGCGACGACGAGCGGATCGACGAGCTGACCGCCGAACGGGACGGGCTGCGCGCCGAACTGGGCGGGCTCGCGCAGGCGCTGACGGACGCCCGCACGGAGGCCGCCGAGCGGTTCGCCGCCGCCGTGACGGCCGAGCTGGCGTCGCTGGCGATGCCGCACGCGCGCGTGTCGTTCGCCCTGCGGCAGACCGAGGACCCGGAGGGCGTCGAGGTCGGCGGCCGTACGGTCGCGTACGGGCCGTCGGGTGTCGACGAGGTCGAGCTGCTGCTCGCCCCGCACCCGGGGGCGCCGCCCCGGCCGATCGCCAAGGGCGCGTCCGGCGGTGAGCTGTCGCGCGTGATGCTCGCCGTGGAGGTGGTGTTCGCGGGCACCGACCCCGTGCCGACGTATCTCTTCGACGAGGTCGACGCCGGGGTCGGCGGCAAGGCGGCGGTGGAGATCGGGCGGCGGCTCGCGAAGCTCGCCAAGAGCGCGCAGGTCGTGGTCGTCACCCACCTGCCGCAGGTCGCCGCGTTCGCCGACCGGCAGTTGCTGGTGGAGAAGACGAACGACGGGACGGTCACCCGGTCCGGGGTGAAGGTCCTGGAGGGCGAGGAGCGGATCCGGGAGCTGTCCCGGATGCTGGCCGGCCAGGAGGACTCCGAGACGGCCCGGGCGCACGCGGAGGAGCTGCTCGCGACGGCACGCGCGGACGGGTAGCGGAGCCGAGGCCGGAATCCGGGTTCCAGTCGGACGGCAATCGAACGGAACCCCGACTTTTCTCACTCGTGTGAGTGACGTGTGCCGCCGTGTCGCCGGACCCCGCGGCGCTCGGCGGCACGGAACACCCGTGCGTGCTGGCATCCTTGGGCGTAGTTCGTGGAGGAATCCGAGCGGTTCACCCCTCCGTCCCGTCCTTCTGTACTTTCTTCGTGACCGCACGTCCTTCGTGACCGTCCGATGCCGAACCAGGAGCCCCGGCCACGTGAGCAGCCACTCACCGCACGGCCAGTCGTCGCTGCGCACCGTCCAGGTGCTGGGCGGCGGCAACGCCGCCAGCAGCGCGCATGTGCGCTCCCTGGCCGCCGGGCTCGTCGCACGGGGCGTGCGCGTGACGGTGTGCGCCCCCGTGGACGCCGATCACACCTACGACTTCACGGGCGCCGGTGCCGAACACGTGCCCGTGCCCCGCAGCAGCGACCCCGGCTCCGTGGCGGCGCTGCGGGCCGCCTGCACGCACGCCGACCTGGTCCACGCGCACGGACTGCACGCCTCCTTCCGGGCCGTCCTCGCGCTCGGCGGCCGCACCACCCCGCTCGTCGTCACCTGGCACAACCGGGCGCACGCCGACGGCGCCCGGGCGCATCTGCTGCGGCTTCTCGAACGCCGGGTGGCGAGGGCGGCGGCCGTGGTGCTCGGCACGACGTCGGAGCTGGTGGACCGGGCCCGCCGTACGGGCGCCCGGGACGCGCGCCTCGCGGCCGTGGCGCTGCCCCGGCCCCGGGCCGTCGAGGGCCCCGAGGACGGCGAGCCGCCGCACCCCAAGGTGCGTGCCGAACTCGGCGCCGTCGAGCGCCCGTTGCTGATGGCGGTCGGCTCCCTGGACCGCCGTCGCGGCTACGGCCTGCTGCTGGACGCCGCCCGCGTCTGGCGGGACCTCGATCCCGTGCCGCTGGTCGTCGTCGCGGGGGAGGGCCCGCTGCGCCCGGAGCTCCAGAGCCGGATCGAGGAGGAGGAACTGCCCGTCCGGCTGATCGGGCGGCGCGACGACGTCGGCACCCTGCTGGCCGCCGCCGACCTGGCGCTGCTGCCCGGCTGCGCCGAGTCCCGGTCGGTCCTGGCACAGGAGGCCCTGTACGCGCGCGTGCCGCTGGTCGCCGTCGCGAAGGGCGGCATCCGTGAACTCGTCGGCGACGCGGCCGCGTTGGTGCCGGCCGACGATCCGCACGCCTTCGCCGAGACCGTCGCCGGTCTGCTCGGCGATCCCGAACGGTGCGCGGAGCTGCGGGACCTGGGCAGCCGTCAGGCCGCGACCTGGCCGACCGAGGACGAGACCGTGGCCCAGGTCCTCAGCGTCTACGACGAGTTGACGCAGCCCCGGCCCATGATCTGAGCCCGCTCACTGCTGCGCGTGCCGGCGGGCGCGCAGGGCCAGGCTCAACGCCAGGACCGTCTGCGGGTCGTCCAGGTCGGTGCCGAGCAACTCCCCTATGCGGGCGAGGCGGTTGTAGAGCGTCTGCCGGTTGAGATGCAGCTCGCGCGCGGTCTCCGCCTTGCGGCCCGCATGCGCCAAGTACGTCTCCAGGGTGGGCAGGAGGGGCGGTTTGGAGCGCCGGTCGTGGTCGCGGACCGGACCGATCGCACGGTCCACGAACGCCGCCAGGTCGGGGTGGTCGCGCAGCCGCCACAGCAGCAGGTCGATGTCCAGGCGCCGGGCGTCGTACCAGGGCCGGTCGGTGAGCCCCTGGGCCGCGGTCGCCGTCTCCGCCGCGTGCCGCAGGCCCGCCGAGGCCGCCGCCCAGCCGCCCGCGACCCCGACCACCACCACCGGCGGCGGGGCGCCCGGACGCTGCATCCCGGCCCGCTCCACCCCGGCCCGCAGCGCCGCCGCGACCCGGTCGGCCACCGCCGAGCGCTCCGACTCCGTGCGCAGCCCCAGCAGCAGCGGCACCCGGCCCTCCACCGGCCGCACCCCGAGCAGCACCGGCACGCCCACCGACGCCAGTTCCTCGGCGACGGCCCGCGCCAGCACCGCCCAGCCGCCGCCGGGGGAGAGCGTGTCGCCGATCCGCATCACGACCGGCAGCAGCGGTCCCGAGCCCGGCTTGAAGCCGAGGACCCGCGCCTGCGCCGGCGCGTCCTCCGGAGTGATCCGGCCCTCGGCGAGGTCGGTGAGGAAGTCGCCCCGGCCGCGCGCCGCCAGCTCCTCCTCCTGGCGGGCCTGCATCAGCACCACGGCCAGGATCCCGGCCGCCCGCTCGGCGGCGATCCGGTGCACCGGCGCCAGCGGGGCGCGCACGGGCAGCAGCACGAGCCGGGCGCGTACCGAACCCGCCCCCGGGCCACCGCCGGGCACGTCCACCAGCACCGAACCGGCGGGCGGCGGCGCGTCCTTGTGCGGGCCGCGCATCCCCTCCCACACCTGGAGCGGATCCGCCCCCTCCGGACCCTCCCCGGCCGCGTACAGCAGTTGGCCGTCCGTCGTCTCCAGGAACACCGGGTTGCCGCTGAAGTCCGCCAGGATGCCCAGCACCTGGGGGATGCCCCCGCCGCCGAGCAGCGCCTCCGTACAGCGCCGGTGCACCTCCTCGGCCCGCTGGAGCAGCGCGTAGTGGCCGTTGACGATCTCGGTGTGGATCTCCTCCGTGACCGCCACGAACGGCACCTCGCGGTGCAACTGGACCAGGGGCAGCCCGGTCGCCCGCGCCGTCTCCACCAGCGCCGCGGGCAGCCGGGTGAAGCGCGGGCCCAGCTCGATCACCAGGGCGGCGATGCCCCGCTCGGCCAGGGTGCGCACGAACGCCCGCTGCTCGGCCGGGCGGGTGCCGAGGCCGTACCCCGTGGTCAGGAGCAGTTCGCCGCCCTTGAGCAGCGAGGCGATGTTCGGGACCTCGCCCGCGTGCACCCAGCGCACGGTCCGGCCCAGGCGCTCGCCGCCCGCCAGGATCTCGGGGAGCCCGCTGCGCAGCCCGGGCAGCTCCAGCGCGCGCCGCACGGTGATGCCCGCGCCCTGGCTGTCGAATCGGTGGTCCGTACGGCTGTCCATGCAGCGGACGCTACCCGCGCGCGGGTTCCGGCAGCATCTCCGGGGGCGGGGCGAACCCGGAGGTCACGGCGCCGGCCGTTCAGGCGGGCCGGATGTTGTGGTTGAAGCGGAAGACGTTGTCGGGGTCGTAGGCCCGCTTCACCCGCGCCAGCCGCCCGGCGTTCTCGGCGCCCACCCCGGCCACCACCCGGTCGGCGCCCTCGTCGCCGATGAAGTTGAGGTAGACCGCGCCCGTGCTCCACGGCCGCGCGTCGGCCCGGACGTCCCGCACCCAGCGGATGCAGCGCTCGTCGTCGGCCGGGTCCTCCCAGAGCCCGAAGGGGTGCACGCCCCACGGCGCGTCCCGGTAGGGCACCGGGAACTCGTGCGGCCCGGCGGCGATCGCCCCGCCCTGCGGGAACAGCGCGTGCAGGGTGCCCGTCGGCACCGGCAGGTCCTCGCCCCGCGCGCAGAACACCTCCACGTAGTCGTCGGGCGCGCCGGTCAGATACTCCGCCGACCAGTAGTTCCGCATCCCCGGCGGATCGTCGAGCATGCACTGCACGTCCGCGTACGGCAGCGCGCCGACGACCTCGCCCTCGTGCGGCAGCGCCAGCAGCGGTTCGGCCACCTTGCGCAGATCCGCCTCGGACCCGGCGTACGTCAGCAGCACCCCGCACACCAGGCTTCCCACCAGGTGCGGCGGGACGAACTCCTCGGGCGGAGCGGTCAGATACAGCACCGCGCCGCTCGCCTCGTCGGGGGCGGCCGCGATCACGTCGCGGTAGGTGCGGGCGGCCTCCCGGCCGAACTCGGGGCGGTACAGCAGCAGGGCGATGGCGAACTCCGGCAGCTCGTACAGCCGCAGGGTGAGGGAGGTGGCGACGCCGAAGTTCCCGCCGCCGCCGTGCAGGGCCCAGAACAGGTCCGTGTCGTCGTCCGCGTCCGCCCGCACCCGCCGGCCGTCCGCGGTGACCAGGTCCACGCCGAGCAGATTGTCGACGGCCAGCCCGTGGCAGCGGTCCAGCCAGCCGGTGCCGCCGCCGAGGACGAAGCCGCCCACGCCCGTGGTGGAGGCGCGCCCGCCGGTGGTGGCGAGGGCGTGCGGCTCGCAGGCGCGGTCCAGGTCGCTCATCGTGGCGCCGCCCGCGATCCGCGCCGTACGGGCCTCGGGATCGACAGTGACCGCGCGCATGTGCCGCAGGTCGATCACCACGGCGCCGTCGCCCAGCGCGCTGCCCGCCACGCTGTGCCCGCCGCCGCGCACCGCGATCTTCAGGTCCAGCTCGCGGGCGAACCGCACCGCCCGGACGACGTCGTTCTCGTCCACGCACTGCGCGATCACCGCCGGACGCCGGTCGATCATCGCGTTGAAGACGGTCCGGGCCTCGTCGTAGCCGGGGTCCCCCGGGGCGAACACATCGCCGACCAGATCCTCGCGCAGCGCGGCGAGGGCCGCGCCCGCCTTCGATGGGGAGGCCATGGGGCGCCCCCTTCCGGAAACAGGGGCTGTGGGCCATTCCAGCCTAGAACGGGTCCCGCCGGCCCGCGATCAGGCGGGCCTCCCGGCCGCGTGCGACAGTGGAGACCTCCGCCGATCGCGCCGACGGGAGGGGGAGTTCCCCGTGAGCGAGCAGTGAGCCAGCACGGCACCGCGCCACCGGCCATGGCCTACGAGGACCTGGCCCCCATGGTCGACTACGTGAACCGCGTGGTGCAGGTCGCGGGCAAGTACACCCTCGACGAACCCTTCGAGGTCGGCTGGGGGAACATCGTCCTCGACGTCACCCCGCGGGGCCTGTGCACGCGCACGCTGCGGCGCGAGGGCGTCACCTTCCGGGTGCACTACCGGCTGCTCGACGGCGACGTGGTCATCGAGACCGACAGCGGCTCACGGACCCTGCCCCTGGCCCACGACTCGGTCGCCTCCTTCTACGGCGCGTTCTGCCGGGCCGCGGGCGAGTTCGGCATCCGTCCCCCGCACACGTCCCTGATCTGCGAGATCCCCGGCGCCCCCGCGAACCTCGAAGGCGATTCCGCCGCGCGGACCTGGGACGCCGGCACGGCCCGGCTGATGTGGACCGCGCTGGACCTCGCCGCCGGCGGGCTGGAGGCATGGCAGGCGCCCTTCCTGGGGCACCGGCCGCGGGTCGGGGTGATGTGGGGCGGCTTCGACCTGTCCGCCACCCGCTGGCGTGAACAGCCCACCGTGCCGGAGCCGAACCGGCCGCCGTTCCAGCAGAACGCCCAGCTCCACGCCTATGTGTCGGTCGGGTTCTCCTTCGGGGACGCCCAGGCGCCGCACACCGGCATGTACGCCTACATCTGGCCCCAGCCGGACGGGCTCGCGAACCGGTCCTGGGGCGTGAAGGGCGCCGCGTGGCATCCCGACGCGGGGCTGGTCCGACTGCCGTGGTCCGCGCTCAGGGAGACCCCGGACCCGCGGCAGGCGATCGTGGCGTTCGGCGACGCGGTCTACGACGCCGCGGTCGAGACGGCCGGCTGGCCGCCCGGCCTCGTCGGTCCGCGCGTCGACGGCTGGTACATGAGCACGACGCCGTCCGACGTCGTACAGCACCGGGAACGCGAGCACGCGGAGCAGCGGCGCCGGGATCAGCAGGGCGACGGGCGCGGCTGATCCCGGCCGGGGCGCTCAGCCCCCGTACGCCCCCGACGCCGTCAGCCGCAGGGCCGTGTCGATCAGCGGGACGTGGCTGAACGCCTGCGGGAAGTTGCCGACCTGGCGCTGGAGGCGCGGGTCCCACTCCTCGGCGAGCAGACCGAGGTCGTTGCGCAGGGAGAGCAGCTTCTCGAAGAGCTTGCGGGCCTCGTCCACCCGGCCGATCATCGCGAGGTCGTCCGCCATCCAGAACGAGCAGGCCAGGAACGCGCCCTCGTCGCCCGGGAGGCCGTCCACGCCCTCGTGATCCCCTTGCGTCGGGTAGCGCAGGATGAAGCCGTCCGAGGTCGACAGCTCGCGCTGGATCGCCTCGATGGTGCCGATCACCCGCTTGTCGTCCGGCGGCAGGAAGCCCATCTGCGGGATCAGCAGCAGGGAGGCGTCCAGCTCCTTCGAGCCGTAGGACTGGGTGAAGGTGTTGCGCTCCTTGTCGTAGCCCTTCTCGCACACGTCCCGGTGGATGTCGTCGCGCAGCTCGCGCCAGCGCTCCAGCGGGCCGTCCGCGTCACCGGACTCGATCAGCTTGATGGTGCGGTCCACCGCGACCCAGGCCATCACCTTGGAGTGCACGAAGTGGCGCCGCGGGCCGCGCACCTCCCAGATGCCCTCGTCGGGCTCGTCCCAGTGCTGCTCCAGGTAGCGGATCAGCTTGAGCTGGAGCAGGGACGCGTAGTCGTTGCGCGCGAGGCCGGTCATATGGCCGAGGTGCAGGGCCTCGGTGACCTCGCCGTACACGTCGAGCTGGAGCTGATGGGCGGCGCCGTTGCCCACCCGGACCGGGGCGGAGTTCTCGTAGCCGGGCAGCCAGTCCAGCTCGGCCTCGCCCAGCTCCCGCTCGCCGGCGATGCCGTACATGATCTGGAGGTTCTCCGGATCGCCGGCGACCGCGCGCAGCAGCCACTCGCGCCAGGCGCGGGCCTCCTCGCGGTAGCCGGTGCGCAGCAGCGAGGAGAGGGTGATCGCCGCGTCCCGCAGCCAGGTGTAGCGGTAGTCCCAGTTGCGGACGCCGCCGATGTCCTCGGGCAGTGAGGTGGTGGGCGCGGCGACGATGCCGCCGGTGGGGGCGTAGGTGAGGGCCTTGAGGGTGATCAGGGAGCGGATCACGGCCTCCCGGTAGGGCCCGTGGTACGTACAGTGCTCGACCCACTCGCGCCAGAACTCCTCCGTCGCCTCCAGCGACTGCTCGGGCTCGGGCAGGGCCGGCGGCTCCTTGTGCGAGGGCTGCCAGGACACGGTGAACGCGATCCGGTCGCCGGGGGCGACGGTGAAGTCCGCGTACGTCGTCAGGGACTTCCCGTAGGTCTCGCAGTCGGTGTCGAACCACACCGAGTCGGGGCCGGCGACGGCGACCGTGCGGCCGTCGTGCTTGTGCACCCACGGGACCACCCGGCCGTAGGAGAACCGCATCCGCAGGGTGGAGCGCATCGGGACGCGGCCCGTGACGCCCTCGACGATGCGGATGAGCTGCGGCGCGCCGTCACGCGGGGGCATGAAGTCGGTGACCCGGACGGTGCCGCGCGGGGTGTCCCACTCGGACTCCAGGATCAGCGAGTCGCCCCGGTAGGTGCGCCGGGCCGCGCGGGGCGGCGGGGCGTCGGAGGCGTGCGCCGGGCCCAGCCGCCAGAACCCGTGCTCCTCGGTGCCGAGCAGACCGGCGAAGATCGCGTGCGAGTCGAAGCGGGGCAGGCACAGCCAGTCCACTGTCCCGTCACGGCAGACCAGGGCAGCGGTCTGCATGTCTCCGATGAGTGCGTAGTCTTCGATGCGCCCGGCCACGTGCAACTCCAGTCGAACGGCCACGTCACCCCCATGCGAAAAGGGGGCTGTCGCTAGTGCGGTCAAGGGGGTCGTTGTAATGCGTCGTTGAGCGGTGAAGCAAAGCAGCCGCTCAGCCGTATGGGCAAAACGCCAATTCTTGCTCAACGAACTGACGAGCTCTCGTTGTTCCGGTGGATACGGACGGGGGTGGTGCCGTGTTCGGCCGGCGGGCTCGGCAGCGAGTGTCCGAGCAGGATACGACGCACGTAGATGATCTGCGTGCCGCTCCGGGCAACGCGGGTGGGCCGAACGGGTGAGCAGCGGGTGAGTGCCTGGTGAGCGGTGGTGTGCGGGTCCCGGAAGTGGTCCCGCCCGTGTCCGTCCGACCGGTTTCGGCCCGGCTCGCACCGCGCATTTCGGACCGTCCCGTACGCGTGCCGTGTCGGCGTGTGCGCGCAGCGTGCGCGGAAGCCATCTCTCCGAGGCGCTGATACCCTGGTAGCCCGTGGACCGGTGGGCTCGAAAACCCCCGAACCGCAGCGACGGCACCCCCGGAAACCTCCGGCCCCACAGTGCCGTACCGCACCCCCAGACCGCGACCACGGGAGCCCCCTCTTGGCCATGCCGCCGGCTGCTTATCGAAACAGCACCACGACGACCAAGCACATCTTCGTCACCGGGGGTGTCGCCTCCTCGCTCGGCAAGGGGCTCACCGCCTCCAGCCTCGGCATGCTGCTCAAGGCGCGGGGCCTGCGCGTCGTGATGCAGAAGCTCGACCCCTATCTGAACGTCGACCCGGGCACGATGAACCCCTTCCAGCACGGTGAGGTGTTCGTCACCAACGACGGCGCCGAGACCGACCTGGACATCGGCCACTACGAGCGGTTCCTCGACCGCGACCTCGACGGCTCGGCGAACGTCACCACCGGCCAGGTCTACTCGACGGTGATCGCCAAGGAGCGGCGCGGCGAGTACCTGGGCGACACCGTGCAGGTCATCCCGCACATCACCAACGAGATCAAGCACCGCATCCGCCGCATGGCGACGGACGAGGTGGACGTCGTGATCACGGAGGTCGGCGGCACGGTCGGCGACATCGAGTCGCTGCCGTTCCTGGAGACCGTCCGCCAGGTCCGTCACGAGGTCGGCCGGGACAACGTCTTCGTCGTGCACATCTCTTTGCTCCCGTACATCGGTCCGTCCGGCGAGCTGAAGACCAAGCCGACCCAGCACTCGGTGGCCGCGCTGCGCAACATCGGCATCCAGCCGGACGCGATCGTGCTGCGCTGCGACCGTGAGGTGCCGACCGCGATCAAGCGCAAGATCTCGCTGATGTGCGACGTCGACGAGGCCGCCGTGGTGGCCTGCCCCGACGCCCGCTCGATCTACGACATCCCCAAGACCGTGCACGGCGAGGGCCTGGACGCGTACGTCGTCCGCAAGCTGGACCTGCCGTTCCGCGACGTGGACTGGACGACCTGGGACGACCTGCTCGACCGCGTCCACAAGCCGGACCACGAGATCACGCTGGCCCTGGTCGGCAAGTACATCGACCTGCCCGACGCCTATCTGTCGGTCACCGAGGCGCTGCGCGCCGGCGGGTTCGCCAACCGGGCCCGAGTGAAGATCAAGTGGGTCACCTCCGACGACTGCAAGACCCCGGCCGGGGCCAAGGCGCAGCTCGCGGACGTGGACGGCATCTGCATCCCGGGCGGCTTCGGCGACCGCGGTGTGCTCGGCAAGGTCGGCGCGATCCGCTACGCCCGCGAGAACAAGATCCCGCTGCTCGGTCTCTGCCTGGGCCTCCAGTGCATCGTGATCGAGGCGGCCCGCAACCTCGCCGACATCACGGATGCGAACTCCACGGAGTTCGACGCGGCCACCTCCCACCCGGTCATCTCGACCATGGCCGAGCAGCTCGACATCGTCGCCGGCGAGGGGGACATGGGCGGCACGATGCGGCTGGGCATGTACCCGGCGAAGCTGGCCGAGGGCTCCATCGTGCGCGAGGTGTACGACGGCAAGGAGTACGTCGAGGAGCGCCACCGGCACCGCTACGAGGTGAACAACGCCTACCGCGCGGAGCTGGAGAAGAAGGCGGGCATCCTGTTCTCCGGCACCTCCCCGGACGGCAAGCTCGTCGAGTACGTCGAGTACCCGCGTGACGTCCACCCCTACCTGGTCGCCACGCAGGCGCACCCGGAGCTGCGGTCGCGCCCGACCCGTCCGCACCCGCTGTTCGCCGGCCTCGTGAAGGCGGCCGTCGAGCGGAAGAATTCCAAGTAACACGTCAGTTGTTACGGTGACCGGGGTGCTTCCCTTCACAGGAGAGCACCCCGGTTTTCGTTTGGTTCGCGTACGGGCACGTGAGAGGGCGGCAAGGGCATGACGATCAAGGACACCCCGGAGGAGTGGGAGATCCGGTCCACGGAGACCCCCTTCGTGGGCAACAAGACCTCGGTCCGCACGGACGAGGTGGTCATGCCCGGCGGTGCGGTGGTCCGCCGCGACTACCAGGTCCACCCCGGCTCGGTGGCCGTCCTCGCCCTGGACGACGAGGACCGGGTCCTGCTCATCAAGCAGTACCGCCACCCGGTCCGGCACAAGCTGTGGGAGATCCCGGCCGGGCTGCTCGACGTGCCCGGCGAGAACCCGCTGCACGCGGCGCAGCGCGAGCTGTACGAGGAGGCGCACGTCAAGGCCGAGGACTGGCGGGTCCTGACCGACGTGTACACGACCGCCGGGGGCTGTGACGAGGCGGTGCGGATCTTCCTCGCGCGAGGTCTGTCCGAGGCCGAGGGGCAGCGCTTCGAGGTCGAGGACGAGGAGGCCGACATGGAGCACGCGCGCGTGCCGGTCGAGGACCTCGTCCGGGCGGTCCTGGCGGGCGATGTGCACAACAACTGCCTGGTCGTCGGCGTCCTCTCCCTGGCCGCGGCCCGCGCCGCCGCCGCCCTCGACACGCTCCGCCCGGCCGAAGCGCCGTGGCCGGCCCGGCCGTTCGAGGCGTAGGCGGGCACACCACCGCTTGTGCGTGCACACCACCGCTTGTGATGTGACGATCGGTTGATCCGATCGGGGGAAGTGGGGGTCGTGGCCGTCCGTACGCGCCGGGAACGTCGCAGAGCGTGAACTAGGCTCTGGAACGGCCCGGTCCGGAGTCCCGGCGGGCTCAGCACGTGCGTGGGACGGGAGCGTGGCCCGTGGCGGATCAGGCAGTGGACACAGGCGGCGTGAAGCTGTCGGGACACGCTGCACCCGAGGTTCATTTCCTGGGCCGCACACGGGAGTTGAAGGAACTGCGCGCCGACATCGAGCGCGCGGGCCTGGACACCATCGCCGGCCGCAAGGCCCCCCGCGCGCGGGTGCTCCTCATCGCGGGGCGGCCCGGCTCCGGACGGACCGCCCTCGCCGAGGAACTCGTCCGGCAGGTCGCGGACCGTTACCGCGACGGCGTCCTGCGCGCCCGCCTCTCCGAGCCCGACGGCACCCCCGTCCCCGTCGAGCGCGCCGCCCGCGACCTGCTCGCCGGCCTCGACGTACCGGTCCCGGCCGGCGCCGACGAGGACGACCTCTCGGCCCTCCTGCGCGAATCCCTCGCCGACCGCCGGGTCCTGCTCCTGCTGGACGACGCGGCCGGGGCGGAGCAGGTCGACGCCCTGCTCCCGAACACCCCCGAATGCCTGCTGGTCGCCGTCTCCGCGGGCCCCCTCACCGGCATCTCCGACGTCCGCCCCTGCACCCTGGGCGGCCTGGACACCAAGTCCGCCCTGGAGCTGCTCACCCGCTACACCGGCTCGGTCCGCATCACCGTCGACCCCCGCTCCGCCGAGGGGCTCGTCGAGGCGTGCCAGGGGCAGCCCGCCGCGCTGATCCTGGCCGGCGGCTGGCTCGCCGCCCGGCCCCAGACCGCCGTCGCCGATCTCGCCAAGCAACTGCACGCCGAGGGCGACGAGGGCACCCCGCTCAGCCGGATCCTGCGGCTCGTGCACGCCTCGCTGCCCGCCCCCGCCGCCCGGATACTGCGACTGCTCTCCCTCGCCCCGGCCGGTCTCGTCGACCCCCACACGGCCTCCGCCCTCGCCGGCTGCTCGGTGGGCGCCGCCCGCACCACCCTGGACGACCTCACCGCCCTCGGCCTGCTGCGGATCGTCCCCTCCCCGCTGCCCGAGTACGAGGTCCCCGGCTGTCTGCACCCCCTGCTGCGGGCCGCCGCCGAGGCCCAGGAACGCCCGGCCGAACTCCAACTGGCCCGCGCCCGCATGCTGGAGCGCACGGTACGGCTGCTCCAGTCCTGCCGGGCCATCACCGAGACCGACAACCCGCAGGCCCGCGAGAAGCTCCAGGGCACCCCCCGCGCGCTGCGCTTCCCCGGCCCCCGGGCCGCCGCCGACTGGCTGCGGCTGCGCCGGCCCGCCCTGCTCGCCGCCGCCCGGGCCGCCGTGGCCGACGGCGAGCTGGACACACTGGCCCGCCGGCTGATGTCCCAGCTCGTCCGGGCGATGGTCGCGCACTTCGGCACCCAGGCCGCCGCCCCCGACCTCTACGGCGTCCACCAGCTCGTCCTCGACGTCGCCGAGCGCCGCGACCTGCCCCGGGAACGCGCCGCCGCCCTGCTGAACCTGGCCGACGTCGACGCCAGGACCGGCCGTACGGCCGAGGCCCTGGTCCGCTACCGGGCGGCGCTGGACGCCGGACGCGAGGCGAACGATCCGTACGCCACCGGCCGCGCGATGGAATCCGTCGGCGGCGCGCATCTGGAGCTGGGCGACTACGAACGGGCCGCCGACTGGTTCGGCCGGGCCCTCGCCCAGCGGCTGGCCCGCGACGAGCGGACGGACGCCGCGCGCCTGTACGGCCGGATCGGCACCGCGCACACCTACGCCGGCCGGTACGGCGAGGCCCAGCGCAACTGGCGGGCCGCCGCCGCGGGGCACCGCAAGAACGGCGAGCCGGCCGCCCACGCGCGGGCGCTGAGCGAGCTGGCCCGGGTCCAGGAGTACGCCGGGCGGCCCGAGGAGTCGCTGCGCACCTGCCAGGAGGCCATGGAGTGGGCGCGGCGCGCCGACGACGAGCGGCTCCAGGCGGCGGTGCAGCTCCGGCTGGCCGACACCCTGGAACACCTGGGCGACCCGGCGGCCGCCCGACTGCACCGAGCCGCGGCGGAGCGCATCCTGGGAGAGGAGTCCCCCGCGCCGGAGCGCGCCACCGCACACGAGCCGGAGCGCGCCGACGGGCCGGCCCCGGCCGGGGCCGCGGAACCGCCCCGGAAGCGGTCCGGCAAGGGCGTTCCTGAGCCAGAACAGCCGGAACATGGCGCTAACGCCTGCGAAATCCGCAGTACATCCGCTGAAGATTGAAGCATTGAAAGGCTAGACAGCGGGAACACCTTCATTAGACTGGCTCTGCCGCACCTTCTCCTGCGGTGTATCCCGGTGTGCCCGCTGCCTCCGGGTTCGTCCTGCTATGCCCCACACCCTCTGAGCCAAGGACCGTGATCCACGTGAAGGTCGGCATCCCCCGCGAGGTCAAGAACAACGAGTTCCGGGTGGCCATCACCCCCGCCGGCGTGCACGAGCTGGTGCGCAACGGCCACCAGGTCTTCGTCGAACGCAACGCCGGAGTCGGCTCGTCCATCCCGGACGAGGAGTACGTGGCCGCCGGTGCCCGGATCCTGGAGACGGCCGACGAGGTGTGGGCCACGGCCGACCTGCTGCTGAAGGTCAAGGAGCCCATCGCGGAGGAGTACCACCGCCTCCGCAAGGACCAGACGCTCTTCACCTACCTGCACCTGGCCGCGTCCAAGGAGTGCACGGACGCCCTGCTGGAGTCCGGCACCACCGCGATCGCCTACGAGACCGTCGAGCTGCCGAGCCGCGCGCTCCCGCTGCTCGCCCCCATGTCCGAGGTCGCGGGCCGGCTCGCCCCGCAGGTCGGCGCCTACCACCTGATGCGCGCCAACGGCGGCCGCGGTGTGCTGCCCGGCGGTGTCCCGGGCGTGGCGGCCGGCCGTGCCGTCGTCATCGGCGGCGGTGTCTCCGGCTGGAACGCGGCGCAGATCGCCATCGGCATGGGCTTCCACGTGACCCTGCTCGACAAGGACCTCAACAAGCTCAAGGAAGCCGACAAGATCTTCGGCACCAAGATCCAGACCGTCGTCTCCAACGCCTTCGAGCTGGAGAAGGCGTGCCTGGAGGCCGACCTCGTCATCGGCGCCGTCCTGATCCCGGGTGCCAAGGCCCCGAAGCTGGTCACCAACGAGCTGGTCTCCCGGATGAAGGCCGGAAGTGTCCTTGTCGACATCGCGATCGACCAGGGCGGCTGCTTCGAGGACTCCCGTCCGACCACCCACGCCGAGCCGACCTTCCCGGTCCACAACTCGGTCTTCTACTGCGTCGCCAACATGCCCGGCGCGGTGCCCAACACCTCGACGTACGCGCTGACCAACGCCACGCTGCCGTACATCGTCGAACTCGCCAACCGCGGCTGGGTGGAGGCGCTGCGCCGGGACGCCGCGCTCGCCAAGGGTCTCAACACCCATGACGGCAAGGTCGTTTACCGCGAGGTCGCCGAGGCGCACGGCCTGGAGCACGTCGCGCTCGACACGCTCCTCGACTGAGTTCCCGGGCGGAGCCTCCCCGCTAAGTCACCTTTTCGTAAAGGCGATACGTCAACTCGGCGTGTCAATCACGCACGACCGGCCGGACCTTGCCCACAAGGTCCGGCCGGATGTGTGTATGGTCACTTTGCGGCACTCGGTCAACTCGCCTCGAACGTAACCCTTCGACCGATTCGCACACCGGTGAAACCTGTCGTGCGACGGCCGTACGCCCTTGACAGCGGGATGTTTCATTGCCGACACATCGGGCCGGGTCCGGCGGATTGTGTTGCTGCGGACGCCCGACACGCCATAGAGTCGCCAACCGTCGGCATGGTGCCACGCTGACCTTGTCTAGAAGTTTCCTGGTCACCAAGGAGGTAAGACGACTTGTGAATGAGTCGACATTTGCTCCCGGGGGTGGTCAACCAGGAATGCCTACGCGGGGCCCGGGTTCCGCGGGGCTCGAGGCTGTCGGCTCCGTCGCTGTCCGAACCTTCGCAGCCCACCAGAGCCAGACCAGCCCCCACATGGCTCTGTCAGCACACCAGAGCATGGACGGTCATCACGTGAACGCCATGGCCGGCGACGGAAGTGGCGCGCCCCACAACCACTTCGCCGACTACGACGAACTGCCCGACGGGCACTTCTACGACCCCGACGCCGAGTACGAGCCCGACCCGGAGTACGCGGCCACCCTCGCGCCCGACGCCGCACGGCAGCGCCGTGAACGCGTCGGTCCGACCGGGCGCCCGCTGCCGTACTTCCCGATCCCGGGACCGCTGACGGACCACGGCCCCGCGAAGATCATCGCGATGTGCAACCAGAAGGGCGGCGTCGGCAAGACCACGTCGACCATCAACCTGGGTGCCGCGCTCGCGGAGTACGGACGCCGGGTGCTGCTCGTGGACTTCGACCCGCAGGGCGCGCTGTCGGTCGGCCTCGGTGTCAATCCGATGGAGCTCGACCTCACGGTCTACAACCTGCTCATGGAGCGGGGCATGTCGGCCGACGAGGTCCTCCTGAAGACGGCGGTCCCCAACATGGACCTGCTGCCCAGCAACATCGACCTGTCCGCCGCCGAGGTGCAGTTGGTCTCGGAGGTCGCGCGCGAGTCGACCCTCCAGCGGGCGCTGAAGCCGCTGATGGACGACTACGACTACATCGTCATCGACTGTCAGCCCTCGCTCGGTCTGCTGACCGTGAACGCGCTGACGGCCGCGCACAAGGTGATCGTGCCGCTGGAGTGCGAGTTCTTCGCGCTGCGCGGGGTGGCGCTGCTGACCGAGACCATCGAGAAGGTCCAGGAGCGGCTCAACCCCGAACTGGAGCTGGACGGCATCCTCGCGACGATGTACGACTCCCGCACGGTGCACAGCCGTGAGGTGCTGGCGCGGGTCGTCGAGGCCTTCGACGATCACGTCTACCACACGGTCATCGGGCGCACGGTCCGCTTCCCGGAGACCACGGTCGCCGGTGAGCCGATCACCACGTACGCATCCAACTCCGTCGGCGCCGCCGCCTATCGTCAGCTCGCCAGGGAGGTGCTCGCCCGGTGTCACGCCGAGTGAGTCTGCCGGGGGCCGACGAACTCTTCCGTACGACAGGGGGAACGGCGCTTCAGCCGTCCGCACCCCGGCGCCAGGCCAACGGCGAGGCCCGGGTGCCCGCGCCGGCGGGCGAGAGCGACGGGACGGCCGCGGGCTCGGCCTCGGGTGAGGACGCGCCCCAGTCCGTGCCCGCGCAGGCCGGGGACGGCGAGGGCGCGGAGCATGTGGCGGCCGACGCGGAGCAGAGCGACGCGGAGTCCCGCAGCCGGGGCGCGGAGCGGTCCGCGCGCCGGCAGGGGGTACCGCCGCAGGAAGGTTCTGCCTCCGCCTCAGCCTCAGCCGAGGGGCAGTCGCGCAAGCGGGGCCGGGCGGCGGCCCGCCGGCCCAGCGGCCGTGAGCGCCACGACGAGAAGATCACCGTGTATGTCTCCGCCGAGGAACTGATGGACCTGGAGCACGCCCGGCTGGTGCTCCGCGGTGAGCACGGCCTGGCCGTGGACCGGGGCCGGATCGTGCGCGAGGCGGTCGCCGTGGTCCTCGCCGACCTGGAGACCCGCGGGGACGCCAGCATCCTCGTACGACGGCTGCGCGGGCGGTAGCGGTAGCCTGCGAGGGCCATGACCTCGAACAACGCCCCCACCCCCGGCCCCCGCCGCCGCACCTTGGGCCGGGGCCCGGGCACGGCGCCTCCGGAAACGGGTCCAGCCGTTGCCCCGACGCCGGAAACGGCCCCGGCGCCCGAAGCGGGCCAGGCGGCAGAGGGCAACCCTGGGCCCGAGTCGGCCCCCGAAGCGGGCCCGGCGGCAGGGGCCGACCCGGTACCCGAGACCGGCCTTGCGGCCGAGACCGAGTCCGGGGTCGAGTCGGCGGGTAGAACCGCGCAGGTCCCTGGGCCCGGGCCGGCCCCCGGCGTCGAACCGGCGGCCGAGGGCAAGGCGGCCGCCCCCGAGCCCGAACCGGTCCCTCTGCCCGGCAGGCTCCCCGAAGGGGGGCCGACTGCTGAGGCAGGGATTGCACTTGAACCCGATCTGGCTGCCGAGGCCGAGTCGGCCACTGGCACGGGGCCGGCCGCAGGGGTCCAGCCGATCTTTGAGGCTGGGCTGATTCCTGAGGTCGGGTGGCGCACCCAGGCCGGGGCGGCATCCGGGGCCGAGCCGGCCGCCGACGTCGATCTGGCTGCCGAGGCCGAGTCGGCCACTGGCATGGGGTTGGCCGCCGGGGCCCAGCCGGTCTTTGAGACTGGGTTGATCCCTGAGGCCGAGCGGGGCACTGAGGCCGGGGCGGCACCCGGGGCCCGGTCGGTCTTTAAGGCTGGGCTGATCCCTGAGGTCGGGCGGGGCACTGAGGCCGGGGCGGCACCCGGGTCCGAGCCTGCCGCCGACGCCGGTCTGGTCGCCGAGGTCAGGTCGGCCCCTGAAGTCGCTCCAGCGCCCGCAGCAGACCCCTCGTCCGAGCCGCGCCCTGAGGCCGGGGTGGTCCCCGGGGCCGAGTGGGCCGGTCAGGCTGGGCCGGGTGTCGAGTCCGGGAAAGTTTCTGAGGCCAAGTCGGGTGCGGGGACCAGGCCGGGCCCCGAGGGCGAGTCGGCCGCTGGAGCCGCGTCGATCCGCGAGTCCGCACCGCCCCTGGAGGCCACCGGCCTGGCTGCCGAGCCCGAGCTGGTCGGGGTGTCCCCGGCGGGCACTGGTGCCGATGTGCCCGACGGTGTTTTCAAGGTTCGGTTGGCGAACTTCGAGGGGCCGTTCGATCTGTTGCTTCAGCTCATTTCCAAGCACAAGTTGGATGTCACCGAGGTCGCGCTGTCCAAGGTGACCGATGAGTTCATGGCGCACATCCGGGCGATGGGGTCCGACTGGGATCTGGATCAGACGACCGAGTTCCTCGTGGTCGCGGCCACGCTGCTCGATCTGAAGGCGGCGCGGTTGCTGCCCGCCGCCGAGGTGGAGGACGAGGCCGATCTCGCGTTGCTGGAGGCGCGGGACCTGTTGTTCGCGCGGCTGCTCCAGTACCGGGCGTACAAGCAGGTCGCCGACATCTTCACGCATCGGCTCGACGTGGAAGCCCGGCGCTACCCCCGTACCGTCGGGCTCGAACCGCATCACGCCGAGCTGCTGCCCGACGTGGTCATCAGCATCGGCCCGGAGGGCTTCGCGCGGCTCGCGGTCAAGGCGATGCAGCCCCGGCCCAAGCCGCAGGTGTACGTCGACCACATCCACGCGCCGCTGGTCAGCGTGCAGGAACAGGCCGTGTTCGTGGTCGCGCGGCTGCGGGAGCTGGGCGAGGCCAGCTTCCGGACGCTGGTGGCGGACACCGACGACACCCTCACCGTCGTCGCCCGGTTCCTGGCGCTGCTGGAGCTGTACCGGGAGAAGGCGGTCGCCCTGGACCAGGAGACCGCGCTCGGGGAACTGCTGGTGCGCTGGACCGGAGGGGAGAGCGGCGAGACCCCGGTGGTCACCGACGAGTTCGACCGGCCGCCCGAAGAGCCCGAGAAGGAGAAGAAGCCGTGAGCAGCAGTGAGGAGACCGTCGCCGCGCTCGATCTCAAGCCCGCCCTCGAAGCCGTTCTCATGGTCGTGGACGAACCCGCGACCGAGGAGCACCTCGCGAAGATCCTGGAGCGGCCCCGGCGCCAGATCGGGGACGCGCTGCGGGAACTGGCCGACGAGTACACCGCACAGGGCCGCGGCTTCGAGCTGCGGTTCGTCGCCGGGGGCTGGCGTTTCTACACCCGCGCCGGGTACGCGCGTGCCGTCGAGCGGTTCGTGCTGGACGGGCAGCAGGCCCGGCTCACCCAGGCGGCCCTGGAGACGCTGGCCGTCGTCGCCTACCGGCAGCCGGTCAGCCGCAGCAGGGTCTCGGCGGTGCGCGGAGTCAACTGCGACGGGGTCATGCGCACCCTGCTCCAGCGCGGACTGGTCGAGGAGGCGGGCACGGAACCCGAATCAGGTGCGATCCTGTACAGGACGACGAACTACTTCCTGGAGCGGATGGGCCTGCGCGGTCTGGACGAGCTCCCGGAGCTCGCGCCCTTCCTCCCGGAGGCGGAGGCGATCGAGGCCGAGACCCAGGAAGCCGTACCGTCGTTCGATCCGGACGCCCCGGACGAGGACGACGGTCCCGGGGCGACCATGCCCAACACGACGACGACGGAACTTTGATGCGAAGCAGTGGCAGCGGTAGCGGAAGCGGTAGTGGTAAGAGCGGTGGGCGCGGTAACTACCGCGGGGCCGGGAACGGCAGGGACCAGAAGCAGGGCCAGGGTCAGGGCCGTCCCCGCAAGCCCCGTCCGGAGGAGCGCCGCTACGACGTGGGCCCCGGCGCGTCCCCGGACGGCCCCAAGTCCGGCCGCGGCGGCTCCGCGCGCGGTGGCGCCAAGGGCGGCCCCAAGCAGTCCCAGGGCGGCGGGCGCGGCCGTACCGCCCCCGCGCGCTCCCGTGAGTTCGACACCCGGGCCGAGGAGCGCAACCGCGAGCGGTACGCCGGCAAGAAGGACGTGAAGCTGCCCAAGACGTTCCCCGGCGCCGAGCAGGAGGGCGAGCGGCTGCAGAAGGTCCTGGCCCGCGCGGGCTACGGCTCCCGGCGCGCCTGCGAGGAGCTGATCGAGCAGGCCAGGGTCGAGGTCAACGGCGAGATCGTCCTGGAGCAGGGCAAGCGGGTCGACCCCGAGCGCGACGAGGTCAAGGTCGACGGCCTGACCGTCGCCACGCAGTCGTACCAGTTCTTCTCGCTGAACAAGCCCGCCGGTGTCGTCTCGACGATGGAGGACCCCGAGGGCCGGCAGTGCCTCGGGGACTACGTCACCAACCGCGAGACCCGGCTCTTCCACGTCGGCCGGCTCGACACCGAGACCGAGGGCGTCATCCTGCTCACCAACCACGGCGAGCTGGCCCACCGTCTCACGCACCCCAAGTACGGCGTGAAGAAGACCTACCTCGCGCACATCGTCGGCCCGATCCCGCGCGACCTGGGCAAGCAGCTCAAGGACGGCATCCAGCTCGAGGACGGCTACGCGCGCGCGGACCACTTCCGCGTCGTCGAGCAGACCGGCAAGAACTACCTCGTCGAGGTCACCCTCCACGAGGGCCGCAAGCACATCGTGCGCCGGATGCTGGCCGAGGCCGGCTTCCCGGTCGACAAGCTGGTGCGGGTCGCCTTCGGTCCGATCACCCTGGGCGACCAGAAGTCGGGCTGGCTGCGGCGGCTGTCCAACACGGAGGTCGGCATGCTGATGAAGGAGGTCGACCTCTAGGAGCGCCTCCAGCGGGGTCGTGACGGCCGGTACCGGGTTTTCCGGTACCGGCCGTCCCCGTTCCCGGTCCGGGGGCTCACAGGGGCTTGTGGGGACTCGACGCGAGCTTTATAGTCGTGGCGACTCTTAATCGCGCCGACTGTGGCGTCCCGAAGGAGGCGATTCCCCGATGGAGGGCTACGACAAGTACGCCCACGAGCCCTTCGCCGTCACCGTCGACCTCGCCGTGCTCACCCTGCGCGCGGGCGTGCTGCACGTGCTGCTCGTCGAGCGGGGGCAGGAGCCGTACGCCGGACAGTGGGCGCTGCCCGGGGGCTTCGTGCTGCCCGACGAGTCCGCCGAGAGCGCCGCCCGGCGGGAACTCGCCGAGGAGACCGGCCTCGCCGACGTCTCCGGGCTGCACCTGGAGCAACTGCGCACCTATAGCGAGCCCGGCCGCGACCCCCGGATGCGGGTCGTCTCCGTCGCCTTCGCCGCGCTGCTGCCGCACGGCCCCGAACCGGTCGGCGGCGGCGACGCGGCCCAGGCCCGCTGGCTGCCGTACGACAGCGCGGGGCCGCTCGCCTTCGACCACGACCGGATCCTGGCGGACGCCCACGACCGGGTCGGCGCCAAGCTGGAGTACACCTGCCTCGCCACCGCCTTCTGCCCGCCCGAGTTCACCCTCGGCGAGCTCCAGCGGGTCTACGAGACCGTGTGGGGGACGGCGCTCGACCGCCCCAACTTCCGCCGCAAGGTCCTCGCCACCCCGGGCTTCGTCGAACCCGTCCCCGGCGGCACCGCCCGGCTCACCGGCGGCCGCGGCAAACCCGCCGCCCTCTACCGCGCGGGCACCGCCACCGCGCTCCACCCGCCCCTGCTCCGCCCGCCCCGGGAAGGACACCCCGCATGACCGTCACGACCGACACCGGCGAACGCGCCACCGGATCCCTGATCGGGCTGGCCCTGGGGGACGCACTGGGGTTCCCTACGGAGTTCAACGACGTCCCGCAGATCCTCGCCAAGTGCGGGCCCTGGCGGGAGATGGAGCTGCCGGCGCGCGCCGTCGTCTCCGACGACACCCAGATGACGCTCGCGGTGGGGCGGGCCCTGCGCACCGCCATGGACCGGGGGCTGCTCGTGCCCTCGCGCCTCGTGCGGCCGCTGCGCGAGGAGTTCGTGGACTGGTACCAGTCACCGGAGAACAACCGCGCACCGGGCCGCACCTGCCTGACCGCGTGCAACCTGCTCAAGGACGAGCGGCTGGCCTGGCAGGACGCCAGCCAGATCGGCTCCAAGGGCTGCGGCGCCAACATGCGCGTCGCCCCCGTCGGCCTGGCGCCCGGACTCGGCGACGAGCAGCGGGCCGGGGCCGCCCAGCTCCAGTCCGCCCTCACCCACGGACACCCCACCGCGCTCGCCGCCTCCGACCTCACCGCCCACGCCGTACGGCTGCTCGCGCAGGGCACCGCGCCGTCCGCGCTGGTCGGGCTGCTGCGCACGTACGCGCTGGACAACCGCCGCGTCTACCACGAGCGCTGGCTCGGCGACCTGTGGACCCGCGCGCACGACCCGAGCGCGGAGCACTTCGTCGCGCGCGGCTGGGACGAGTGCCTCGGGGTGCTGGACCGGCTGGAGGCGGCGCTGCGCGCGCCCGATCCGGAGAGCGACCCCTGCCTCGCCACGGGGGAGGGGTGGATCGCGGAGGAGGCCATGGCCACCGGGCTGCTGTGCTTCCTGCTCTTCCCCGACGAGCCGGTCACCGCGCTGCGCCGGGCCGCCTGCTCCTCGGGCGACTCCGACTCCCTCGCCTGCCTGGCCGGCGCCTTCGCGGGCGCGTACGCCGGTGCCGGGGCATGGCCGAGGGCGTGGGCCGACCGGATCGAGTACCACGGGGAACTGGTGACGCTCGGGGCGCTCTGGGACCAGTGAACGGGCGCCTGGGTGTCAGGCCAGCGTGATCGAGCCGTCCGCGACGGTGATCTCCCTGGCCGGCAGCGGACTCGGCGCCGGACCGGCCACCACCGAGCCGTCGGCGATCCGGAACTCGCTCTTGTGACAAGGGCAGTTGATCGTGCCGTCGGCCACCGCGGCGACCGTGCAGCCCGCGTGGGTGCAGACGGCCGAGAACGCCTTGAAGTCGTCCTTCGCGGGCTGGGTGACGACGATCTTCTCGGCCGTGAAGATCTTGCCGCCGCCGACCGGGATCTCCGACGTCCGCGCCAGCACCTGGCCGGCGGAGGCGCTCGCGGCGCCCGAGTCCTGGTCCTGGCCGGAGCCGCCGGAGTCGCCGTCGCCGCACCCCGCGACGAGCGCCGCGGTCGCGCCGCCCGTCGCGAGGAGAACCGTGCGCCGGGTCGCGTCGAGGGTCATGTCGTCACTCCGAGGGTCGAAGGTGGTGGCACAGCAGGAGAATCTTCCCAAAGCGTACAGACGGCATGTCTCAGCGGGCGGTCGGCGGGCACGCCTCCCGGCGCGGGCTGACTAGGCTGGATGCGCAGCAGTCGTCCATCAGCACAAGGAGCAGCGCCGTGGCGGTACGAGCGGTCCGGGGAGCCGTCCAACTCGAACGCGACGAGGCCGGGCACATGGACGAGCAGGTCGGAGCGCTGCTCACCGCGGTCCTGGAGCGGAACTCCCTCGGTGTGGACGACCTGATCAGCATCTGGTTCACGGCCACGCCGGATCTGCACAGCGACTTCCCGGCGGCCGCCGCCCGCAAGCTGGGCATCGTCGACGTCCCGCTGATCTGCGCGCAGGAACTCGACATCGCCGGTGCCATGCCGCGGGTGGTGCGGATCCTCGCGCACGTCGAGTCCGACCGGACCCGCGCCGAGATCAGCCATGTCTACCTCGGTGCCGCGGCCGCCCTGCGCAAGGACATCGCCCAGTGAGGACCGCGCTCGTCATCGGAACCGGGCTCATCGGCACGTCCGCCGCCCTGGCCCTGGCCCAGCGGGGCGTCGTCGTCCATCTGGAGGACCACGACCCTGAGCAGGCCCGTACGGCCGCCGCGCTGGGCGCCGGCACGGACGAGGCGCCGGCCGGGCCGGTCGACCTCGCGGTGATCGCCGCGCCGCCGGCCCATGTGGCGGCCGTCCTCGCCGACGCGATGCGCCGGGGGGTGGCCCGCGGCTACCTCGACGTGGCCAGCGTCAAGGGCGGGCCGCGCCGGGAGCTGGAGGCGCTCGGCCTGGACCTGTCGGCGTACCTCGGCACCCATCCGATGTCCGGCCGGGAGAAGTCCGGGCCGCTGGCCGCGACCGGTGACCTCTTCGAGGGCCGCCCCTGGGTGCTCACCCCGACCCGGGACACCGACACCGAGGTGCTCAACCTCGCGCTGGAGCTGGTCTCGCACTGCCGGGCCGTGCCGGTCGTCATGGACGCCGACGCCCACGACCGCGCCGTCGCCCTGGTCTCCCACATGCCCCACCTGGTGTCCAGCCTGGTCGCGGCGCGCCTGGAGAACGCCGAGGAGGCCGCCGTACGGCTGTGCGGGCAGGGCATCCGGGACGTCACTCGGATCGCCGCGTCCGACCCCCGGATGTGGATCGACATCCTCTCCGCGAACCCCGGGCCGGTCGCCGACCTGCTCACCGATGTCGCCGCCGACCTGGACGAGACCGTGCGCGCGCTGCGGGCCCTCCAGTCCGCCGACGACGTCAAACGGCGCGAGGGCACGAGCGGCATCGAGGACGTGCTGCGGCGCGGCAACGCCGGCCAGGTCCGGGTCCCGGGCAAGCACGGGGCGGCACCGCGCGTGTACGAGGTCGTCGCGGTGCTCATCGACGACCAGCCGGGCCAGCTCGCCCGCATCTTCGCGGACGCCGGCCGGGCGGGCGTCAACATCGAGGACGTCCGCATCGAACACGCCACGGGCCAGCAGGCGGGCCTGGTCCAACTCATGGTCGAACCAAAGTCGGCCCCGACCTTGTCGGCGTCCTTGCGGGAGCGGGGTTGGGCGATCCGCCAGTAGGGCGGGCTGGCGGTGGTCCGTCCGGTGGTGGACCAGCGGGCCAGTGGACCGGCCCGCCAGGGGCTCGGCTGGCGGTGGCTCGGCCGGGCAGTGGTTCGGCCTTGCGGTGGAGAGACCTACCGGGGGGCTGGCGGTGGTCCGGCCCGGCGGCGGTGGTCCGGCGTGCCGGGGGCCCGGCTGGCGGCGGACCGGCCCGCCGATGGACTGGCCTGCGGTGGATCGGCCCGTCGGGGGACCGGTCGGCGGTGGCCCGCCAGGGCAACGGACCGGCCTTGCAGCAGACCGGCCCGCCAGGGGCTCGGCTGGCGTTGGTCCGGCCCGCCAGTGGACCGCCCCGGCGGCGGGCCAGCGGGCCAGTGGCCCGGACCGGCGGTGGTTCGGTCCGTCAGGGGAGCGGTCGAGGGTGGTCCGGGCGGGCAATAGGCCGGACCGGCAGTGGAGCGGCTCCTGGTGGGCCGGTGCGGCCGTGGAGCGGTCGTCGGTGGCGGTGCGGACCGTGGGCGCGGGCCATGGGGGCGGACCACGGCCGGGAGGGGGAGCGGTGGCCGGTAACCTTGTGCGGGGCACGTTTGCGCCCCGTACTCCCACCGCCCCGCACCAGGAAGGTGTCCCTCCGTGGAAAACGGCGCCGCCCAGCCCGTGATTGTCGCCATCGACGGCCCCTCGGGCACGGGCAAGTCGAGCACGTCCAAGGCCGTGGCCGCCCAGCTCGGGCTGAGCTACCTGGACACCGGCGCCCAGTACCGCGCGATCACCTGGTGGATGGTGACCAACGGCATCGACATCGAGGACCCCACCGCGATCGCCGCCGTCGCCGGCAAGCCGGAGATCGTCTCCGGCACCGACCCGGCCGGGCCCACGATCACCGTCGACGGCGTCGACGTGGCCGGCCCGATCCGCACCCAGGAGGTCACCTCGCAGGTCAGCGCGGTCAGCGCGGTCCCCGAGGTGCGCACCCGGATCACCGAGCTGCAGCGCTCGCTGGCCACCGCCGCCGAGCGCGGCATAGTCGTCGAGGGCCGCGACATCGGCACCACCGTGCTGCCCGACGCCGATCTGAAGATCTTCCTCACCGCCTCCCCGGAGGCCCGCGCCGCCCGCCGCAGCGGTGAGCTGAAGGGCGCGGACGTGCAGTCCACCCGCGAGGCCCTGATCAAGCGGGACGCGGCCGACTCCTCCCGCAAGACCTCCCCGCTCGCCAAGGCGGACGACGCCGTCGAGGTGGACACCACCGAGCTGACGCTGGCCCAGGTCATCGAGTGCGTCGTCACCCTCGTCGAGGAGAAGCGGGCCGCGAAGTGAGCGAGCTGCCGCCCTCCGTCAAGGGCGCCGAGGTCGGCAGACGCATCGGCGTCGGCCTGATGTACGGGCTGTGGAAGCCGCGGGTGCTGGGCTCCTGGCGGGTGCCCGCCACCGGCCCGGTGATCTTCGCCGTCAACCACTCCCACAACATCGACGGCCCGATGGTCATGGGCGTGGCGCCCCGGCCGACGCACTTCCTGATCAAGAAGGAGGCGTTCATCGGCCCGCTCGACCCGTTCCTGACCGGCATCGGCCAGCTCAAGGTCGACCGGCACAGCGCCGACCGCACCGCGATCACCCGCGCGCTGGGCGTGCTGGAGAACGGCGGGGTGCTCGGCATCTTCCCGGAGGGCACCCGGGGCGAGGGCGACTTCGCCGCCCTGCGCGCGGGCCTCGCCTACTTCGCGGTGCGCAGCGGCGCCCCGATCGTCCCCGTCGCCGTCCTGGGAAGTTCCGAGCGGCGCGGACGGTTGATCAAGGCGCTGCCCCCGCTGCGCTCCCGGGTCGACGTCGTCTTCGGCGACCCCTTCGAGGCGGGCGACGGCAGCGGCCGGCGGACCCGCAAGGCGCTGGACGAGGCGACCGAGCGCATCCAGAAGCAGCTCGCCGCCCATCTGGAAAACGCCAGGCGCCTGACCGGCCGCTGAGCGACACTGAATCAGTAGTGGACCAACCCGGGGAAAACGGACGTCCACCGATCACCACGATGAACGAGGTACGCACTTCATGAACGACGACCACCACTCCGAGGGCTCGGCCGAGCACGACCACGGAGCGCTTGGCGACGCCGAGTACGCGGAGTTCATGGAGCTCGCCGCGGAAGAGGGCTTCGACGTCGAGGACGTCGAGGGCGCCATCGAGGAGGCCGGTCACGGCCCGCTCCCGGTGCTCGCGGTCGTCGGCCGGCCCAACGTCGGCAAGTCGACCCTGGTCAACCGGATCATCGGCCGCCGTGAGGCGGTCGTCGAGGACAAGCCGGGCGTCACCCGCGACCGCGTCACCTACGAGGCCGAGTGGGCGGGCCGCCGCTTCAAGGTCGTCGACACCGGCGGCTGGGAGCAGGACGTCCTCGGCATCGACGCGTCCGTGGCCGCCCAGGCCGAGTTCGCGATCGAGGCCGCCGACGCGGTCGTCTTCGTCGTGGACGCCAAGGTCGGCGCCACCGACACCGACGAGGCGGTCGTACGGCTGCTGCGCAAGGCCGGCAAGCCCGTCGTGCTGGCCGCCAACAAGGTCGACGGCCCGAGCGGCGAGGCCGACGCGGCCTATCTGTGGTCCCTGGGCCTCGGCGAGCCGCACCCGGTCTCCGCGCTGCACGGCCGCGGCACCGGCGACATGCTGGACGCCGTCCTGGACGTGCTGCCGGACGCCCCCGCGCAGACCTTCGGCACCGCGGTCGGCGGCCCGCGCCGGATCGCCCTCATCGGCCGCCCGAACGTCGGCAAGTCCTCGCTGCTCAACAAGGTGGCGGGCGAGGAGCGCGTCGTCGTCAACGAGATCGCCGGCACCACCCGCGACCCGGTCGACGAGATGATCGAACTCGGCGGCGTCACCTGGAAGTTCGTCGACACCGCCGGTATCCGCAAGCGGGTCCACCTCCAGCAGGGCGCCGACTACTACGCCTCGCTGCGCACCGCGGCCGCCGTCGAGAAGGCCGAGGTGGCGGTCATCCTGATCGACGCCACCGAGCCCATCTCCGTGCAGGACCAGCGGATCGTCACGATGGCCGTCGAGGCGGGCCGCGCGATGGTCATCGCCTACAACAAGTGGGACAACCTCGACGAGGAGCGCCGCTACTACCTGGAGCGGGAGATCGAGACCGAGTTCGGCCAGGTCGCCTGGGCGCCCCGGGTGAACGTCTCGGCGCGCACCGGCCGCCACATGGAGAAGCTGGTCCCGGCGATCGAGACCGCCCTGGCCGGCTGGGAGACCCGGGTGCCGACGGGCCGGCTCAACGCCTTCCTCGGCGAGCTGGTCGCCGCCCACCCGCACCCGATCCGGGGCGGCAAGCAGCCGCGCATCCTCTTCGGCACCCAGGCCGGCACCAAGCCGCCGCGGTTCGTGCTCTTCGCCTCCGGCTTCATCGAGGCGGGCTACCGGCGCTTCATCGAGCGCCGGCTGCGCGAGGAGTTCGGCTTCGAGGGCACCCCGATCCACATCTCGGTGCGGGTGCGCGAGAAGCGCGGCAAGAAGAAGTAGCCGCGCGGGCGGACGACATGACGAAGGGCGGTTCCCCCTGACGGGGAGCCGCCCTTCGCCGTGACCGGTGCCGCCGTCGGCTCACAGGCCCCGGCGGGTGCCCGGCGGCAGCGCCGCGGGGACCGGCACGGGCACCATGGCCGTCGGGGTGTGCGCGGGCGCGTGGGACTGTGTCTGTGTCTGTCCCTGGGAGTGCGCCGGGGAGTGCTGCTGGCCGATCTGGCCGAGCTGGCCGACGCGCTGCCACTGCGACTGCTGCCGTGCGCTCTGCGCGCCCGCGCTGTAGGCGCTGTAGGAGTGGCTGAACGACCCCGGCCGGTGGTCGCCGTACGAGCCCGTGCTCTGCGGGATGCTGCCGAACGCGGTGAACCCCAGATCGTCCTCCCCGCTGCGGTCGCCCGGCAGCGAACGGAAGGTCTTGACGTACTCGGCGTAGAGCGCGTCGTAGATCGGCGTGGCCGATGGGCCGCCCTGGGGGTCCTGGGCCGGTCGCGCGGAGGGGACCGACGGGAGGGCCGGGCGGCGGGGAACGTCGTAGGTGTGCACACAGGTCCAAACGACCGCGCCCGGCAAGGGATGCGGCCGGGCGGCGGGGCGGGCGTCGCGAAGGGGGCGCGGGGAACCGCGCGGTCGGCCGGGGCGGCTGCGCGCCGGCGTGCGATCCGCGGTTCCCCGCCCCGGGCGCGGACTCAGGTCCCGGCGAGCGGCATCGCCGCGCCGACCAGCTTGCCGTTGGCGGCGGCCTTGTCGAGGGCGTCGCGCAGCAGGTCCTCCCGGGGCTGGCGGCCGATTGAGCCGACCGGCGCCGCGAACATCAGGACCTGCTGGTGCTTGTTGGCGGCCGCCCGCCAGCCCTCCGTCACCTGGAGCGGCTGGTGGGCCTGCCACCAGGCCACCGGCTGACCGCCGTTCGCCGAGGGCTGGAGCACGGCGTGGAGCTGGCCCATCGCGAGCAGCACGGACCAGCCGTGCTGCACCGGCGGCACCTCGGACAGCTCGCTGAGCGGCATGAAGCCCTGCTCGATGAGGAGCGGCAGGAAGTCGTCGCCGATCCCGACCGAGCCGGGGCGCACGATCGGCGAGGTCGGCTCGACCACCAGCGCCGGGTGCAACTCCCCGGCGATCAGGACGAGTCCGCTGGTCACGCCGAGCACGGCCTGTTCCGGGGCGACCTGGTTCGGGGCCATGTCGGCGCTGTCGCCGCTGATGGAGCGGACCGCGCCCTGGAGCTGCTCCTCCGTCACCTGGACGACCTGCGAGGGCAGACAGGTGGCGTGGGCGAAGGCGAGGACGGCGGTCTCGTCGCCGATGAACAGGACGGTGCTGGTGCGCTCGTGCTCGGAGTCGCCCGGGGTGCGGCAGGAGGTGCAGTCGTAACTGCCCGGGGCGTTGTCTCCGGCGAGCAGCCGGTTGGCTTCTTCGTCGCCGATCTCGGCGCGTACCTCGTCGCTGACGTCGAGCATGCGCGGCACGGGTGACTCCCTCGGAAGGCGGGGCGGTGGCGGGGCCGGGAGGGTCCCCGGCTCATGCAGACACAACGGGGGAGCTGTGGTGGGAGTCACGCTGCACACCCCAGGAAATCGAACCGCCGAACGCTGTCGGTCACGATCGGTGCGGAATCGGACACTCTTGGTCAAGTAACGGGGAGGTCACGGGAGTTGGTCCCGTGAGGTGACTCACAGGGCGGGCGCGGAGCGGTCCGACAAGTCCGGAAAACGAGGGATGAAGTAGGTGACGGAAATTGCCTATTACCTGCGGTAACGTTCAACTGACCTGCGACAACGGGGAGTTGGTTGATAACGGCTCGTCAGGCTCCCTAGATTGCTCCGCCGTGTGCAGCGAGCACCGCCCGGGAACGTCCGCCGGCCGCGCAGAGCCAGACAGCGCGCAGCACCATCGCCGGCGGACGGGGACGGAGCGCCACACCCGCGCAGATGTGCGGGAAGCGCCCCGCCCTGGGGGAGACCCGGGTCCGTAGAGAGGGAACCACATGTCCGAATGTGCCGATACCACCCGCGAAAGCACCCGCGAGACCACGCGCGCCACCGGAAGCACGGCGCGTACGACGGCGGTCCTGGCCGGGGCGGCGCTGCTCGCCCCCCTCGGACTGCTGGCCGCCACCGGCAACGCCGCGGCGGCCGACAGCGGGGTGTGGGACCGCATCGCCCAGTGCGAGAGCGGCGGCAACTGGCACATCAACACCGGCAACGGGTACTACGGCGGGCTCCAGTTCTCCGCCTCGACCTGGCGCGCGTACGGCGGCACCGCGTACGCGCCGACCGCCGACAAGGCCGGCAAGGCGCAGCAGATCGCTGTCGCCACGAAGGTCCAGAAGTCCCAGGGGTGGGGCGCGTGGCCGACCTGCTCGGCACGGGCCGGAGCGACCGGCAGCGCACCGGCGTCCGGAGCCTCGACCGCGTCGAAGCCGTCGAACGCGTCCAAGGCACAGAAGTCGCAGAAGCCGCAGAAGTCGCAGTCGTCCAAGCCGGCTCAGCGGTCCGCGCCGTCGAAGGCGCCCGAGCGGACCACCGGGAACACCTCCCGGGGCGCCTCGCGCGGTGACTACACCGTCCGCGCCGGCGACACCCTCAGCATCATCGCGGCCCGGCACGGGACCACCTGGCAGCGCCTGTACGCCGCCAACAAGGCCGTCATCGGCGGCGACCCCGACCTGATCATGCCCGGCCAGCGCCTCGCACTCTGAGCCCTCGCCCTCAGGGCCTCTCTTTCGGATCTTGCCGGGGGTCGCGGGGTCTGGCACGCACATCTGCGGCGTTGTCGTCGGTTGCCAACTCCCCCACGCTCGGCTGCGCTCGCGCGGGGGGACCCCCATCGCGTTGCCGCCCTCCTCCGCCTTGCAGCTGCACGCACCAGACCCCGCTCGGGCCCGCCGAGACGCGCCGCTGCTTGGAGCCGGCCAGATCCGAAAGAAAGGCCCTCGGGGCGCCGTAACGCCCCGTCCCGGTGTGCCCGCCGGGCGGGGCGTTCAGGTCGTCGGACCCGCCTGGTGCTTCTTCGGCTCGGGCTGCGGGATCTGCGCCGCGAACTCCGGGTAGCGCAGGTCGAACGCGGGGGACTCCGAGCGGATCTTGGGCAGCGCGGTGAAGTTGTGCCGCGGCGGCGGGCAGGAGGTCGCCCACTCCAGCGAACGGCCGTAGCCCCAGGGGTCGTCCACCTCGACCTTCCGGCCGTAGCGGGCGGTCTTCCAGACGTTGTAGAGGAACGGCAGGGTGGAGACGCCGAGCAGGAACGCGCCGATCGTGGAGACCGTGTTGAGCGCGGTGAAGCCGTCGGCGGCGAGATAGTCGGCGTACCGGCGCGGCATGCCCTCGGCGCCCAGCCAGTGCTGCACCAGGAACGTGAGGTGGAAGCCGACGAACAGCGTCCAGAAGTGGACCTTGCCGAGCCGTTCGTCCAGCAGCTTCCCGGTGAACTTGGGCCACCAGAAGTGGAAACCGCCGAAGACCGCGAAGACGACCGTGCCGAAGACGACGTAGTGGAAGTGGGCGACCACGAAGTACGAGTCGGAGACGTGGAAGTCCATCGGCGGCGACGCCAGGATCACCCCGGTCAGACCGCCGAACAGGAACGTCACCAGGAAGCCCGTCGCCCACAGCATCGGGGTCTCGAAGGAGATCGAGCCCTTGATCATGGTGCCGGTCCAGTTGAAGAACTTCACGCCCGTGGGCACCGCGATCAGAAAGCTCATCAGGGAGAAGTACGGCAGCAGCACCGCGCCCGTGACGAACATGTGGTGCGCCCACACGACGATCGACAGTCCGGTGATCGTCATCGTCGCGCCGACCAGCGTGAGGTAGCCGAAGATCGGCTTGCGGCAGAAGACCGGGATGATCTCGGTGATGATCCCGAAGAACGGCAGCGCGATGATGTAGACCTCGGGATGCCCGAAGAACCAGAACAGGTGCTGCCACAGCAGCGCCCCGCCGCTCGCCGCGTCGAACACCTGGGCGCCGAACCGCCGGTCCGCCTCCAGCACCAGCAGCGCGGCCGCCAGCACCGGGAACGCCATCAGGATCAGGATCGACGTGAAGAGCGTGTTCCAGACGAAGATCGGCATCCGGAACATGGTCATCCCGGGGGCGCGCATCCCGATGATCGTGGTGATGAAGTTGACCGCGCCGAGGATCGTGCCGAACCCGGCCAGCGCGAGCCCCATGATCCACAGATCGGGGCCGACCCCGGGTGAGTACTGCGCGCTGTTGAGCGGCGCGTAGGCGAACCAGCCGAACGACGCCGCGCCGCCCGGGGTCAGCAGCGAGCCGAGCACGATGAGCCCGCCGAAGAGGAACAGCCAGTACGAGAGCATGTTCAGCCGGGGGAAGGCGACGTCAGGGGCGCCGATCTGGAGCGGCATCAGCTCGTTGGCGAAGCCCGCGAAGGACGGGGTCGCGAACAGCAGCAGCATGATCGTGCCGTGCATCGTGAAGAGCTGGTTGAACTGCTCGTTGGTCACGATCTGGAGGCCGGGGCGGGCCAGCTCGGCCCGCATCAGCAGGGCCATCGCACCGCCGATCAGGAAGAACCCGAACGACGTGATCAGGTAGAGATGGCCGATCTTCTTGTGGTCGGTGGTGGTCAGCCAGTCGACGACCACCCGGCCCCGGGGCCGGCGTCCGGCCGGTGCGGGTGGGGCGGTCGCCGCCGCGGTGTCCGTCCGCATCGCCTCGCTCATTTCCTATGGGCCGTCAGCTCACGCGGACCCCTGCGGAATCCGGGAACAGGTGCCGGGGAGGGTTCTCCGGGCACTTTCCGCCGGGTTTATCGAGGGCGCCCGGCGACACGCGGGAATTACGTTCGAATACGCGCGGAAGGACTACGGGAACGGCTCGGAACCGATTGTCCGTGTGACGCTCGACGGGGTGTCCGAAGATGTCGTCCCGGCCGAAACGTGTGTCGTGATCCTGTGACAGAAGTGTGACCGGAGTGATCCACATCGCCGTTCCGGGTTCCCCGGCCGGGGTCCGCCGCCTAGCGTGGCGGTATGGCACCGATTCCCACTCCGCCAGCGGAGCCGAAGGACAGTCCGGACGGATATGTCGGCCTCGATGCCGACCGGGCCGAGCGGCTCGCCCGGGAGCGTGGCTGGTCCACGGTCCGCTCGCTCGCGCCGGGGACGATCGTCACCATGGAGTACCGCTTCGGGCGGCTGAACCTGGAGGTCCAGGACGGGCGCGTGGCCCGCGCCTGGAAGGGCTAGGACACCGCAGGACGGCTCAGGACGGCTCAGGACACCTCAGGGACACGGAGGCACGACGAAGGCCCCGGCATCCGGCGTCGTAGGGACGCCGGGGCCGGGGCCTTCGCGGTGCGGGACCTGGTGGTGCGTACCGGTGGTCCCGCCGTTCGTGGAGGTCAGCCGCCGGTCAGCGGGCGGGCCGTGGAGGCCGTGCCGCGCGGCAGCCGGTCGGGATGGGCCAGCCGGTCGGGGTGCGGGGGCCGGCGGCTGCCGACCGGGGTGACCGGGCTGCGTTCCGAGCGGCTGGTGTGCGGGCCCGGGGCCAGATAGACGGGGGAGCGGGCCGAACGGGCCGCCGTGAGCGACTCGCGGGCCGCCGTGGTCTCGTCCTGGACCGCGCCAAGGGGCGGGAACGGGACGGCGACCGGGACGGGTGCCGGGAACGTGCCGCGGGCGCGGTCGCGCAGCCGGTCGCGCAGGTCGAGGATCCGGGCCTCGGCGCGGGCGATCAGCGGCTCGCACCAGGGCAGCGCCAGCAGGATCAGCAGACCGGCGGCCCAGCCGAGGACCACGTCGCTCAGCCAGTGCGTGCCGAGGTAGACGGTGGTGAGGCCGACGCCCAGCGAGACCACCGCGGAGAGCGCGGACAGCCAGCGGCGGGCTCTCGGGGTGGAGGCCAGATAGGCCAGGATCCCCCAGGTCACGACCGCGTTGGCGGTGTGGCCGCTGGGGAATATATCGCCGCCCAGACCCATCTCGTTGGAGCCGATGGTGGTGGCGTAGTGCGGTCCGAGACGGCCCATGCCGATCTTGGCGGCGCCGACGGTGAGGTTCAGCAGCAGCAGCGAGACGCCCAGGGTGAGCAGCGGGCGCAGGGTGTGCTGCCGCCAGGATCTCCAGCCCAGCCAGGCCGCGACCATCACCGCGGTGGGGCCGCGCTGGCCGAGCACCACGTAGTAGTCCAGGAACGCGTGGATCTCGGGCCACTGCTGGTACGGCCGGAAGAACATGACCTGCCAGTCGAGGCGGACCAGCCACGAGGTGACCACCACGAGCCACACGATGGCGAGATAGAAGCCGAGGGTCGCCGAGAACAGCGCGACCCGGTGCCGGCTCATCTTCGGCACATCGATGTGGGCCGGTCGTTCCGGCTCACGGTCGAGCCTTGCGAACACCCGGTCCAGACGGGTGAGGTTTCGTTCGGTACGCACCTAAACGACGTTACAGCGAGTGAGCTGTGAACCCGGCCGATTCCGCGGCTTTGTGATGACGATGTGATGTGGGATTGCTCTCAGAAGGGCGCTAATTCCTGCGAAATCGCTAATGCTCGAACACCCTTCCCTTCAATTCCTTTGATCATTCGGGGGGTCGGTTTTAGTGTGCGTAGGAATTCGTTCACCAGAATCACGGGTTGAATTGCCCGGCCGTACGCCGGCGTCACGGCGGCCCCGAGCCGTTCAGCCACCACGCCCCGTACACGGCCGACGCCAGCGCGAGCCCCGCCGCGACCGGCACCGACCGGGAGGTCCGCAGCCGGGCCAGGGTCAGGGCCAGCGGGAACAGCAGCGGGAAGGCCGGCAGCAGCAGGCGCGGCTTCGAGCCGAAGTAGCTCGACGCGCACAGCGCCAGCGCCAGCACCGCGCCCGAGTACACCAGCAGCGGGAGCGGCTGACGGCCGCGCACGCAGACGACGTACAGCCACAGCAGCAGGGCGACGCCGACGGTCAGGCCGAGACCGGCCAGGGCGGACGGGAACGACGTGAACTTCTCGGCGACGAAGCGGGCGAAGGCGTACCCGCCGTCGAAGCCGTTGCGCCACCCCGCCTGGACGTCGAGATAGCCGAGCGGACCGTCGCCGGTGCGGTGGCCGACCCACAGGACGTACCCGGCGGTGCCGATGGGCGCGAGGAGCATGCCCAGGGCGCGCACGGCCGGACGGGCGCCGTCGGCTTCCCCTTCGCGCGGGAGCCGGGCTCCGGCGGGCTCGCCGGGGGCGTGCAGGGAGGTCCGCGCGCCGGACGCGCGCGCCGCGCTGCGGCTGCGCCCGAACGGGGCCGACGGCAGCGCACCCCGCTCCCGCAGGACGGACACCGCTCCCGCCGCCCAGACCGCCGCGACCACCGCGAGCCCCACCGGACGGGTCAGCCCGGCCAGCGACGCGAGCAGACCCGCGGTCACCCAGCGCCCGGTCAGCACCGCGTACAGCGACCAGGCGGCCAGCGCCGTGAACAGCGACTCGCTGTACGCCATGGACTGCACGATCCCGACCGGCAGCAGCGCCCACACGGCGACCGCGCAGACCCCGGCCCGACGGCCGTACAGCCGGTCGGCGACCGCGAAGATCCCCCAGGCCGCCGCGAACGAGGCGACCAGCGAGACCACGAAGCCCGCGCCGGCGTACGACAGCGGGGTCACCGCGTGCAGCGACCGCTCCAGCCACGGCAGCAGCGGGAAGAAGGCGAGATTGGAGTGGACGTCGCCGTTCGGCAGCCGGACCTCGTAGCCGTAGCCCAGCTCGGCCACCCTCGTGTACCACAGGGCGTCCCAGCGGGCGGTGAGCAGCGTGAACGCGCTCTTGTCGCGGGCGGCGCTCCACAGGAAGAGGGCGAGCAGGCCCAGGCCCCGCACCGCCGCGTACGCCAGCAGGGCGGGGGCCGCGCGGCGCAGGGCCGGGCGGCCGGGCGGCGCGGCACGGGTCTCAAGATCGGTCACGGGCTCGATTATCGGCGGGGGCCCGCGGCGGCCCGCCGGGCGGCCCGGAACGAGTGGCGTACGCCACATGAGTTCCCCGTGGAGTGTGAGAGGTCCGCCACGTGGCCGTGGCGCGAACTCGCGTACGCTGCGTTCCACTCGTGTTCGTTTGCGCGGGCCGGAGACCACCGCTCCTCTCCGGCCGAGCCGCGGGGAGTCCCCACCTCGTGAGCCCGCCGGACCGAGGGACACCTGGGAGGTACGTACATGTCCGGGACGACCACGGCCGCCGCTGGGCTGCGCCGTCGGGCGGCCGGGGCCGGTGCCAACCGCTGGGTCGTGCTCGTGGTGCTCTGCGTCAGCCTGCTCCTGGTCGCCGTCGACGCGACCGTGCTGCATGTCGCGGTGCCCGCCGTCACCGAGGACCTGCGACCCGGCGCCATCGAGCTGCTCTGGATCGTCGACACCTATCCACTCGTCTGCGCCGCCCTGCTGATCCTCTTCGGCACGCTCGGCGACCGCGTCGGCCGCCGAAGAGTCCTGCTGCTCGGCTACGCCCTGTTCGGTGTCGCCTCCGCGCTCGCGGCCTTCGCGCCCAACGCGCAGGTGCTGATCGTCGCGCGGGGGCTGCTCGGCGTCGGCGGTGCGATGATCATGCCGGCCACGCTGTCGATCCTGCGGCACGTCTTCCCCGACCGGCGGGAACGCGCGCTGGCCATCGGCATCTGGAGCGCGGTCGCCGCGGTCGGCGCGGCGGTCGGACCGCTGCTCGGCGGCTTCCTCCTCGAACACTTCTGGTGGGGTTCGGTCTTCCTGGTCAACATCCCGCTGATGCTGGTCAGCCTGCCGGTGGGGCGGCTGCTCCTGCCGGAGTCGCGCGGGTCCGTGGGCGGCCCCTGGGACGTGATCGGCGCGCTGATGGCGGCGGCCGGCCTGTTCGCCGTCGTCCTCGGCGTCAAGCGGCTGGGCGGCGGTGAGCTGGACGTCTTCACCGCGGTGCCGCTGGCGGTCGGCGCGGCGCTGCTGGTGCTGTTCGTGCGCCGTCAGCGGCGGCGGACGTACCCCCTGGTGGACCTGCGGATGTTCGCGCGGCCCGCGTTCAGCACCTCGGTGTGCTGCATCGTGCTCGCCATGCTGGCGCTGGTCGGGCTCGAACTGATCGCCGCGCAGTACCTCCAGCTCGTGCTGGGCCTCTCGCCGCTGGAGACCGGACTGCGGCTGCTGCCGCTGACCTTCGCGGCGATGGCCGCGGGCCTGGCCGGCGCCAAGCTGCTGCGCCGCTTCGGGCCCCGGCGGATGGTGAGCGGCGGTTTCTGTCTCACGGCCCTCGCGGTGCTGACGCTGACCGCGATGGGCCAGGCGGACAACGCCACCCTGCTGCTGCTCGGCTTCGTGCTGCTCGGGTTCGGCCTGGAGACCACGCTCTTCGCGGCCTACGAGTCGATGCTGAGCGAGGCCCCGCCGGAGCAGGCGGGCGGCGCGGCGGCGATCGGCGAGACCTCGTACCAGCTCGGGGCCGGGATCGGGATCGCCCTGCTCGGAAGCGTCATGAACGCGGCGTACGCGCCCGGACTCAGCTCCGTGCCCGGGGTGCCGGCGTCGGCGTCGGCCTCGGCGGGGCACTCGCTGGGGGAGGCGTACGAGGTCGCCGCACAGCTCGGCGGCCCGGCCGGGGCGGCCCTGCGCCGGGCGGCCCGGGAGTGCTTCGTGCACGGCCTGCACGTCACGCTGCTGGTGAGCGCGGGACTGCTGCTGCTTGGCGCGGTGATGGCCCTGCGGCTGCCCCGCGTGATGGTCTGCGAGCCCCCCACGGCGAAGACCGAGCCGGAAACGGAACGAGAGGTCGGCCTGCCCGCACCCCGGGAGGTCGTGGAGTCCCGCGTCTCGGCGTGATGCCCCCGCCTCCCGCGCGGCTCACCGGCCGTGGCGCACTGGACGTCCAAGGGGACGCGTCGTAACGTCGGGCGGGCATCGTGACTAGCGGTGCTAGTTTTCGTTTTCGCCGGAGGCTGTCGTATGTCCGCGTCCCCGAAGTCGCCGTTCGACCCCGTCGATCCGCTCGGCATCGACGATCTGCTGGAGCCGGAGGATCTCGCGGTCCGTGACACCGTGCGGAGCTGGGCGGCCGACCGTGTGCTGCCGTACGTCGCCGACTGGTACGAGAAGGGGGAGCTGCCGGGCATCCGGGAGCTGGCCCGGGAACTCGGCGGGATCGGGGCGCTCGGGATGTCGCTGAGCGGATACGGGTGCGCCGGGGCGAGTGCCGTGCAGTACGGGCTCGCGTGTCTGGAGCTGGAGGCCGCCGACTCCGGGATCCGTTCGCTGGTCTCCGTGCAGGGCTCGCTCGCCATGTACGCGATCCACCGGTTCGGCAGCGAGGAGCAGAAGCGGCGGTGGCTGCCGTCGATGGCCGCCGGTGAGGTCATCGGATGCTTCGGGCTGACCGAGCCCGACCACGGCTCCGACCCCGCCGGGATGCGCACCTTCGCCAAGCGGGACGGCTCGGACTGGGTGCTCGACGGCCGCAAGATGTGGATCACCAACGGCTCGGTGGCCGGTGTCGCCGTGGTGTGGGCACAGACCGAGGCGGGCGTCCGGGGATTCGTCGTCCCCACCGACAGCCCCGGCTTCTCGGCGCCCGAGATCAAACACAAGTGGTCGCTGCGGGCCAGCGTGACCAGCGAACTGGTGCTGGACGGCGTACGGCTGCCCGCCGACGCCGTGCTGCCCGAGGTCGTCGGGCTCAAGGGCCCGCTCGGCTGTCTGAACCACGCCCGCTACGGGATCGTCTGGGGCGCCATGGGGGCCGCGCGCGCCTGTTTCGAGACCGCCGTCGACTACGCGAAGACGCGCGAGCAGTTCGGGCGGCCCATCGGAGGGTTCCAGCTCACCCAGGCCAAGCTGGCGGACATGGCGGTCGAACTGCACAAGGGGATTCTGCTCGCCCACCATCTGGGGCGGCGCATGGACGCCGGCCGCCTGCGTCCCGAGCAGGTCAGCTTCGGCAAGCTCAACAACGTACGGGAGGCCATCGAGATCTGCCGTACGGCGCGGACGATCCTGGGGGCGAACGGGATCTCGCTGGAGTATCCGGTCATGCGGCACGCGACCAACCTGGAGTCCGTGCTCACCTACGAGGGCACCGTCGAGATGCACCAGCTCGTGCTGGGCAAGGCGCTCACCGGGCTCGACGCCTTCCGCTGACCCGCGCTCACCCCGGAGCGGGGCAGGGCCGGCGAGCGGCCCTGCCTCAGCTCTGGTTGAAGAAGCCGTCCGAGCGGCGGGCCGCCGGATCGCCGCTGACGATCTCCGTGTTGGACGGGGTCAGCAGGAACACCCGGGTCGAGACCCGCTCGATCGAACCGCGCAGTCCGAAGATCAGCCCGGCCGCGAAGTCGACGACGCGCTTGGCGTCGGCGGCCTCCATGGCCGTGAGGTTCATGATGACCGGCACGCCCTCGCGGAACAGTTCACCGATCGCCCGCGCGTCCCGGAAGCTGTCCGGGGTCACCGTGCCGATCCGGCGGCCCTTCTCCTCGGCCGTGTCCGAGGCGACCTTGACACGGGGGTCGGTCACCCACGCGTCTCCGGAGTCGGTCCCCTCGGAGTAGTCGTCGTCGTAGTAACGCTCGTCATCGTTGTCGTCGACGAGGCCAAGCCAGGCACTCGCCTTGCGCACCGATCCCATGGACGCCTCCTCTCACAGCGGTCTTTTCTGCTTTCCGCATCCCCATGGTCGTCCATGATGCGGATGTCGCGCCAAGTGGATAGACGCCGCGCGGGGGGTTTGTGACGGTACTGGTGCACGGCTCGTACGTCGAGAGCCCGCGTCCCCCAAGGGTCCTACCGTGCACGGCTGCTGACTGAGAGTGAAATATGACTCTTCATGGCGTACGGGTGAAGGTCGGGGCGTACGGGTGAACAGGACGGGCGGTTCCGGGGTGATGATCGGTCGATACGATGCGGCAGCCATGCGCACGTGACAGCAGCTTGCGGTTACCCGCATTTCCATCGTAGAACCCCGGGGGATCGTCGTGTTCGGAATCGTCAGGCCCTGTACCCACCGGCTCGGAGAGGGTCTCAAGGCCCAGTGGATGGCCCATCTGTGCGGCCTCTGTCTCGCGCTGCGCGGGGATCACGGCCAGTTCGCGCGGATCGTCACCAACTACGACGGCCTGCTCATCTCGGTGCTGACGGAAGCTCAGACCGAGCGGACCACGGCCGGCGGGCTGCGGCGTACGGCGGGACCGTGCCCGTTGCGCGGGATGCGCACCGCCTCCGTGGCCCAGGGCGAGGGCGCCCGGCTCGCGGCCGCCGTCTCGCTGGTGCTGGCCTCCGCCAAGGTCCGCGACCACGTCGCCGACGGGGACGGGCTGCTGAGGCGCCGTCCGGTCGCCGTCGCCGCCCGCCGGGTGGCCGCGAGCTGGGGCAGGGCGGGGGAGCGCAGCGGGGCCGCCGTGGGCTTCGACACCGCCGTCCTCGTCGACGCCGTGGACCGGCAGATCGGCATCGAGTCGCTGGCCGGGCCCGGCACTTCGCTGCTGACCGTCACCGAGCCCACCGAGACCGCCACCGCCGCCGCGTTCGCGCACACCGCCGTCCTGGCGGGCCGTCCCGGCAACGCCGTTCCGCTCGCCGAGGCGGGGCGGCTCTTCGGACGGCTGGCCCATCTGCTGGACGCCGTCGAGGACCGGGAGGCGGACGCGGCCGCCGGCGCCTGGAACCCGCTGACCGCGACCGGGACCCCGCTCACCGAGGCCCGGCGGCTCGCCGACGACGCCCTGCACGGCATCCGGCTGGCGCTCAAGGACGTCGAGTTCACCGACCGCCGCCTGGCACATCTGCTGCTCGCGCACGAGCTGGAGCGGTCCGTGGACCGGGCCTTCGGCACCCGGTCGTGCGGCCACGCGCACGGCCCCGACGGCGCCTTCGGACCCCCGACCGGCCCCTACGCCCCGCAGCAGCCGGGGGGTCCCGGCATGCCCGGCAACCCCTTCGGGGGCGAGCCGCCGCACCGGGACAAGCGCGGCCTGCTCGCCGGATGCGCCGTCGCCCTCGGGCTCTTCTGCACCTGCCAGGTGTGCTGCGCCGACCAGTACGAGGGTCCCTGGTCGCGGCGGAAGCGCGACGGCTGGTGCGGCGACTGCTGCAACTGCGACGGCAACTGCTGCGAGTGCGGCAACTGCTGTGACGGGTGCGACTGCTGCGACGGCTGCTGCTGCGACTGCTCGTGCTGACCGGGTGAGCAATCGGCGGCCCGCGGCCGTATCTCCTGTTCGAGGAGACGAACACCGCGCGGCCGCCGAGGCCCGGCGCGGTGCCGTCTCGGCGCGTAGCAGTGCGAAAGGAGCGGGGCCATGTCCGGGTGTGCGGACGACACCGTGCCCGTCGCCCTGAAGATCGTGGTGAGCGGGGGGCTCGGGGTGGGCAAGTCGGCCTTCGTCGGGGCCGTCTCCGAGATCGAGCCGCTCGGCACGGAGGCCCCGCTCACCCAGGTGCCGGTGGACATCGGGCCGTCGGACGCCGGGGGGCAGCGGGCGACGACCACCGTCGCCCTCGACTTCGGGCGCATCACCTTCGGCCCGGCCATCACCCTCTATCTGTTCGGCACGCCCGGGCAGTCCCGGTTCCGGTTCCTCTGGGACGACCTGGTGGACGGCGCCCTCGGCACGGTGGTCCTCGCGGACCCGCGCCGGATCGAGGAGTGCTCCTGGGCCGTCGACTACGTCGAGGCGCGCGGGGCGCCGTACGTCCTTGCCGTCAACCGGTTCGACGGCGCCGAGCGGACCGGCCCGGACGAGGTCCGCTCGGCGCTGGGGCTGGGCGCGGAGGTGCCCGTGCTGGAGTGCGACGCCCGCAGCGCCGACTCCGTACGGGAGGTGCTGGGCGCCCTGATGACCCGGGTGATCGGCGTCGTCGGCGACGACCCCGGGCGGCGGCCCGTGGCCGTGCGCTGACCCGACCGCCGGCGCACGGCCACGGACGCGGTCAGGAGGTGCCGATCTCCGGCGGGGAGATTTCCGACTTCGTCAGCGCCGAGTCCGTCGTCCCCCACTTCTTGAGGATCTTGGCGTAACTGCCGTCCTCGATCAGCTTGTTGACCGCGGCCTGGAAGGCCGGGGCCAGCTTCGTGCCCTTCTTGAAGGCGAAGCCGACGTCCAGACGGTGGAACTCGTTGAGGAACTTCACGCCCTCCTGGTGGTCCACCGCGTAGCGCAGGCCGTTGATGGTGGACATCACGACATCGCTGCGGCCCTGCTGGAGCGAGGACCAGATGGCCCCCTGCTCGCTGTAGGTCTGCACCCCGTACGCCTTCTTCCCGGCGTCGGCGCAGACGTGCTTGTTCTCCTCCAGCGTGGCCTCGAAGGTGGTGCCGGCGCCGGTGGCGATGTTCAGACCGCAGAGCTGCTTGAGGTCGGTCACCTCGCCGAGCTTGCTGTCCGCGCGGGTGGCGAAGCCCTGGCCGTCGTTGATGTAGGTGACGAAGTCGATCGTCTTCAGACGCTCGGTGGTGACGCCGAAGTTGCTGACGCCGAGGTCGTACTTGCCGCTGTCCAGCGCGGGCAGGATCGCCTCGAAGCTGGCCTGCTGCGTCTTGACCTCGATGCCGAGCACGTTCGCCACGGCCTCGGTGAAGTCGACGTCCTGGCCGGCGAGCGTCTTGCCGTCCTCCAGGAAGCCGGTGCCGGGCGGGGTGCTGCCGATGCTGATGCCGACGGTCACCTCGGTCACCCCGGACGGCAACAGGGCGGCCGCCGCCGGGTCCTTGCGGATCGCCGAGACGACGTCCTGGGTGGGGATCGCGTCCGGCTTCGCCGCCGTCTGCTCCTTGTCGTCGCCGGACGAGCCGGAGCCGCAGGCGGTGAGCAGCAGGGTCACCGAGGTGATCAGGGCAAAGGGGGTGAAAACGCGAGAACGGGCACGCGAAGGCATACGCATGAGGTGCGGTCTCCTGGCGGCAGAGTGAGCAACAGCAAGGCAGAAGAAGGGGTGTGCGCGAGGGGAGGGGTGCGCGTGTGAAGGCGGGGGGAGAACGCGAAAGGCGCCCGTCCGGTCAACGGAACGAGGCGCGCAGGGGGTCAGCTCAACAGGAGGAGGACCACACTCGACCGAAGTCGATGTGGGAGCGCGTGACCAGCCACTGCTGCGGATGCATGGGCCAAGTGGAACAGGTCCCCGGTTGCCCGTCAACCGAGTTGAGATGTACGGCTCACAGTGTGGACAGCCTTGACAGCGACGGGAAACGCCACCGTACTCTCGCTGTACGGCCCTGCTGAGGGGCTCGGCCGTAACTGCGCCGCGCGGCGCTCCGGCGCCTGGTGCGCCCGGTGTGTGAAGGCACCGACCCGTGTTCGACCTGACGCATCACGGAGCCTTCACATGTCTTCCGACACCCTCGCCAAAGCACCCGCGGCACCGGATCTGCCACGCGACACGGACACCCTGCCGATCGTCCCCCGACGCCGGTTCGGCCAGTGGGCGGCCGCCGTCGCCGTCCTCGTCCTCCTCGCGCTCGCCGTCAACTCGGTACTGCGCAACGAGGCGTTCCGCTGGGACGTCGTCGCCGACTACTTCACCTCCGACGCGGTGCTGCGCGGACTGTGGCTCACCCTGTGGCTGACGGCGGTGGTGATGGCGCTCGGATTCGCGCTGGGCACCCTGCTCGCCGCCGCCCGGCTCTCCGCCAACCCGGTGCTCAGAAGCGTCGCCTGGGGATACGTCTGGCTCTTCCGGTCCATCCCGATCCTGGTGCAGCTCCTGCTCTGGTTCAACATCGGGGCGCTGTACCCGCAGGTGTTCGGCGTGCGCACCGTCGACCTGTTCACACCGATCGTCGTCGCGATCATCGGACTCACCCTGCACGAGGCCGCCTACGCCGCCGAGGTGGTGCGCGGCGGCATCCTCTCCGTCGACCGCGGACAGATCGAGGCCGCGCAGGCGCTCGGGCTGAGCCGGTGGCGCCGCTGGTGGCGGATCGTGCTGCCGCAGGCCATGCGCGCCATCGTGCCGCCGGCCGGGAACATGCTGATCGGCACCCTCAAGGGCACCTCCATCGTCAGCGTCATCGCCGTCCAGGACCTGCTGTTCTCCGTGCAGCTCGTCTACCACCGCACCTACCAGGTCATCCCGCTGCTGATGGTGGCCACCGTCTGGTACACCCTCGTCACCTCGGTGCTCAGCGTCGGCCAGTACTACGTGGAGCGGCACTACGCGCGCGGGACGGGGACCGCGCGATGAGGCAGTCCCTGGTGATCGTCGGGGCCGGTCCGCGGGGGACCGGTCTCATCGAGCGGATCGCCGCCGGAGCGCCCGAACTGTACGCGGGTGAGGGCCTCGACATCCATCTCGTGGACCCGCACCCGCCGGGCGCCGGACGCATCTGGCGGGCCGCGCAGTCCCCGCTGCTGTGGATGAACTCGCACGCCGAGGACGTCACCATGTTCACCGACGAGACGGTGACCATGGACGGGCCGGTGCGCCCCGGGCCCACGCTCCACCAATGGGCCGGTGTCGACGGACGCCTCTTCGCCGACCGGCAGCTCCAGGGCGCCTATCTGCAATGGGTCCACGAGCGGGCCGTCGCCGCGCTGCCCCCGCAGATCACCGTCCATCACCATCCGCGCCGCGCGCTGCGGGTGAGCGGGCCGCGCCTGGGCCGCCAGCGGGTCTGGCTGGAGGGCGAGCCCCGGCCGCTCCTCGCCGACCTCGTCGTCCTCACCCTCGGCCATCTCGACGCCGAACTCGACGACGAGCAGCAGGAGTTGGCGGCCTACGCCGATGCGCACGGGCTCACCCATCTGCCGCCCGACTTCACCGCCGACAGCGATCTGTCCGCGCTGCGGCCCGGCGAACCCGTCCTGGTGCGCGGCTTCGGCCTCGCCTTCGTCGACCTGATGGTGCTGCTCACCGAGGGCCGCGGCGGCCGCCACGAGGGCGACACCTATGTGCCCTCCGGTCAGGAGCCGGTGCTGTACGTCGGATCGCGGCGCGGAGTGCCGTACCACTCGAAGATCGGTTACGACTGGACGGGGGAGCGGCCGCCGCTGCCGAGGTTCCTGGGGCCCGCCGAGATCGACGCGCTGCTGGCCCGGCCCGGCGGCTACGACTTCCGGCGGGACGTCTGGCCGCTGGTGGAGAAGGAGTTGGGCTTCGCCCACTACCACCGGCTGTTCACCGCCCACCCCGAGCGGACCGCGATGGCCTGGACGGACTTCGAGGAGAAGTACGCCGCCGGGGCCGGGGCGGCCGAGCGGGAGGCCCTGGTCGCCGCCGCCGTGCCCGACCCGCGCGACCGGCTCGACCTCGCCGCCCTCGACCGCCCGCTGGACGGCGTGCGCCACACCTCCCACGAGGAGTTCCAGGACGCGCTGCGCGCCTACGTCGAGAACGACCTCGACCGTCGCCACGACCCCGAGCACAGTGCCGACCTGGGCGTCTTCCTCGGACTGCTGTCCGTCTACGGGCAGTTGGTGCGGCTCGACGGCATCGGGTCCGGATGGCACGGGTTCTTCAGCTACCTCGCCTCCGGGCCGCCGGGACCCCGGCTGCGGCAGTTGCTCGCGCTCTCCCGGGCCGGCGTGCTGCGGTTCGTCGGCGCCGACATGACCGTACGGGCCGAGGACGGGGTGTTCCGGGCGTCGAGCCCGACCGTGCCCGGCTTCTCCGTCGAGGCGCGGGCGCTCGTCGAGGCCCGGCTGCCCGAACCCACCCTGCGGCGCGCCCTCGACCCGCTGCTGCGCGAACTGCACGCCGAGGGCGCCGGGGAGACGCCGGACGGTCTGCTCCGGGTGGACCGGACCGACGGCCGGATCCTCGACCGGGACGGCCGGCCGCACCCCCGCCGCTTCGCGCTCGGCCCGCACACCGACGCCCGCACCCCGGGCGCCTTCACCCGGCCCCGCACCGGCGGGCCCGCCTTCCGGCAGAACGACGCCACCGCACGGGCCGTCCTGGTGTTCCTGCGGGACCTCGGCACCGAAGCCGTCGCGTGATGAGCGTGATGAGCGTGATGAGCGAGACGCGTGTGACGCGTGTGACGCGACGCGTGAGGCGAACCCCCCACCAGCAGAAGGAATCCCCGCGATGAGCGTCATGGTCGACATCAGGTCCGTGCACAAGAGCTTCGGCTCGCTGGAGGTGCTCAAGGGCATCGACCTGTCGGTGCGCGCCGGCGAGGTCACCGTCGTCCTCGGTCCTTCCGGCTCCGGCAAGTCCACCCTGCTGCGCACCATCAACCATCTGGAGAAGGTGGACCGGGGCGCGATCAGCGTCGACGGCGCGCTGATCGGCTACCGCAGAGTGGGGGACAAGCTCCACGAACTGTCCGAGCGCGAGGTGCTGCGGCAGCGCACCCGGATCGGGTTCGTCTTCCAGAACTTCCATCTGTTCCCGCATCTCACGGTCCTCGACAACGTCGTCGAGGCGCCGGTGTCCGCGCTCAAGCGGCCCCGCCGGGTGGTGGTCGAGAGCGCGCGCCGGCTGCTGGACCGGGTGGGGCTCGCCGACAAGGCCGACGCCTACCCCCGCCATCTGTCCGGCGGTCAGCAGCAGCGGGTCGCCATCGCGCGGGCGCTCGCCCTGGAGCCGAAGCTGCTGCTCTTCGACGAGCCGACCTCCGCGCTCGACCCCGAACTGGTGGGCGAGGTCCTCGACGTCATCAGGGACCTGGCCGGGCAGGGCACCACGATGATCGTCGTCACGCACGAGATCGGGTTCGCCCGCGAGGTCGCCGACACGGTGGTCTTCATGGACGACGGCCGGATCGTCGAACAGGGCCCGCCGGGCGAGGTCCTGGACCGGCCGCGCGAGGACCGCACCCGGGCGTTCCTCTCCAAGGTCCTCTGAGATGGCGTCCGCACCCGGCCGGGGCCTGCTGCACCTGGCCGCCGCCGTCGACCTGCCCGGCGCGTACGACGCCGAGCCGTACGTGGAACTGACGCGGCTCGCCGAGCGCGGCGGGCTGGACTTCGTGACGCTGGACGACACCTTCGCCCGGCCCGGACCCGACGCGACGGCCGTTCTCGCCCGGGTGGCGCCCGCCACCCACCGGGTCGGCCTGGTGCCCACCGTCGCCGCCGCCGACCCGGACCGCGCGCGGGCGGCGATCACCACGCTGGACTGGATCAGCCGGGGACGCGCGGGGCGCCGGATCGACCTCGCCGCCGAGGGCGGCGAGCGGGAGGCGGGATCCTCTCCGCCCGGGGAGCGGCCGGTGCTGGTCGTCGACGCCACCGAGGAGGCCGTACGCCGGGCCGCCGCCCGCCATGCCGACGTGGCACTGGTGCGGGTGACGAGTCCCGCGCAGGCCCGTGCCGTGCGCGAGCAACTGTGGTCCGAGGCAGCGGAGTTCGGCCGGGATCCGGGCGGGCTGCGGGTCCTGGTCAGCCTGCTCGTCGACCTCGGGGCCGGCGAGCACGCCGCCGAACCGGGCCACGGCGGGGGCGGCCCCCGGCCCACGCCACGGGGTCCGCTCTACCGCGGCGGCCCCGTCGACCTCGCCGAACTGATCGCCTCCTGGCACCAGGAGGGCACCGCCGACGGCTTCCACCTCACCCCCGTCGAACCCCACCGCGATCTGGAACGCCTGGTCAACGGCACGGTCGCGCTGCTCCAGCACCGCGGACTGTTCCGCACCTTCTACCCGGGCAGCACCCTGCGCGAGCACCTCGGCCTGACCCGGACGAACGCCGGGCCGCGCACTCCGAGAAAGGACTCACTTCTATGACGACGGACGCGGCAGCCTCCTGGCGGCGGTGGCACGAGGACCGTACCGCCGCGGTCGCGGCGCCCTACGGGCCGCTGGCGCTCGCCGGTACCTGGTGGCTGGAAGACCATCCGGAGGGGCGACTTCCGGACATCCCCGGGACCTGGGTGGCCGAAGGGGAGGAAGTGGTGCTCACCGCGGCCGAGGGCGACGGGCTGAGCGTGGACGGAAAGCCGTTCGCCGGGACCGTACGGCTCGGTGCCGACACCGGAGCGCCGGAGGCGTCCCGGGTCGCGCTCGGCGGGCGGCGGCTGGTCGTGCTGGTGCGCGAAGCTGTCTGGGGCGTACGCGACTTCGACCCGGACGCCGAGGCCAGGCGCCGGTTCGCCGGGATCGAGGCCACCCCGCACGAGGACCGCTGGTCGGTGTCGGCCCGCTTCACCCCGTACGCCGAGGACCGCACCGTCCGGGTGCCGAACGCCGACGGGCGGGAGCGCGGGCTCGGGCTCGGCGGAGAGGTGGCCTTCACCCTCGACGGGCGGGAGCACACGCTCCAGGTCACCGTGCAGGGCGACGGTTCGCTGTGGGCGGTGTTCGCCGACGCCGGGAGCGGGGTGAGCAGCCATCGGTTCCGGTTCCTGTACCCCGGGGCGCCGGACGCGGACGGCCGGACGACGGTCGACTTCAACCGGGCCGTCCTGCCGCCGTGCGCCTTCTCCGACGCCTTCATCTGCCCCTTCCCGCCGCCGGGGAACACGCTGCCGGTGGAGATCGGGGCGGGGGAGCGCACCCTGCGCTGACCCTGCGCTGACCCGGCACGGGCGGATGCCCGACTCATGTGGTTCGTCCCCGAGGCCGGCGGCCGAAAGGTGCCCTTGCGCCTACCGGCCGTTCGGCCGAATACTCCCCCTCAGCGCTTGTCAGGTTCACGGCATGTCCGGAATCCGGGCGAACCCGCGGTCCTGGCTGCGCCTCACGGGCCCCGACCCCACGCGGGCCCCCGAATTCCCCTGGGAGGGAACGACACGTGAGGATCAAGCGCACCACCCCCACCAGTGGCATCACGAGACGGAGCCGGCTGATCGCCGTCACCACCGGCCTCGTGGCCGCGGCCGCCTTCGCCATCCCCCACGCGAACGCGGCGGACTCCCCCACCTTCAGCACCGCCCAGCTCAAGAGCGCGGGCGACGCGGTGCTCCAGGCCGACATCCCGGGCACCGCCTGGGCCGTCGACGCCAAGACCAACCGGCTTCTGGTGACCGTCGACAGCACGGTCTCCGACGCCGAGATCGCCCGGATCAAGGAGCAGGTGGGCGGCGACGCCGACGCGCTCACGATCAAGCACACCCCGGGCAAGTTCAACAAGCTGATCGCCGGCGGCGACGCCATCTACGGCGGCGGCTACCGCTGTTCGCTCGGCTTCAACGTGGTCAGCGGAAGCACCTACTACTTCCTGACCGCGGGACACTGCGCCGAGGTGGCCTCGACCTGGTACTCCAACTCCGGTCAGAGCACCGTGCTGGGCACCAACAGCGGCTACAGCTTCCCGACCAACGACTACGCGCTGGTCCGCTACACCAACTCCTCGGTCGCCAAGTCGGGCACCGCGGGCAACACCGACATCGTCAGCGCCGGCAACGCCAGCGTCGGCCAGTCGGTCATCCGGGACGGCTCCACGACCGGTATCCACACCGGCCGGGTGACCGCCCTGAACGCCACGGTCAACTACGGCGGCGGCGACGTGGTCTACCAGATGATCCAGACCAACGTCTGCGCCGAGGGCGGTGACTCCGGCGGCGCCCTCTACACCTCCGGCGGTGTCGCGCTCGGTCTGACCTCGGGCGGCAGCGGCAACTGCACCACGGGCGGCACGACCTTCTTCCAGCCCGTGACCGAGGCCCTGAGCCGCTACGGCGTCAGCGTCTTCTGATCCCTGAGCATCCGGCCCGGCCGGCCATCGGGTGAGCCCTCGCACGCAACCGGCGTGCGGGGGCTCACCCTTGCCCGCGGCCACGGGCGCCTTCGGGGGTGACACCGGATCTCCCCGGTGGTGAAGGGGGGTGAAGGTGCGGAGGGCGCGCGGTGGTCACCCTGTGCGCTTCCTCGGGGCGACCTTGTGTGCTCCCTGTGCAGTTGGGAAGAGTGGCTGCCCGTCAACCATCCTTCCGGCCCGTTCGGTTTCTTTGACCGACCGGCCGATCCCCCACAGGAGGACGCGAGTTGAAGCATCGACGCATACCCCGGCGACGGGCCGCCGTGACGGCCGCGGGCATAGCCGCGCTCGTCGCCGCGGGAGTCACCTTCCAGACCGCAAACGCCAGTGAGCCCGCCGGGACTTCACGGCCCACCACGCTCTCGGCGCTCGCCGCCGGACAGCTCGCCTCGACCCTCGGCGCGGATCTCGGCGCCGACGCGGCGGGTACCTACTACGACGCGAAGAGCCGCAGCCTCGTCGTGAACGTGCTCGACGAGAGCGCCGCCCGGGTCGCCGAGGCGGCCGGGGCCCGCGCCAGACTCGTCCAGAACTCCCTCGCCGAGCTGAAGAGCGCCCGGGCGACCCTCGCGGACGACGCGGCCGTGCCCGGTACCGCCTGGGTGAGCGACCCGCGCACCAACAAGGTCGTCGTCACCGCCGACCGCACCGTCTCCGACGCCGAGTGGGCCCAGCTCACCGAGGTGGTCGAGGGGCTCGGTAAGAAGGCCGAACTGCGGCGCACCAAGGGGGAGTTCAAACCCTTCGTGGCCGGCGGCGACGCCATCACCGGCGGCGGTGGCCGCTGCTCGCTCGGCTTCAACGTGGTCAAGGGCGGCGAGCCGTACTTCCTGACCGCGGGGCACTGCACGGAGTCCATCTCGACCTGGTCGGACTCCTCGGGCACCCGGATCGGCACCAACGAGTCCTCCAGCTTCCCCGGTGACGACTACGGCCTGGTCAAGTACACCGCCGACGTCGCCCACCCGAGCGAGGTGAACCTCTACAACGGCTCCACGCAGGCCATCACCGGCGCCGCCGAGGCCACCGTGGGCATGAAGGTCACCCGCAGCGGCTCCACCACCCAGGTCCACTCCGGCACGGTCACCGGTCTGGACGCCACCGTGAACTACGGCAACGGCGACATCGTCAACGGCCTGATCCAGACCGACGTCTGCGCCGAGCCCGGCGACAGCGGCGGCTCGCTCTTCTCGGGCAGCAGCGCGGTCGGCCTGACCTCCGGCGGCAGCGGCGACTGCACCTCGGGCGGGGAGACGTTCTTCCAGCCGGTGACGGAGGCACTGTCGGCGACCGGGACCCAGATCGGCTGACATTCCGCAGCATGTAAGGCTTTTGTGGAGGTCCCGCCCCGCGCGCGAGGGGCGGGACCTCGGCGTGTACGGGGTTCAGGCGGGTGTCCGGCGCCGGTCGCGTACGGCGGCCGCCAGCAGGGTGAGGGCGATCCCGCCGACCGCCCAGGCCGACAGGACGAGCAGCGAGGCGGTCATGTCGTTGCCCTCGAAGTAGGCGAGGGAGCGCGCCGACCAGGTGCCCGCGCCCGGGGGCAGCGCCGGGCCGATCGCCTTCCAGAACGGCGGCAGCAGCGGCGGCGGCAGGGCGCCGCCCGCGCTCGGGTTGCCCAGGATCACCACGAGCAGGATGGCCAGCCCGATCCCGGCGAGCCCGAAGAGGCCCTGGAAGGCCAGGGTCGCCGCGCCCACCGCGAAGACGATCAGCGTGCCGAGCCCCCACAGGGCGGCGAGGCTGCCCGGCAGGGCGCCCAGGACGGGTCCGACGATCAGCGCGCCGCCCAGTCCGGCCACCAGCGCGACGACGGCCATGGAGGCGAGCCGGATCACGGCGCGCCGGGGGGTGGAGCGGGTCGCGCCCGAGCTGATCGTCATGATCGACGCGCAGAGATAGCCGCCCACGCACCAGCCGACGGTCACATAGAAGGACGACAGTCCGTTGGCGTCCTGGCTGTCGGCGGGGGCCACGTCGACGGTGCGGACCGTGCGCGCCTCGGACTTGGTCAGGGTGGTGACGAGCGACTCCAGGGTGGCGGCCAGCACCCGTCCGCCGCCGGTGGCGACGAGCAGGGTGTCGGTGGTGCCGGACGGGTCGACGATCAGGGCGCCGTCGATGCTCCGGTCCATGATCTGCGCGCGGGCGCTCGCCCGGTCCGCCACCACGCGCGGGTCCAGGGGGTCGCCGGGCAGCCGCTCCAGACGGGTGACCGTCTGCTGGGCGGTGACCTGGGGCGCGACGACTCCGAAGGGCACGTCCTTGGGCCGCGGGTCGTGCAGCGCGCCGACGTAGGAGGCGATGAACAGCAGGGAGAGCGCGACCACGCCGATGACCAGGAGGGTGGCCCGGGGGGTGACGGCGTCCTTCACCTCGTCCAGGAAGGAGGGGGAGGGCGGGGGAGGAGAAGGGGCGCCGGTGCTCTGTGTCATGTCCCCACGGTCCGGGTGGGCGGTCGTTCCCGCAGGTGGGAGGCGCCCGAACGGCTGTCGTACAGATGTTCGGAATTTGGTCTATGGTGGGGGAGGGAGAGTTGGGAACTGATGTTCGATAGTGGAGGTGTGGATGCCCGGCTTCACACATCTGCACACCGTCTCCGGGTTCTCCCTGCGGTACGGCGCCTCGCATCCGGAGCGGCTGGCCGAGCGTGCCGCCGAGCGGGGCATGGACGCCCTCGCCCTCACCGACCGCGACACCCTCGCCGGTGCGGTCCGCTTCGCCAAAGCCTGTGCGAAGGCCGGAATCCGACCGCTCTTCGGGGTGAACCTCGCGACGGCCCCGCCCGAGCCCTCCCCCCGGGAGAGGCGCCGTGTCCCCGTGCGCGGCGGCGCCTTCGTCGACGAGTCGGCACCCCGGGTCACCTTCCTCGCCCGCGACGGCGCCCGCGGCTGGAGCGACCTGTGCCGGCTGGTGACCACCGCCCACGCCGACGCGGCCGCGCCCACCCCCCTGCTGCCCTGGTCCGGCAACCACGGTGACGCGCTGACCGTCCTGCTCGGCCCCGCCTCCGACGTCGGCCGCGCCCTCGCCGCGGGCCGCCCGGACCGGGCCGTGAGGCTGCTCGCCCCCTGGCGCGAGACCTACGGCGACGCCCTGCGGCTGGAGGCCGTCTGGCACGGCCGTACCGGCACCGGGCCCGGCTCCCTGCGGCTGGCCGCCCGCACCGTCGGCTTCGCCGCCGAGCAGCGGATCCGGCCGGTGCTCAGCAACGCCGTCCGCTACGCCGACCCCGGCCAGGGCCCGGTCGCCGACGTGCTGGACGCCGCCCGCCGGCTCGTCCCCGTCGACCCGGCCGGGGAACTCGACTCCGGGGAGGCGTGGCTGAAGGACGCGCCGGCCATGCTCGCGGCGGCGGAGCGGATCGTGGAGGCCGCGGGCTTCCGCCGGGACACCGCCCACCGGCTGCTGGAGCAGACCCGGGCGAGCGCCGCCGCGTGTCTGGTCGACCCGGAGGACGACCTCGGCATGGGCGCCGTCCACTTCCCCGAACCGCATCTCGTCGGCGCGGGCCGGCGCACCGCCCAGCGGGCGCTGGCCTCGCGGGCGGTGGCGGGCATGGTGCGGCGCGGCTACGACCGCTCGGCGGGGGCCCGGCGGTACTGGGAGCGGATGCACCACGAGCTGGACGTCATCGCCCACCACGGCTTCGCCTCCTACTTCCTGACGGTCGCTCAAGTCGTGGACGACGTACGGGACCTGGGTATCCGGGTCGCCGCGCGCGGCTCCGGCGCGGGCTCCCTGGTCAACCATCTCCTCGGCATCGCCCACGCCGATCCGGTCGAGCACGGGCTGCTGATGGAGCGCTTCCTGTCCAAGGAGCGGGTGGTGCTGCCCGACATCGACATCGACGTGGAGTCCGCGCGCCGGCTGGAGGTCTACCGGGCGGTCATCGGCCGCTTCGGCACCGAGCGGGTCGCCACCGTCGCGATGCCGGAGACGTACCGGGTGCGGCACGCCGTCCGGGACGTCGGCGCGGCGCTGTCCATGGACCCCGCCGAGATCGACCGGATCGCCAAGTCCTTCCCGCACATCCGCGCCCGCGACGCCCGCGCCGCGCTGGAGGAACTGCCCGAACTCCGGGAGCTGGCGGGGGAGAAGGAGAGGTACGGCAGGCTCTGGGAACTGGTCGAGGGCCTGGACGCGCTGCCGCGCGGGGTCGCCATGCACCCGTGCGGGGTGCTCCTGTCCGACGCCTCCCTGCTCTCCCGTACGCCGGTGGTGCCGACCAGCGGCGAGGGGTTCCCCATGGCGCAGTTCGACAAGGAGGACGTGGAGGACCTCGGGCTGCTCAAGCTGGACGTGCTGGGGGTGCGGATGCAGTCGGCGATGGCGCACGCGGTCGCGGAGGTGGCGCGGGCGACGGGGGAGCGGATCGACCTGGACGCGGTCGCGGACGGCGACCCGGCGACGTACCGGCTCGTGCGGTCCACCGAGACGCTGGGCTGCTTCCAGATCGAGTCGCCGGGTCAGCGCGATCTGGTGGGGCGGCTCCAGCCGGCCGATTTCCACGATCTGGTGGTCGACATCTCGCTCTTCCGGCCGGGGCCGGTCGCCGCCGACATGGTGCGGCCGTTCATCGAGGCCCGGCACGGGCGGGCGCCCGTCCGCTACCCGCACCCCGACCTGGAGGAACCGCTGAAAGGGACGTACGGGGTCGTCGTCTTCCACGAGCAGATCATCGACATCGTCGCGATCATGACCGGCTGCGGGCGCGGCGAGGCGGACCGGGTGCGGCGCGGGCTGTCCGACCCGGAGTCGCAGGGGCGGATCAAGGTGTGGTTCGCGCAACGCGCGGCGGCCCGCGGCTACGACGCGGAAACGATTCAGCGCACCTGGGAGATCGTCGAGGCGTTCGGGTCGTACGGCTTCTGCAAGGCGCACGCCGTCGCCTTCGCGGTGCCGACCTATCAGTCGGCGTGGCTGAAGGCGCACCACCCGGCCGCCTTCTACGCCGGGCTGCTCACCCACGACCCCGGGATGTACCCCAAGCGGCTGCTGCTGGCGGACGCGCGGCGGCGGGGGGTGCCGATCCTGCCGTTGGACGTGAACCGGTCGGGCGTCGCCCACCGTATCGAACTGGTGTCTGAATCAGGGGGGTCGGAGAGGTCGGGGAGTTCGAAGGGATCGGGGAGTTCGAAGGGATCGGAGGGGTCGGAGAGTTCGGAGGGCGCTCCGGGGCGCTGGGGGCTGCGGCTCGCCCTCTCCGACGTGCACGGCATCAGCGAGGCCGAGGCGGCCCGGGTCGCGGACGGGCAGCCGTACGCCTCGCTGCTGGACTTCTGGGAGCGGGCCCGGCCGAGCCGTCCGCTCGCCGGGCGGCTGGCGCAGGTCGGCGCGCTGGACGCGTTCGGCGCCAACCGGCGCGACCTCCAACTGCATCTGACCGAACTGCACCGGGGCGCGCGGGGCGCGGGCGGCGGCCAGCTCCCGCTGTCCGGCGGGCGGCGGACGGCCTCCGCCGGGCTGCCCGACCTCTCCCCGGCCGAACGGCTCAGCGCCGAGCTGGGCGTGCTGTCGATGGACACCTCGCGCCATCTGATGGACGACCACCGGGCCTTCCTGCGCGAGCTGGGAGTGGTGTCGGCGCGCCGGCTGCGGGAGACCCGGCACGGGGAGACCGTGCTGGTCGCGGGCGCCAAGGCGGCCACCCAGACGCCGCCGATCCGGTCCGGCAAGCGGGTCATCTTCACCACCCTCGACGACGGCACCGGCCTGGTCGACCTGGCCTTCTTCGACGACTCCCACGACGCCTGCGCCCACACCGTCTTCCACTCCTGGCTGCTGCTGGTGCGCGGGGTGGTGCAGCGGCGCGGGCCGCGCAGCCTCAGCGTGGTGGGCGCCGCCGCCTGGAACCTCGCCGAACTCGCCGAACTGCGCGACGGCGGCGGGCTGGACGAGGTGGCGGCCCGGCTGGCGGGGACGGACGGGGCCGAGGGATCCGACGGTGATCCGACCGGCGGCAGGCGCATCCGTCTGTCCACCGGATACGAACTGCATCCATGGGCCGATCTGCGCCCCGCGGGCGAGAACCCCGCGAAGACAAGGAAGTTGTGGCACCAGAGTCCGGGGAGTGCGGGATGACCATCCTCTGTGTACGGTTCGACCTGTCCGCGGCGCGGACAGCCGTCCTGCCGGAACTGCTCGGTCTGCTGGAGGAGTTCACCCCGGTCGTGGAGGCACTGCCGCCGGACGGGGCGCTGGCCGATCTGCGGGGCGCCGAACGGTACTTCGGGCGCGGCGCGGTCGAACTGGCGTCGGTGATCCGGGTCCGGGCCCTCGCCCGGTACGGCGTGGACTGCGCGATGGGCGCGGGGCCGGGCCCGATGCTGGCCCGGATGGCGCTGCGGGACGCCCGGCCGGGGGTGACCCGCGCGGTCCCCCGGGAGGGCGGACGGGACTTCCTCGCCGCGAAGCCGGTCGGCGCGCTGCCCGGCGTGGGCACCGCCACCGCCCGCACACTGTGCGAGTACGGCCTCGACACCCTGGGCCGGCTCGCCGACGCGCCCCTGTCCACGGTCCAGCGGCTGGTCGGCGCCCGCACCGGCCGGGACCTGCACGAGAAGGCGAACGGCGTCGACCGGGGCCGGGTCGTCCCGAACGCCGTCGCCGCCTCCCTGGCCACCGAACGCACCTTCGACCGCGACGAGTTGGACCCCGTCCGGCACCGCCGCGCCCTGCTGTCGGCCACCGAGGAACTGGGCACCCGGCTGCGCGCGGTCGAGAAGGTCTGCCGCGTCCTGACCCTCACCGTGCGCTACGCCGACCGCTCGTCCACCGTCCGCGGCCGCACCCTCAGGGAACCCACCGCGCACTCATCAGCCCTGACGGCGACGGCGTACGGCCTGTACGAGGCCCTCGGTCTCCAGCGCGCCCGGGTCCGCGCGCTCGCCCTGCGCGCCGAGTCCCTCACGCCCGCCGAACACGCCTCCCACCAGCTCACCTTCGACCCCGCGGACGAGAAGACCCGCCGCGTCGAACAGACCGCCGACCGCATCCGCGCGAAGTTCGGACCGGGAGCGGTGATACCGGGGGCGCTGGCGGCCTGACACACGCCTGCCGGGTGACGGTACGCCAGAAGGGCGTCACTTCGAACTAACACTGGAAGTTTTTACTGACGCGTAACTTCACACTTCTGCTACTCGTCCGTAACTTGATGATTGGACATCATCCTCGTGATCCGGATCACAGGGCGCTAGGTCATCGCATTCCCCTTGAGCCGCAAGGAGATCACACGATGCTGCCCTGGAAGCGTGTGCTCAGACCACTCGCCGCACTGCTGCTGGCCGCCGCCGCGGTCACGGTTCCCGCCTCCGCCGCCCACTCCGCACCCGCCGCCGCGACCACGTCGAGCGGCTGGAACGACTTCTCCTGCAAGCCGTCCTCCGCGCATCCGCGCCCCGTGGTTCTCGTCCACGGCACCCTCGCCAACTCGGTCGACAACTGGCTGGTCCTCGCGCCCTACTTGAAGGACCGCGGCTACTGCGTCTTCTCCCTGGACTACGGGCAGCTTCCCGGAGTCCCGTTCTTTCACGCCCTGGGCCCCATAGACAAGTCGGCCGCACAGCTTTCGGCCTATGTCGACAAGGTCCTCGCCGCGACGGGCGCCGCCAAGGCGGACCTCGTCGGGCACTCGCAGGGCGGCATGATGCCCCGCTACTACCTGAAGTTCCTCGGGGGCGCCGCCAAGGTGAACGCCCTGGTCGGCATCGCTCCCAACAACCACGGCACCACGCTCGGCGGCCTGACCAAGCTGCTGCCGTTCTTCCCCGGCGCCGAGGACCTCCTCAACGCCGCCACCCCGGCCCTCGCCCAGCAGGTCGTCGGCTCCGACTTCATGACCAGGCTCAACGCCGGCGGCGACACCGTCCCCGGGGTCCGCTACACCGTCATCGCCACCAGGTACGACGAGGTGGTGACGCCGTACCGGACGCAGTTCCTGACCGGTGACAACGTCAGGAACGTTCTCCTCCAGGACCTGTGCCCGCTCGATCTGTCCGAACACGCACTGATCGGGCTGGTCGACAAGATCGCCTTCCACGAGGTGGCCAACGCGCTCGACCCGGCCCGCGCCACCCCCACCACCTGCGCGTCCGTGCTGAGCTGACGGCGGGGGTTCCGCCGGGGCCTGTCCGGCCTGAGCCGCCGGTCAGGCCCCGGAGTCCACAGGGGCGCGGGACGCGTCAGGAGCGCGTCGCGCGCCGCCGCACCGAGGCGAACAGCAGCGCCGAGCCCAGCGCCAGGACGGCCGCGCCGCCCGTCGCGAGGTACGTGGTGCTGCTGTCGCCGCCGGTCTCGGCGAGGTTCTTGCCCGCGCCGGCGGCCTTCGGGGCATTGGGCTCCGCGGCGGCCGGGCTCTCCGTGGCTCCGGCGGCCGCGGAAGGGGTGGGGTCGGTCGTCGTGGTGGCGTCGTCGTCGCCGTGACCGCCGTGCTCGATCGTCGACTTGTCCGCGCCGTCCTCGATCTGCTCCTCCGAGGGGGCGGACGCCTCCGGCGCGGCACCCGAGCCCGAGCCGGAACCGGATGCGGAACCCGAGCCGGAGCCCGAACCGGACCCCGAGCCCCCGCCCGAGCCCCCGCTCGTGGCGCCGCCGAACGCGACGTCCGAGCAGGAGTAGAAGGCCTCCGGGCTGTCCGAGCGCTGCCAGACCGCGTACAGGAGCTGTCGGCCCGAGCGCTCGGGAAGCGTGCCGGAGAACGTGTAGAAGCCGCCCGCCGCGGCCGGGTCGGTGGCCGAGGCCACCGGGTGCTCCAGATCCAGGTCGGACCAGGCCAGCGGCCGCGCCGGGTCGTAACCGGCCTTGGTGAGATACACCTTGAAGGTGCCCTTGTGCGGCGCGGTCACCCGGTACTTGAACGTGTACGATCCGGCGCTCACGCTCGTCGCCGGCCAGTCGGCGCGGGCCAGGTCGAGCCCCTTGAACTCCGCGTTGTTCGCGCTGCACAGTTTGCCGTCCGGGATCAGCTCCTGGTGGCGGCCGTTCGCGTCGCCGATCCGGATGCCGTTCCAGTCGTACAGCGCCTGTGTCCCGCCGGCCGCGACCGCCGCCCGGCACGCGTCCGACTTCGGGCTCTCGGGACCCTCCGCGTAGCACTGCGCCACCCGGCTGACCGGGTCGCCCATCGACCCGTGCGCGGCCGCCGGCGTGGCGGACAGCGCGGTCAGGGCCAGCGGGGTCAGACCGAGGGCGGTGACGGCGGCGGCCGTGCGGCGTGCGGACATGGGGGAACTCCTCGGAACCGGGACCAGGGGTGGTGGGGACGGCACCGAGGTGCCGCCCGCCGGAACCAAGAAACCCCGAAAACGGCTGCTGGAGGAGGGCCGGAGCGATCTTTAGGGTGGGCTTAAGGAAGCGCTGAGACTGGGATCAGGAAGGTGACGTGCTGTCGTGGAGCAGTGACTCCAGGCCGCCCGCGACGGTCGCGAGCACCTCCAGTTCGTCCAGGGCGGTCACCGCGGCCGCCGCCGCGGCGGGGTCGCGGCCGGCCAGCCCGCTCTCCGCGAACTCGTCCTCGTCCAGCCGGAGCACCTCCGTGCCGTCGGCGGACCGCCACAGGTCGAGATCGAGGTCCTCCACGACCAGTTGGGCGCCCGAGAGCGTCGCGGGGCGGGTGACGTCGCAGTACCAGCCCTTCAGCGCGCCCGTCGCGGCCCGGACCTCCTTGACCGCGTACCAGCGGTCCCGCCAGTAGTACTCGGTGAACACGTCACCGGGTTCGAAGCGTACGAAGCCGAAGTCCCGTACGCCGTCCCCCGCCCAGGGGGCGCGCACCGCGATCCGGTTGCCGTCGTCGGAGAGCAGCTCGGCGGAGTAACGGATCTTCGTGCGGCCGCCCTTGACGAGGACGACCTCCAACGAGCCCACCGGCTCAGCCGAGTTCGCGGACATGGCGTACCTCCGATGCGTGGATCTCGTACCCGAACCAGGAGTTGATCGCGAGCATCGGCGCGTTGTCCGCGTCGTTGCCCGTGTGCGCCCGGGTGTACCCGGCCGCGCGGGCCCGGTGCAGGGAGGCGTTCTTGACGAGCTTGGCCAGGCCCCGGCCGCGGAAGGCGCGGGCCGTGCCGGTCATGCCCGTGGTGTAGGTGCGGGCGCCGTCGGTGCGGGCCGCGCTGAAGGCGACCGGGCGGCCGTCGGCCACGGCGACCGAGGTCAGCTCATGGTCCAGCAGGGGGTGCCGCCAGGTCTGCGCGAGCCATGCCTCGTAGTCCGACAACTCGGTGTCGATGTCGCCCGGTTCGTCGGACGCCGTCTCCGCGTCCAGCGCGAACAGCGGGCGCGGGTCGTCCGCGAAGTCGGCGGCCGTACGCAACTCCACACCGGGCGGCGGGTCTTGCAGCGGCGGCAGCTCGGCCCGCGCCAGGTCGAGGACCAGGAAGTGGGCGCGGCGGCTCGCCCGGTAGCCGTGCCGTTCGGCGAAGGCCCGGTTCCCCGGCTCGTCCAGGACCCAGGCGAACAGCTTCGTCGCCCCGTGGGCCGCGAGGTGCTCCTCGGCCGTCCGCGTCAGCAGGGTGCCCGCGCCCCGGCCGGTGCGCGCCGGGTCGACGTACACGTTGAGGAAGCCCTGGCCGGGCTCCGGGCTGTCGTGGACGAGCCCGATCTGCGCCGTGCCGACGATCTCGCCGTCCACCTCGGCGACCAGGGTGCGGACGTGGGCGTCCGGATCGGCGTGGGACAGGTCGTGCCGTACGGACCGCGCGGTGAAGAGCACATGGGGCAGCGCGCGATGGCGGACCCGGACGAAACCCTCGACGTCGGCGGTCGTGTCGGGGCGCAGAGCGCGCACGATGACGGTCATGTCGGCGCACGCTACGGCCGGTGCCGTCCCCGTGCCTCTCATTTTCCGCCCGGTGCGGGAGAATCGGACCGTGACCTTGAAGATCCACATCGATGAGGGTGTCGCGCCGTACGAGCAGGTGCGGGCGCAGATCGCGGAGCAGGCCCGGTCCGGAGCGCTGCCCGTCGGCTACCGGTTGCCGACGGTCCGGGGGCTCGCCGAGTCGCTGGGCCTCGCGGCGAACACCGTCGCCAAGGCGTACCGGGCGCTGGAGACCGACGGCGTGATCGAGACTCGCGGCCGCAACGGCACGTTCGTGGCGGCCGTCGGCCCCGCCGCCCAGCGGGAGGCCGCGGAGGCGGCGCGGACCTACGCCGAGCGGGCGGTGCGGCTGGGGCTCAGCGAGGAGGAGGCGGCGGCCGCGGTCCGGGACGCGCTGCGGGCGGCGTACGGCGACTGAGCCGGCGTACGGCGACCGAGCGGTGTATGGCGACCGACACGAGAAGCGGCGGGTCAGCGGCGGGACGCCAGCGCCCTCGGCGTGCGGGTCACCGTCAGCCGGGCCCGCCCGGCCGTCCTGCCGAAGAGGGCCGCGTCGCCCACCGCCGCGCCGCCGGGGTCGTTGTTGAAGTACGCGTACACGTCCTCGCCGTGGGACCAGGTGGTCGCGATGCGGTCGATCCAGGTCTCCAGGGCGTGCTGGCCGTAGCGCGGCCACGGCTGGGCGCGGCCCTCGTGGAAGCGGACGTAGCCGAAGCCGGCGGTCCGCCACAGCGGTCCTGCCGGGCGGGCCCGGACGTCGGCCCAGCACAGGGCCGCGCCCCGGGCCTCCAGGACCCGCCGCACGGCCGGGGTCCACCAGGACGGGTGCCGCGGTTCCACGGCGACCCGGGTGCCCTGCGGGAAGGCCGCCAGGCAGGTGTCCAGCAGCTCGGGGTCGGCGCGCAGGGTCGGCGGGAGCTGGAGGAGGACCGGGCCGAGGCGGGCGCCGAGGCCGGCCGCGTGGGTCATCAGGCGGTGGACGGGTTCCGCGGGGTCGTGCAGCCGTTTGATGTGGGTCAGATAGCGGCTGGCCTTGACCGCGACCACGAAATCCGGCGGCAGCCGCCCGGCCCAGGACGCGAAGGTCTCCCGGGACGGCAGCCGGTAGAAGGCGTTGTTGATCTCCACCGTGGCGAAATGCTCGGCGTACTCCTCCAGCCAGCGCCGCACGGGCACGTCGGCCGGGTACAGGACCTCACGCCAGTCCTTGTACTGCCAGCCGGAGGTGCCGACATACAGGGTCATACCTCCATGGAACCACTCCGGGCTCCCCTACAGGTAAAGCCCCGCGTCCGCCCCGGCGCGCGGCTCCGGCAGCGAGGTCGGAGACGTGCCCCGGCGCAGCGCGTACAGCTCCGCCAGCGTCGCGCCCTCGCGGCCGACGCCCTCCTCGGTGCCCAGCCAGTCGACGGCCTCCCGGCGGGTCAGCGGGCCGACCTCGATCCGGGCCAGACAGCGGCCCGGGCGGACCACGGCCGGGTGCAGCCGCTCCAGGTCCTCGTTGGTGGTGACGCCCACCAGGACGTTGCGGCCCTGGCCGAGCAGGCCGTCGGTGAGGTTCAGCAGCCGGGACAGCGCCTGGCCCGCGGTGTGCTTGGCCTCGCCGCGGATCAGTTCGTCGCAGTCCTCCAGGAGCAGCAGCCGCCAGCGGCCCTTGCCCGAGGAGTCCTCCTCGCCGATCGCGATGTCCATCAGATAGCCGACGTCGGAGAAGAGCCGCTCCGGGTCCAGTACGCAGTCCACCTGGCACCAGTCCCGCCAGGACCGGGCCAGGGTGCGCAGCGCCGAGGTCTTGCCGGTGCCGGGCGGGCCGTGCAGCAGGAGCAGCCGGCCCGCGATGCTCTCGGGGGTGGTGCCCATCAGGCGGTCCATCGCCTCGGCCACCGGTGCCGTGTAGTTGGGGCGGACCTCCTCCCAGGTGCCGGCGGAGATCTGGCGGGTCGTGCGGTGCGGGCCGCGCCGCGGGGAGACGTACCAGAACCCCATCGTCACGTTCTCCGGCTGGGGTTCGGGCTCGTCCGCCGCGCCGTCCGTCGCCTCGTTCAGCACCTGGGCGGCGAGTTCGGCGGTGGTCGCGGTGACCGTGACGTCCGCGCCGCGGTTCCAGCGGGAGATCAGCAGGGTCCAGCCGTCGCCCTCGGCGAGGGTGGCGCTGCGGTCCTCGTCGCGGGCGACGCGCAGCACCCGGGCGTGCGGCGGCAGCAGGGTCGCGCCGGAGCGGACCCGGTCGATGTTCGCCGCGTGCGAGTACGGCTGCTCGCCCGTCGCGAAGCGGCCGAGGAACAGCGCGTCGACGACATCGGACGGCGAGTCGGAGTCGTCGACGGTGAGCCGGATCGGCAGAGCGTCGTGTGGGAGCGCAGACATGCCGCCATGATCCGCCACGGGACCGCCCCGCGCACCCGGTTTCCGCAGTGCGCGCGGTGTGTCGCTTGTGCCGGATGAATCCGACGTTGCCCGATCGGTCCCGGCGGCCGCGCCGATCGGCTCCGCCGGGCGAGTTGAGACCGCTGCGGCAGTCGCCTGGGCAGGTCCTGGCGGACGCCGCCGCCGGGACCGACGGCGGCGTCCGCCGACAGAGACGGCCATGCGCCTGCTGCGGGGACCGGCCGCGTGCTCGCCGCGGATCGGTGCGCCCGCTGCGGGGCCCCGCTCACTCGCCGCGTGGGCTGCACGCGCTGGCGTGCTGGCCACCGTTGCCGGGGTCGGTCAACCGCTCGTCGCCGGGACTGGCTACGGGGGTTGTCCGCCGCCGGTCCCGGCCGCGTGCTTGCCGCCGCGAACAGACCTCCGCCCATCAGACCTCCGCCCATCCCCGCGAACGGCCCTGCGCCCGGTGCCGCGAAGAGCCCGCCGTCCGTCACCGTGAACAGCCCGCCGCCCGGCGCTCGGGCTCTGTCCGTCCGCGCGGCGCCGGGGCGATGGTTCAGCCGAAGCCGGCCGTCGCCCTGCTCCCCAGTCGTCGGGTGCGGCGGATCACCGCGTAGCCCTTGGTCAGGGTGCGGTCGCGGGCGAAGAGGTGGGTGAGGGCCCGGCCGTCCAGGAGGCGGGCGAACTCCTCGCCGGTGGTGGTGCGGCGTACGGTCACCCGGTGGAGGGCGTACGGGCCCTGAGCGCGGCGGGCGAGCGTGTTGCCGACGGCCAGGGCCTGGGCGAAGCCCAGTCGGCGCACCGCCGTGCGGACCCGGCGGCTGGAGTAGCCGTACGGATAGGCGAACGACAGTGGCGGCGTGCCCAGTTCGGCGGTCACGACCTCCCGGCAGCGGATCAGCTCGGCGCGCAGGTCCGCGTCGTCGAGCTGGTCGAGCTGCGGATGGGTGTGGCTGTGACCGCCGATCTCCACGCCCGCGTCCGCGAGTTCGCGCACCTGCGGCCAGTCCAGCATGGTGTCGAGCCCGCCGCCGGTGTCGTGGGCGCCCCGGATCCAGCCGGTGGAGACGAACAGCGTGGCCGGGAAGCCGTGTTCGGCGAGGGCGGGCAGGGCGTGCCGGTGCACGCCCTCGTAGCCGTCGTCGAAGGTGATCAGCACCGGGCGGCCGGGCAGCGGCCGTCCCGCCCGCCAACGGGCCGCCAGGTCGGCCGTGGTGAGCGGGGTGAGACCCCGCTCGGCGATCACCGCCATCTGCTCGGCGAACGCCTCGGGGGTGACCGACAGGGCACGGGTGGCGTCGTTCGGTTCGGCGGCTATCGCGTGGTACATGAGGATCGGAACGCGAGCCTCCGTCATGCCGCGTCACCCCGTTCCCGCGCCCCTTCCCGCGCCCTTTCCACCTCCGGTGCCGGTTCGATCCGTACGACCTCGAACGTCGTCCCGGCCCGGCGCGCCCGCAGGCTGCCGACGACGTACCCGCCGGCCGCCGTCAGCACCCCGGCGACGATCGCGCCCGCCCGCCGGGCCCCGCCGGGCCGGGCCAGCACCTGGTCGCGCAGCCCGCGCACCACCCCGGCAGGCAACACCCGCGTGGCGTACCGGCGTTCGGACTCCAGCCCCTTGTCGGTGCCGACGCTGCGCGCGACGAGCGCCTTGGACAGGCCCTCCGCGTAGGTGCGGGTGCGGAAGTAGCCGAAGTGCTCGCGCGCCTCGGGCACCTTGTGGTGGATCACCGCGCGGTCGTCCATCAGCAGGATCGCGTCGGGTCTCGCGCGGGTGAGCCGGATGCACAGGTCCGTCTCCTCGCCGCCCATCGGGCGTTTGTCGCCGTCGCGTCCGATGCCGGTGGCGAAGCCGCCCACGACGTCGAACGCGCTGCGCCGGAAGGAGGCGTTGCCGCCGAGGATGTTGCGGACCCGGACCCGGCCGTGCGGCAGGCCCCGGTAGGAGCAGCCCACCACCCAGTCGAACTCCTCGGGGAACCAGTCGGGCCGCCGGCCCGAGGACCACACGGGTTCGGCGCGGCCGCCGACGGCCAGCACCCGGGGATCGGAGTAGGGGTCGGCGAACCGCCGCAGCCAGTCCCGTTCGGCCACGGCGTCGTCGTCGAGGAAGGCGATGACCTCGCCCCGCGACCGGGCGATCCCGGTGTTGCGGCCGGCCGACAGACCGCGCGGGCCCGCGTTGGGCAGCACCCGCACCCCGTCGTCGTGCGCGTACTCCTTCGCCAGCCGGTCCAGGAGCGTCGGGTTGTGGTCGACGACCAGCAGGGTCTCCAGGGCCGGGTGGGACTGGGCGGCCACCGAGGCGACCGCCGCGAGGATGTCCTCCCAGCGGTCCTCGGTGTACACACAGATGACGACGGAGATGCCCAGCCCGGTGCCCGACTCGGTGCCCGACTCGGTGCCCAACCCGGTACCCGATTCAGTGCCCGGCGCGCTGTCCTGCCCGCTCAAGACACCTCCCCCCGGGCCGAGTCGAGCATCGGGGAGCGCCGGGCCGCGCGGCGCAGCGCACGCCGGTTGGACCGCTCCTTGAGGATCACCCGCAGCACCCGCAGCCCGTCGCGGACGGCGCGCAGATTGCTCACGCCGTGGATGCGCAGGTACTCGTGGCTGGGGATCTCCTGGACCTTGAGGCCGGCCTTGACGACCCGGATGTTCATCAGGGTCTCGACCTCGAAGCCCGTGCAGTCCAGCTCGATCTTGTCCAGGCAGTGCCGCCAGAACGCGTTGTAGCCGTAGCACAGATCGGTGTAGCGGGCGCCGAACTTGCGGTTGACGACGGCGCACAGCGCCCGGTTGCCGAGCCGCCGGATGAACGTCATGTCGTCGGTGCCGCCGCCGTTGGCGAAGCGGGAGCCCTTGGCGAAGTCCGCGCCGGAGACCAGCGCGGACACGTACGACACGATCTCGTTGCCGTCGGCCGAGCCGTCCGCGTCGACCATCACGATGATGTCGCCGCTGCACGCCTCGAACCCGGTGATCAGGGCGTCCCCCTTGCCGCGCCCCTGCTGTCCGACCACCTTGACGCCCGGCCACAGCTCCCGGGCCACCTCGACGGTGCCGTCGGTGGAGTTGCCGTCGACCAGGACCACTTCGTGGATCCAGTCCGGCAGGGTCTTGAAGACGTACGGAAGGTTCTCGGCCTCGTTCATCGCGGGGATGACCACGCTCACGGGCGGCGTGATGGCCAGATGCGAGGAGATGGGCCGGTAGGCGCCGACGGTCGTCGGAGCGTCGAGATCCCGCTCCGACTCCTGCTCCGATGTCGCCGGCTGAAGAACGGAACTCATGAGTCTGGTCCCTCTCGTCCGGTGGGCCGCCCGCCCCTGGGCGGCCCGGATCCACGTCCGGTTCGAAAGGGGGGTTTCTCACCCATGGCGGAACGGTCTCCGCACACCTGCCGGGTGAGCTGGCAAAGCTGACCGGCCACCGGCGAACGACGGCGGCCGACCGCGCGGCACGGCCCGGTCACCAGATGGCCACCGAGCACGGCACCCCCCTACCGCGCTCCCGCTCCGGATGCCGCCGCGGTCCCTGAGCCCTCCCCTGGAGCCGTTACCGACGGTCCGATGCGAGTGAGATGTATGACGGTATTGATGATTAAGCCCGGATGGCAAGACCTTGGCGGTCCTCTGACCGTTTTGTTCGTTTGACCGTTACACACGGGTGTGCCCGCCCGGGGACGGGTGTGCGGTGCTCGGACACAGGTGTTCCCCGGAGGCGGCGGACGCCTCCGGGGAACGGGGGGAACGACAGGCCGGATCGGTCAGATCACGACCACTGGGGTCACGGGACGAGCTTCAGCAGCCGGTTCGGGGAGCCGGTGCCGGGGCTGGTGACCTTGCCGGTGGTCGCGCCGCTCGTCAGGGCGGTGGCGACCTGCGCCGGGGTGGCCGAGGTGTGGCCGGCCAGGTAGACCGCGGCCGCGCCCGCGACGTGCGGCGTCGCCATCGACGTACCGGAGATGGTGTTGGTGGCGGTGTCGCTGGTGTACCAGCCGGCCGTGATGGAGGAGCCGGGGGCGAAGATGTCCAGGACCGAGCCGTAGTTGGAGTAGCTCGCCCGGGCGTCGGTGCTGGTGGTGGCGCCGACGGTGATGGCCTCGGTGACCCGGGCCGGGGAGTACGAGGAGGCGTTGGCGCTGCTGTTGCCGGCCGCGACCGCGTAGGTCACCCCGCTGGCGATGGAGTTGCGCACCGCGGTGTCCAGGGTGCTGGAGGCGCCGCCGCCGAGCGAGAGGTTGGCGACCGAGGGCCCGGAGTGGTTGCGGGTCACCCAGTCGATGCCGGCTATCACACCGGCGGTGGTGCCGGAGCCGTTGTTGTCGAGCACCCGGACGGCCACGATCTTCGCCTTCTTGGCCACGCCGTAGGTGGAGCCCGCGATCGTGGTGGCCACATGGGTGCCGTGGCCGTTGCCGTCGGAGGCGGTGGTGTCGCCGTCGACGGCGTCGTAGCCGTAGGAGGCGCGGCCGCTGATCTGCGAGTGGGTGATGCGGACGCCGGTGTCGATGACGTAGGCCGTGACCCCGCTGCCCGCGCTGTCCGGGTAGGTGTACGTGCCGGACAGCGGCAGGGACGTCTGGTCGATGCGGTCCAGGCCCCAGGGGGCGTTGGACTGGGTGGTGTCGGTGACCCGGACGGTCTGGTTCTGCTCGACGGCGGCCACCGCCGGGTCGGCCGCCAGTCTGCGGGCCTCGGCGGCGGAGAGGGTGGCGGTGTAGCCGTTCAGCGCGGCGCCGAACGTCTTCTTGACCGTGCCGCCGTACTCCTTGATGAGGTCCTTGCCGGTGGCCGAGGACGCCTTGAAACCGGCCTGGGACTTCAGGGTGACGATGTAGCTGTCCTGTACGGCGGTGGGGGAGTTCGCCGCGAGGACCCGGCCCTCGGCCGGGGCCGCCTGGGCGGGCAGTGCGGTGAGCCCGCCGACGAGGGCGGCGGCCGCCACCGTGGTGACGGCGGCGGTGCGGATCCTGGTGCTACGCAGGTGTGCCATGACGAGGAAGTCCTCCATCGGGCGCCGCGCGACCCGGGTGGGGCGCGCGTCTGTGGGGGGTGCGCGCGGGGTCGCGCGCACGGCCTCGAACGTCGCGTTCCGTTCTCGGCTGAGGTAAAGCCTCGGTCGACTACAGGCGTAGAACAAGGGAGTTGACGATACGTCAACAACTTTGACATGACCACGCAACGTCGCGATCAAAAAGGGGCGCCTCCCGGCCCCGGTAGGACCGGAAAAGTCTTGGCATGGACACTTCCGGTCAACACGCGTAGTTGCTACGACAGTTATGGCAGAGATCCTGCTAAAGGGAGGTTCCATGAGACGTTCCCGACTTGTCGTATTCGTCAGCTCACTCCTCCTGGCCGCCGGCGCAGCCCTCACCGGGGCGAGTGCGGCACAGGCGTCCGCGTCCCCGCTCGCCGCCGCCGGCGGGTACGTGGCCCTCGGCGACTCCTACTCCTCCGGGGTCGGCGCGGGCAGCTACATCAGCTCCAGCAGCTCCTGCAAGCGCAGCACCAAGGCGTACCCCTACCTGTGGAACGCCGCCCACACCCCCACCTCGTTCACCTTCGCCGCCTGCTCGGGCGCCAAGACGGGCGACGTCCTGGCCAACCAGCTCGGCGGCCTCTCCTCCACCACCGGCCTCGTCTCCATCACCGTCGGCGGCAACGACGCGGGCTTCACCGACGTCATGACCACCTGCGTCACCAGCTCCGACAGCACCTGCGTCAGCCGCATCAACACCGCGAAGGCGTACGTCGACTCGACACTCCCCGGCAAACTCGACACCGTCTACTCGACGATCCGCTCCAAGGCGCCGAACGCCCGCGTCGTCGTCATCGGCTATCCCCGCTTCTACAAGCTCGGCACGGTCTGCGTGGGCCTGTCCGAGACCAAGCGCTCCGCCATCAACAACGCGGCGGACCACCTGGACACCGCCCTGGCCAAGCGCGCCGCCGCCCACGGCTTCGCGTTCGGCGACGTCCGCACCACCTTCGCCGGCCATGAGATCTGCTCCGGCAGCTCCTGGCTGCACAGCCTCAACTGGCTGAGCATCGGCGACTCCTACCACCCGACGGCCTCCGGCCAGTCGGGCGGCTATCTGCCCGCTCTCGAGCGCAACGCCTAGCCGCTACTCCGAGGGCGAAGGCGAAGCGGAGGCTCCGTCCGTCGGGGCCTCCGTGGCACACGTGACCGAGAACGGCACGTACTGCGAGGTCGCCTTCACCGGATCGCGCACCTCGACCCCGATCGCGTTGCTGTACGTCCCGTCCTCCGCGTACGTCGACACGATCACCCGGTCCTGCTTCGACTTCCCGCCGCCCGAGGGGAAGTCCAGCGTCTTCCAGGTCTGCCCCGACAGCTCGCCCTCCCGCGACACCCAGCGGTACGACACCTGTGCGGGCAGCGTCCCCACCGTGATCGTCGCCGTGAAGGCCGGTGCGGCCGAGTCCGGCGGCGGACACGTCCCCGAGTAGTCGGTGTGGCTGCCCACCACATGCACCGTCACCGTCTGCCGCGGCGCCTCGCTGGAGGCGCTCGCGCTCGGACTTGCCTTCGACGGCTCGGCCGTCGGCCCCTCGCTCTCCTCCCGCGTCGGCGACGGACTCACGCTCTCCGTGCGGCCGGCGGTCACTCCCGCGCTGTCGCCGCCCTTCTTGTCGTCGTCCCGGTTCAGCAGCCCGTACGTCAGCCCGGCGATCGCCAGCGCCAGTACGGCCACGCCCGCCACCAGCGCGACCCCGCCCCGGCGGTGCTGCCGCGGCTCGGTCGTCGTGGTGCCCGTCCACGGCGGGCCCCCGGCCGGAGGCGTCGGCGTGACGGCCGTACGGTCCCGGCCCACCGGCTCGGCGGGGGCCGCGACCGTCGGCGGGAACGGCGCGAACGGCACCCCGCGCGAGGTGTCCGGCCGCGGCGTGCCGCCCGCGGCCACCAGCCGCAGATCCCGCTCCGCCACGTCGGCCGGCAGCCGCTCCGCCGGATCCTTGCGCAACAGCCCCTCGATCACCGGCGCCAGCGGCCCCGCCCGGTACGGCGGCGGCAGCTCCTCGTCCACGATCGCGCGCAGTGTGCTCAGCGGAGTGTCGTGCCGGAAAGGGGAGTTGCCCTCCACCGCCGCGTACAGCAGCACGCCCAGCGACCACAGGTCCGACTCGGGACCCGGGGTGCGCCCGAGCGCGCGCTCCGGCGCGAGGAACTCCGGCGAGCCGATCACCTCACCGGTCATCGTGAGCGCGGAGGTGCCCTCGACGGTGGCGATCCCGAAGTCGGTCAGCACCACCCGGCCGTCGTTCGACATCAGCACGTTGGCCGGCTTCACGTCCCGGTGCAGCACCCCGGCGTCGTGCGCGGCCCGCAGCGCGGAGAGCACCTCGGCGCCGATGTGCGCGGCCCTGGCCGGCTCCAACGGGCCCTCGGCGTCCAGCAGATCGGCGAGCGAGACCCCACGCACCAGCTCCATCACGATCCACGGCCGGCCGTCCTCCACGGCCACGTCGTACACCGTGACCACGTTCCGGTTGGCGACCCGGGCCGCGGCCCACGCCTCGCGCTCCAGGCGCGCGTACATCCGCTCGATGTCGGAGGCCGGCAGCCCGGCCGGGGCGCGCACCTCCTTGACGGCGACCTCGCGGTGCAGCAGTTCGTCCCGCGCCCGCCACACCGTGCCCATGCCGCCCTCACCGAGCGGGGTCAGGAGCCGGTAGCGGCCCGCGATCAGCCGCTCACCGCCCGCTTCTTCGGACACCGCGTCCCCCATTCGCACATCGCATCCGGGCGAAAACCCACGCAACCCCACCAACGTAGCTCAGCCCAGTACGGATGCGGCCCCCTTGAGCACAAGGCCGGCCCCGAGAGCCACCACGAGCAGCGCCGACCAGACCGGCAGATTCCGCCGGACCAGCGCCACGGCGGGCCGGGTGGTCCAGCGCGGCTGCCGGTCGAGCAGCCGGGTCGCGCCCGCGCCGAGCCGTACGACCGCGTACCCGGCCGCCGTGAGGGTCAGCGCCAGCCCGACGCCGTACGCGACGACGAGCAGCAGCCCGAACCAGGCGTGCCCGAGCGCCGCCGCGCCGACCAGCACGACCACGGCCGAGGGACTGGGCACCATGCCACCGGCGAACCCGAGCAGGATCGTGCCGCGCAGGGTGGGGGCGGTGGCGTGGGTGTGGGTGTGACCGCCGTGGGTGTGGGTGTGGCCCGCGTGGGTGTGCTCGTGGTCGTGGTCGTGATGGTGGTCATGGTCATGGTGATGGTGGGTGTGTTCGTGGGTGGGGGCGCTGGTGGGGGCGGGGGCGTGCGGTCCGGTGTGCGCGCCGGCCAGTACGAGGGGGCGGGCGGGGGCGGGCTGGTGGTCGTGGTGGTCGTGGCCCCCGGGGTCATGGGGGCCGTGGGTGTGCGTGTGCCCGCCGTGGCTGTGGGTGTGTCCGGGCCCGTGCCCATGCCCATGCCCGTGCCCATGGCCGTGCCCATGGCCGTGCCCATGGCCGTGCGACCGGTTGCGCCAGGCACGGCGGGCGAGCGTGACGCCCGCGACGAGCACCAGCGCGCCGCTGGCGAGGCCCAGCCAGGCGATCACCGAGGGGGCCGCGGCCGAGCCCGCCGTCACCAGCAGGCCGAGGGCGACCACGCCCAGGGTGTGGGTGACGGTGACCGACGCGGCCAGCGGCAGTACGTCCTTCATCCGGGCCCGGCCGCCCCGCGCGGCGGCGGTCGCGGCCATGATGGTCTTGCCGTGGCCCGGCGCGACCGCGTGCATCGCGCCCAGGCCGACGGCGATCACCAGCGCCAGCGCGGCGAAGCCGAGGGTGAGGTCCTGCCGGGCGACCAGACCGTCCAGGGCGCGCGTCCACCGGTCGGCGCCGCGCGGCAGCACGGACGCGGCGGGCGCGTCCCGCCGGTCGTCCTCGGTCAGCGCCGGACCGCCGGGCCGCACCCGCAGCGACGCGGTCGCGGTGTCGGCGGGGGAGGAGAGCAACTCCTGCGGGTACGAGGTCAGTTCGCCGGAGATCGAGGTCTTGGGTACGTCGGACGCGGTGAGCGTCGTCCGGTCGCCGCGCGCGGTGATCTCGCGCCAGCCGGGCCCGGAGTCGGCGCCCGCGCTGTGGAAGGCGACGGTGACCGTGTCGTCGGCGGGCAGCGGAGCCGTCAGCCGGCACTCCACCCGCAGCGTGTCGAGCCCGGCCTGCCCGGGCCGTACGACCGCCTGGGCGGCGCCCGCCGCGAGCGGGACGGCGCGGCCGTCCACGGTGACCTTGCTGCCGGAGGCGGCCGTGGCGCAGCGCTGCCGCGCCCACTCGGTCATGCCGAGGCGCTCGATGTCCGGCTTGGCCTGGGTCGCCGGGATCTCGGCGAGGTCCTCGACATGGTCGACCCGGAGCTGTCCGGGGGCGGTGACGAGACCGTCGTACCGGTTGACGGTGAAGTTGCCGAGCGGGTGCGCGCTCGCGGTGGCCGCGGGGAGCAGCGCGAGCGCGCAGCCGGCCGTGAGCACGGCCGCGCCGGACGCGAACAGCCGACGCGGGTTCAGCCGACGGGGGTTCACTTGGCCGCCTCCAGTGCCTTGAGTGCCGTACGGGCCGCGCGGGCGCCCGGCGGGGAGAAGCCGGGGTTCAGCTTCAGGGCCGCCGTGAGGTGCGTGCGGGCGTCCTTCGCGTTGCCGGTGGCCTGCTCGATCACGCCGCGGTGGTAGAGGAAGGAGGCGTTGCGGTAGCCGGTCGCGGTGGCCCTGCGGGCGTAGGGGAGGGCCTCGGCGTCCTTTCCGTTGACGTGCAGGGCCCAGGCGAGGGCGTCCGCCGTGTGCACGGTCCGGCGGCGGTCCCACTCGGCGCGGGCCGCGCGCAGTGCCGCCGTCCGGTCGCCGTGGTCGGCGGCGGCCAGCGCGGTGTCCAGGTCGGCGTTGACGCCGTTGGCGCGGGCCAGCGCCGTCCAGGCGTCGACCAGGGTGTACTGGTCGTCGGCCTTCGCCCGGTCGCCCTCGGCGCCGCGGGCCTCGTACAGCTCGCCGAGTTCCACCAGCGGTCCGGGGAGCGGGAAGCGGGCGACGACGTTCTCCAGCCCGGTCAGCGCCTCGGCCCGCCGGCCGCTCGCCGCCTGGGCGCGGGCCCTGCCCTCCAGTGCCGGGAGGTAGTTCTCGTCGGCGGCGAGGGCGCGGGCGTAGTGGGTGAGGGCGTCCTCGTAGTCGCCCTGGTTCCACGCCAGTTGGCCGATCTGGGTGGCCACGTAGGCGATGTCGCCGGGCGTGGTGGCCGAGTTGAGCGCCTGGTCGAGGACGCGGCGGGCGGTGGTGACGTCGCCGCGCAGTTCACGGACGTAGGCGTAGCGCGTGAACACCGGTACGCCCGGACGCCGTTCGTCCGCGAGGTCGGCGGCACGCGCGGCGTCGTCGTAGCGGCCGAGTTCGACGAGGGCGTCGATCCGGGAGCACAGGGCGCGTTCGCTGTACGGGTTCTGCTTCAGCGCCTGGTCGGCGTACTTCAGGGCGTTCGGGAAGTCGTGGCGGGCGGCGGCCAGGGCGGCGCGGCCCGCGAGCGCCTGGTCGTTGTCCGGGCGCAGCGCGAGGGAGCGCTTGAGGGCCTGCTCGGCCTGCGGGTAGCGGGACGGGTCGCCGTTGGTGCGGGCCTGCTCGACGTAGGCGAGGCCGAGGGTGGCCCAGCCGCCGAAGTCCCTCGGCTGGGCGCGGAGATGGGCCTGGAGCGCGGTGATGCCCTCGCCGAGGTCGGCGCTGGCGAGCAGTCCGGGGGTGACCGCGGCGGCCGTCACCACGGGGGTGTTCCGGGTCTCGTGGGTGGCCCCGACGGCGATCGCGCCGGCGGTGAGGGCCACGGCCAGCATGGCGGCACAGGCCCCGAGTTCGACCACCCGCCGGCGCCGCCCGGCGGCGGCGACCCGGCGCACGGCGGCGACCCGCTCGTCGGACACCGGTTCGCCGGCCACCGGTTCGTCGGCCACCGTTTGGTCGGCCACCGGTTCGTCGGTCGCGGCGGCTTCGGTGGCCTTGGCCTCGGTGTCCTGCCCGGCGCCCGCGTCCGCGCCCGCGACCGTGACTGTGACCGCGTCCGCGTCCGTGTCCTCGGACCGCCGTCCGGATGCCGGGAGTTCGCGCTCCGGCTCGCCGTCGTTCGTACGCGGGGACATGCCTCTCCTCGGTCGCCTGGGTGGATCGTCCTGCGGTGGTGTGGCGCGGCCCGCGCCGTGGGGGATGGGTTACGCGGGCCGCGCCGGTCGATGGGGGCGGGCCGGGGAGCGCAGGTTTCTCCCCGGGCCCGCCCGGACGAACGTCCGGGAGAAAAGGGCCTAGTAGCCCCGGTGACCCCGGCCGCCCGTCCCGCGGGTGGCGCGGCGCCACCACATGAGGCCGCCGCCGATGAGGAGGACGCCGGCCGCACCGGCGCCGGCGGACGCGGCGATCAGGTTCGTGTTCGTCTCGGTCGAGGAGGCCGGCTGGAGGGCGTCACCGAGCTGGCTGCGGACGTCGGTGCCGCTGCTGACACCCTTGGCGAGCGGACCGCGCGAACCCTCGGTCGGCAGGGCGACGTACGGGAAGGCCTTCTCGAAGGTCTTGTCGTTCTTGTCGACCGCGTCACCCAAGTCGTTCTTGGAGCCGACCAGTTCACCCTCGACGACCTGGAGCGAGACGTCGATGACGTCGTCGGTCAGCCGCCGGCCGTTGGGGAAGCCCGCGTTGTCGCCGTCCAGCACGCCCAGCCGCTTGGGGCTGGCGGTCGGCTTGATCGAGGTGTTGAGGCGGAGCTGCTCCGAAGGCTTCACGTACGGCGGCTGGTTGAGCCCCTTGACGCCCTTGAGGAACACGTCGACCAGGTCGTTGCGCGGCTCCGCCGGGGCCTTGATCTTGTAGATCGCCTCGATGAGCTTCGGCAGCTCGGGGTTGGTGACGTTCTTCAGGAACTGGGCGTCCTCCCAGGGCGCGGACGCGTTGAACTTGTCCTTGTCCTTGAGGGGGTTGACGACCTCGTTGACCAGCGGCATGCCCAGACGCGACACCTGGGAGTAGTAGCCCTGCGCGTTACGGCGCTGGGTGGTGGACCAGATGCCGACGATCGGCTGGTCCTTCGACTCGGTGATCATGTCGGTGGGCACCTGGAGGGCGATCGAGTTGACGTTGTAGCCCTTGAGGGTGTCGTTACCGACCTCGGACAGGTTGCCGCCGTACAGCAGGTCGAAGACGCGCAGGTCCAGGAAGAACGGGTCGTCGGCCTGGCCGGCGAAGGTCTTCGCGCCGCCGGGGAGCTTGTAGATCGCCTGGTCGCGCAGCTTGGCGTAGTTCGGCATGGACGCCTTGCCCACGTTCGACGGCGCCACCGGCACGTCGTCCGCCAGCTTCGTCTTGTGCACGACCTTCTGGTTCTTGAGCTTGACCAGCTCCAGGTCGTAGGTCTGGGTGACGTTGAGGTCCTTGTCGTCCAGGCTCTCGACCGCGCCGGTGTTGTAGAGGAACGTCTTCTTGTTCTTCACATGGGTCTTGAAGGTGTAGCGGAAGAGCAGCTCGCCCTGCGCGTCACCGTTGTTGTCGACGTGGATGTCGTACTGGGCGTCCTCGGCGAACGGGAAGAAGTTCGGGCCGCCGGCCGGTTCCTCGAAGGGGATCCAGTTCGCGACGATCGTCGTCGTGTCCGGATGGTCCGGGCTGACGAACGCGTACAGGTCCGTGTTGTCGTACTGCGGGGTGCCCGAGATGAGCGGGGCCTCCCGGTGGCTGGAGGCGTGGGCCGCCCCCGGCGCCAGAGTGGCCATACCGGCGGCCGCGAGCCCCCCGGCGGCCAGCGCACCGCATATGAGAGTCGCGACGCTCCTGCGTCCCGCGCCGCTGCTGGAGATAGCTGTCATGCCGTCCGTCCTCTTGCCGACCTCTGTGCCAACTTGCCTGACTGGACAGTGATACGAAGCGGACGGCGGATCGGATTGGTCGGGATCCAAAAAGTTTTTCCCGCTGCTCGACCCGCGTTTTCGGATCTATGATCCGTAACCCATCCGGAGGTGTGTCCGTTGCGAATGCCTGGTGTGAGGGGTCGGCCCGGGTGCGGCCGTGGAGAGGGGGACCGGATGGAGGCGGACGAGCTGCTGGTGCTCGTCGCTGGAGGCGATCAGCGAGCCTTCGAGCAGTTGTACGGACTGGTGTCCGGACCGGTGTTCGGGCTCGTGCGCCGGGTCGTGCGCGACCCCGCGCAGTCGGAGGAGGTCACCCAAGAGGTGCTCCTGGAGGCATGGCGCTCCGCAGCACGCTTCGATCCCGGGCGCGGCAGCGCCCTCTCCTGGATCCTCACCCTCGCCCACCGGCGGGCGGTCGACCGGGTGCGCAGCGCGCGGGCCGCCGTCGACCGGGAGCAGCGCGAGGGCCGGCGCTATCACGATCCGGCCTTCGACCAGGTGTCGGAGGAGGTCGAGGCGGGCCTGGAACGGGAGTTGGTGCGCCGCTGCCTCAACCGGCTGACGGCTCTCCAGCGTCAGTCCGTGACGCTCGCCTACTACGACGGGTACACCTACCGTGAGGTGGCGGAGCGGCTGTCGCTGCCGCTCGGCACGGTCAAGACGCGCATGCGGGACGGGCTCACGCGGCTGCGCCACTGCCTGGGAGGTGCCGCATGAGCGTCCTCGGTTCGCTGTTCCGCCGTGAGGACCGGCACTCGCTGGCCGCGCCCTACGCGCTGGACGCCCTCGACGCCGATGAGCGCCGCCGGTTCGAGAAGCATCTGCGCTCCTGCGACCGGTGCGCCGCCGAGGTGCGCGAACTGGCCGAGGACGCGGTCCGGCTGGCCTGGTCGCAGTCCGCGCCGCCGCCGGCCGCGATGCGCGAACGGGTGCTGGCCGCCGTCCAGCGGACCCCGCAGGAGCCGGTGCGTGCGCCGGTGCGTGAGCGCGCGCCCCAACTGCCTCCCCATGTCTGGGGCACGGAACCACCGCCCGGACGCTCCCGTGCGCCCCGTGCGCGCCGCCCGCTGTTCGTGCCGTTCGCCACGGCCACCGCGGCGGCGGCCCTCGTGGTCGCCGGGCTCTTCGCCGTCCAGGCGAACCGCGCCCAGGACGAGTTGGCCGCCGAACGCGACCGGGCACGTGAGATCGCCCACGTTCTCGCAGCTCCGGACGCGCGCGCGACGACCGGGGCGGATCAGCGGGGCCGCAGTATCGGAGTGATCGCTTCCGCATCGGAGGGCGAGGCGGTCGTCACGTTGAGCGGATACGGCGAGCTGCCCACCGGACAGGTGCATCAGCTCTGGCTCATGCGCCCCGACGCGCAACCGCGCTCCCTCGGGCTCTTCGCGGGCGACACGCCCTTGGTCGCGACCGGACTCGACACCGCGGCGACGTCACTCGCTGTGACCGTCGAGCCCGACGGTGGGTCAGCTCAGCCCACCAGCCAGCCGATTGTCCAACTCACCCTGAAATCGGTTGGATTCGGAGAGTGATCGAAGAGGGGTCGTCAACCCCCTTATGGGGAAGGTGATTCCCGTGAGCTCGATACACGCGTGCCCGGCCGGGGCGATAGGGTTACCCTGCCCGGGCCGGGTGGACTCGTACGGGTGGGGAGTGACATGGAACAGATAACGATGCGCAGCAGGGCGAGGGTCCCTGCGATCACCTGCGGGAGTACCGCGACCAGTTCGCGGCTCGACCGTCATCTCGCGGTGCTGGGCGGCCCCGCCATACCGCAGCGCGAGACGCTGGAGGCGACCACGCTGATGCGTGAGCTGACCGCCCGTGAGCCCCACGAGCGCAGCTCGCAGGGTGTGCGGGTGAGCCGGGTCTCGCTCTTCGCGCCGCTGCGCCGACTGCGCCGTTCGCTGTTCGGCGGACACCGGCACTGAGACCCGCGCTCAGGCGGCCACACCGTCCCGGCGCAGCGCTGCGATCTCCTCGTCCGTCATCCCCGCGGCACGCAGCAGCGCTTCGGTGTGTTCCCCGAGCGCGGGTACGTCCCCCATCCGCGCCTCCGACCCGCCCGGCAGTGTGATCGGAGGCAGCAGCGCGCGCAACGGCCCGACCGGCGACCCCACTTCCCGCCACCGCTCACGGGCCGCGAGCTGCGGATGCTCGTTCAGTTCCCGCAGGTCCCTCAGGCGTGCGCAGGCGATGCCCGCGGCCTCCAGGAGCGCCAGCGCCTCGTCGGTGCCGAGCGCGCCCAGCGCCTCGGTCACCAGTGCGTCCGTGCGCTCCCGGCGCGCCACCCGGGCCGCGTTCGTCGCGAACGCCGGGTCCGTGCCCAGCTCGGGCCGCCGCATCACCTGTTCGGCCAGCCGCCGCCACTCGCGGTCGTTCTGCACCGACAGCAGCACCCGGCCGCCGTCGGCCGTGGGATAGGCGTCGTAGGGCGCGATCACGGCGTGCGCGAGACCGGTGCGCTCGGGCGGCGTGCCCCCGTGGATGGTGTGGTGCAGCGGATGCCCCATCCACTCGGCGAGCGCCTCCAGCATCGACACCTCCACCGGACCGCCCCGCCCGGTCGTGCCCCGCCGCACCAGCGCGGCCAGCACCCCCGAGAAGGCGTACATCCCGGCCGCGATGTCGGCCGCCGGGATCCCCGCCTTCACCGGCTGCCCGGGCGTCCCGGTCACCGACACCAGACCCGCCTCGCACTGCACGAGCATGTCGTACGCCCGCTTGTCGGCGTACGGGCCGCCGGCGCCGTACCCCGAGACGTCCACGGCGATCAGCCGCGGATGCGCCGCACACAGCGTCGCGGCGTCCAGGCCGAGCCGGGCCGCCGCCCCCTGCGCCAGGTTCTGCACGAACACGTCCGCGTCCGCGATCAGCCGCCGTACGACGTCCAGGCCGCGCGGGTCCTTCAGGTCCAGGGCGATGGACTCCTTGCCCCGGTTGCACCACACGAAGTGGGAGGCGAGGCCGCCGGCGGCGGTGTCGTAGCCGCGCGCGAAGTCACCGCCGTCGATCCGCTCCACCTTGATCACCCGCGCGCCCAGATCGGCGAGCTGCCGGGTGGCGAACGGGGCCGCGACGGCCTGCTCGACGGCGACGACGGTGACGCCCTCCAGGGGCGGGGGAAGTCCATCCATGGAACGGATCATGTCACCGACCGGGTACCGCACCCCGTACGGCCCGGGCGGCGCACCGCCGACGGCACCCGCCTACAGCAGGGCGAACTGGCCCTCCGGGCCCTCCTCCTGGTGGTCCAGGACCGTTGCCGGGCGGCGGGAGGTGTCCGGCGGTGGGAGGACGCCCGATGTCCGCAGGTCCGCCGTGGTGAGCCCGTCGTTGACGGTCAACTCCTTCTGCTGCTCCCGGACTTCGGCGAGCAGCGCCAACACCGTGATCAGTTCCAGGAGTTCGGAGGTCCAGGTCTGCCGCCAGGCGGTGGGGAGGATCGCCGCGAGGGTGCCGGGCTCGGCGGCCGGTGCCGTACGGGCCGCGAACCACCGCTCCAGGACCCGGGTTCCGGCCGGTGCCTCCATGTCCCAGGCCTCCGGCGGGACCGGGGAGATGCGGCCCTCGTCGAGGTGCAGGGTCTCCTCCTCACGGTCGTAGCGCAGGGTCAGCGGGCGGGCCGGCAGCGGGGCGCGGACGTAGGGGCGGCGCCCGCCCGGGAGCTTGGGGCGCTCGCCGTCGCGGCGCAGCAACCACAGGGCCCGGTGGCCGAGTTCGACACCGCGCGCCCAGAGCGAGGGGTCGCGGGGGAGCGGCACCGTGAGGTCGGGGCCGACCGTGACGAGCGTCCAGGCCAGGAAGTCCAGCGGGTCGAGGGAGTGGCCGAGCCGCTCCAGCAGACCCGGCGCCAGATTGGGTTCCGCGCCGCCCGGACGCCGGTACAGCGGGCGGACCCGGCCGCCGCGCGGGACCGGCAGCAGCCGGGTCGCCAGCGGCGGCGCGTCCGCCGACTCCACCAGGAACACCTGGTGCGCGTCGGCCACCCGCCACAGCTCGGGGCGGGCCGCGTCGATCAGCCGGTGGTCGGGGAGGAGCCACTGCTCGTCGAAGGGAGCGGCCAGCACCCGTACCGGCTCGGGGCAGGGCCCCGCCGCGCGGACCAGCCGCTCGGTGCCGCCGGCCTGCCCGGGGAGCTGCGCCACCGCTGAGTGCGCGGTGCGCGAGCGCGTCGGCTCGAACAGCGCCTCGCGGTCCGGGCCCTCCGCCGCCACCAGCGCGGCCCAGCGGTCCCTGAGCGCGGCCGGGTCGGGGGCCAGCGGCCAGGCCCGGCCGAGGCGCGGCGCGGCGACGGACCACGGCATGAGGTCCGCCAGCGGTGGGGCGTCGGCGTGCGTCACGGTCGGCATGGTACGTCCTGCTCAGGTGGCGTCGAGCGTGACCGTGAAGGAGAAGCGGTCGCCCCGGTAGTGGATGACGGCCGCGTCCAGCACCCGCCCGGCCGTGTCGTAGGTGACGCCCGTGTAGTGCAGGATCGGGCTCAGCAGCGGCACCCGCAGCAGCCGGGCCGTCTCCGGATCGGCCAGCCGGGCCTCGACCGTGTCCGTGATCCGGCTGATGTCGGCGCCCACGACGTCCCGCAGCACCTTGGTCATCGGCCAGCGCACCAGATCGTCCGGGTCGATCTGCGCGGCCAGTTCGGGACGGACGTAGTTGCGGGCGTGGTTGGTCGGCTCGCCCGTCGTGTCGTCGCCGCGCAGCCGGTGGTAGGCCGCCACCTCGGTCAGATCCGGGAAGTGCTCGGCGAGTTCGGCGGGCACCGCCGCCGTGCCGTGCTCCAGCAGTTCGGTCGTCATCCCGGACTGCTGGGCCACGATCGCGTCGACCGAGCCCAGCAGCCGCACCGGCGCACCGCGCCGCACGTCCGGCTCGATGAACGTGCCGCGCCTGCGGTGCCGGGTGATCAGCCCCTCGTCCTCCAGCTCCTTCAGCGCCTGCCGCATGGTCAGCACGCTCACCCCGTAGTGCCCGGCGAGCTGCTCCTCGGTGGGCAGTCGCAGCGGGTCCCGGGGCGAGCGGCCCAGTATCGAGGCGCGCAGCGACTGCGACACCTGGTACCAGAGCGGCAGCTTGCGGTTGAGGACGATCGAGTCCGGGGCGAAGGAGGTCACGGGCCATCCGTACCCTTCGGGCATCTTTCAGTGCAAGGGGCGGAAGTGCCGTTCCAGGCCGTTCCACACGTCGTCGTACCCGTGCTGGAGATGGTCGGCGCCGGCCGCGTGCGGGGTGAGGGTGAGCGGCCAGCGCGTCTCGAACATGAACGCGAGACCGTCGTCCACGCGCTGCGGGCGCAGTTCCGCCGCGCTGGCCCGGTCGAAGGTCTCCCGGTCCGGGCCGTGCGCCGACATCATGTTGTGCAGCGAGCCGCCGCCCGGCACGAAGCCGCCCTTCCCGGCCGTCTTCGCGTCGTAGGCGCCCTCGATCAGGCCCATGTACTCGCTCATCACGTTCCGGTGGAAGTACGGCGGCCGGAAGGTGTCCTCGCCCACCAGCCAGCGCGGCGCGAACACCACGAAGTCGACACCGGCGAGGCCCGGGGTGTCCGAGGGCGAGGTCAGCACCGTGAAGATCGACGGGTCCGGGTGGTCGTACGAGATCGTGCCGATGACGTTGAAACGGCGCAGGTCGTAGACGTACGGGACATGGTTGCCGTGCCAGGCGACCACGTCGAGGGGGGAGTGGTCGTAGCGGGCCGTCCAGAGGTTGCCGCAGAACTTGTTGACGACCTCCACCGGCCCCTCGGTGTCCTCGTACGCGGCGACCGGCGCCAGGAAGTCACGGGGGTTGGCGAGGCCGTTGGCGCCGATCGGGCCGAGGTCGGGGAGCTGGAAGGGGGCGCCGTAGTTCTCGCAGACGTAGCCGCGGGCTGTCGGGCTCTGCCCGCCGTCCGACGCAGTGTCGAGCAGCTCGACCCGGAAGCGCACCCCGCGCGGGATCAGCGCCACATGGCCCGGCTCGGCACGCAGCAGGCCGAACTCGGTGCGCAGCAGCAGCCCGCCCCGCTCGGGGACGATCAGCAGCTCGCCGTCCGCGTTGCTGAACACCCGCTCCATCGAGGTGTCGGCGTGGTAGAGGTGCACGGCCATGCCGGTGCGCTGGGCGGCGTCGCCGTTGCCGCCGAGGGTCCACAGGCCGGCCAGGAAGTCGGTGCCCGCCGCGGGGTCCGGCAGGGGGTCCCAGCGCAGCCGGTTCGGGTCCGGCACGGTCTCCGTGAAGGGCGCGGTGCGCAGCGCGCCGTTGCCGGTGCGGGTGAACGCCGGGTGGGCGGCCGACGGGCGGATCCGGTACAGCCACGAGCGGCGGTTGTGGGCGCGCGGCTCGGTGAACGCCGATCCGCTGAGCTGCTCCGCGTAGAGACCCAGGGGCGCGCGCTGGGGAGAGTTGCGGCCCTCCGGCAGGGCGCCCGGCACGGCCTCGGAACTGTGCTCGTTGCCGAAGCCGGTCAGATGGGTCAGCCCCTCGGCGGTCTTCCGTGCGTCCCCGCGGTTCATCGTCACTCGCTTCCTTGCGGCCAATTCCTATGCATCACCGTAGGATTGCGGTTTCGTCGGCGCAAGAGGTGCGCCGGTCGTCCTTCGTAAGGACGATCATCGGCGACCGGAACCAGACCCCAGGGGGATCCGTCCGTCGGACCGTTGCTCTAATGTCACCGGCATGTCGTGGTCGCGTGGAGCCGTCGCCGCGCTCGCCGTCTCGGTCCTGCTGCTGACCGGATCCGCGGGCTGCGGTTCCGACGGTGCCCAGGACAAGGGTGACCTGCTGTCTCCCTCCCCCGTGGGCAAGGTCCTCGCCGACACGGACCTCGACGGACGCCACTACCGCGAGGTCGACGCCGAGGGGGCGCCCGCGGTCGGCCTGGAGGTGCAGCCCGACGCCGACGGCGGCTGGGACGTCCGCCTCAAGCTGGCCAATTTCCGCTTCTCGCCCGACGGTGTGAAGGCCCGCGCGGTCACCGGCCGCGGCCTTGCCCGGCTCTACGTCGATGAGCGGGCCGTCGCCGATCTGCGGACCCCGTCGTACCGCATCCCGGCCGGCTACCTCCCGCACGGCACCCACCAGGTCACCGTCCGGCTGTACGCGGACGACGGCACGGTGTGGGCCGTCGACGGCAAGGCCGTGGAGAGCACCGCCGACATCACCGCCTCGGAGTCGACCGGCAGGGCCGCCTGGTCCTCGCCCTCGGAACCCTGAGCGGCTGTGAACGGCCGTGCCCGCCCGGCCATGAGTGCATCGGGCATCCTTCTCCGTACTGAGGGGCGAGGTTCACCCGGCCCCGGCGGAAAGGCATCATGAAGCCCGTGCCCCCAGCGACATCGCTCCGTCGTGCGCCCGTCCAGCGGCGCAGTGCCGAACGGCTCACCAGGATCCTGGACGCCTGCGCCGACCTCCTCGACGAGGTCGGCTACGACGACCTGAGCACCCGCGCCGTCGCCCAGCGCGCGGGCGTGCCCATCGGCTCCGTCTACCGCTTCTTCGGCAACAAACGGCAGATGGCGGACGCGCTCGCGCAGCGCAACCTGGAGCGGTACGCGGAACGGGTCACCGCACGGCTGGCGGGCGCCCGGCCCGGTGACTGGCGGGCCGCCATGGACGCCGTCCTGGACGAGTACCTGGCCATGAAGCGCACCGCGCCCGGCTTCTCCCTCGTCGACTTCGGCAACCAGATCCCGGTCGGCGTCCGCCAGGCCGAACCCAACCACCGGGTCGCCGACCGTCTCACCGAGCTGCTCTCCGGCTACCTCGGCCGCACCCCCGACGAGGACATGAGCCGGATCTTCCTGATCGCCGTGGAGACCGCCGACACCCTCGTCCAGCTCGCCTTCCGGGTGGATCCGCAGGGCGACCCCAAGGTGATCGACGAGACGCGGGAGCTGCTGCGGGCGTATCTGGCGCGGGTGCTGGACTGACCGTCGCCCCGTGCCGCAGGTCGCGTCGCCGTGACCCTCCCCAGGATGCATACCGGTCGGTATGCTCGGCCGGGTAAGGCGACGCCGCCGTCACCGGGAGGACCCGTGCCCCGCACCGCCCTGCGAATCTGCCCCCTGTGCGAGGCCACCTGCGGGCTGACGCTCACCATCGAGGGGACTGCGGTCACCGGCGCCCGCGGCGACCGGGAGGACGTGTTCAGCAAGGGGTTCATCTGCCCCAAGGGCGCCTCCTTCGCCGCCGTCGACGGCGACCCCGACCGGCTGCGCACCCCGCTCGTCCGCCGCGACGGCGAGCTGCGCGAGGCCACCTGGGCGGAGGCGTTCGACGCCGTCGCCGCCGGCATCCGGCCCCTGATCGAGCGGTACGGCCCGCACGCCGTGGGGATCGTCCTCGGCAACCCCAACGTGCACACCGTGGCCGGCGCCCTCTACCCGCCCCTCCTGGTCGCCGGGATCGGCACCCGCAGCCTGTTCACCGCCTCCACGGTCGACCAGATGCCCAAGCACGTCTCCAGCGGACTGCTCTTCGGCGACGCCAACGCCATCCCGGTGCCGGACCTCGACCGCACCCACCATCTGCTCCTGATCGGCGCCAACCCCCTGGAGTCCAACGGCAGTCTGTGCACCGCCCCCGACTTCCCCGGCCGGCTCAGGGCCCTCAAGGCGCGCGGCGGCACCCTCACCGTCATCGACCCGCGCCGCACCCGCACCGCCCGGCTCGCCGACCGGCACGTCGACATCCGCCCCGGCACCGACGCGCTGCTCCTCGCCGCGATGGCCCACACCCTCTTCGAGGAGGACCTGACCGACCTCGGCGCGCTCGCCGACCACGTCGAGGGCCTGGACGAACTCCGCGCCGCCATGGCCGACTTCACCCCCGAGGCGGTAGCCCCCGCCTGCGACGTCGAGGCCGCCACCATCCGCGCGCTCGCCCGTGAACTCGCCGCCGCCCCCACCGCCGCCGTCTACGGCCGCATCGGAAGCTGCACCGTCCCGCACGGCACCCTCGGAAGCTGGCTCGTCGACGTCCTCAACATCCTCACCGGCAACCTCGACCGCCCCGGCGGCGCCCTCTTCCCGCAGGCCGCCACCGACCGCACCCCGCGCCCGGCGGGACCCGGCCGCGGCTTCCGGCTCGGCCGCTGGCACTCCCGGGTCGGCCGCCACCCCGAGGCCAAGGGCGAACTGCCGCTCTCCGCGCTCGCCGAGGAGATCGACACCGCCACCGAGGACGGCGAACCGATCCGCGCCCTCCTGGTCGTCGCCGCCAACCCCGTGCTCTCCGCGCCCGACGGCGACCGGCTCGACAAGGCCCTCGGCTCCCTGGACTTCATGGTCAGCGTCGACCCGTACCTCAACGAGACCGCGCGCCACGCCGACGTCGTCCTGCCGCCGCCCCCGCCCTCGCAGAGCCCGCACCACGACTTCGCCTTCAACACCCTCGCCGTCCGCAACCAGGTCCGCTACAACCGCCCCGCCGTCCCGCTGGAGGACGGCAGGACCGCCGAGACCGAGATCCTCGCCCGGCTCGTCCTGGCCGTCACCGGCATGCACGGCGCCGACCCCGCCGCCGTCGACGACCTCGTCATCGCCCAGACCCTCGGCAAGGCCGTCACCGAGACCCACTCACCCGTCCACGGCCGCGACCCCGAGGAACTGGCCGCCCTCCTCACCGGCGACAACGGCCCCGAACGCCGCCTGGACCTGATGCTGCGCCTCGGCCCCTACGGCGACGGCTTCGGCGCCCGCCCGGACGGGCTCACCCTCGACCGGCTGCTCGACCACCCGCACGGCATCGACCTCGGACCCCTGCGCCCACGGCTGCCGCAGCCCCTGAAGACCCGCAGCGGACGCATCGAGCTGCTGCCCGCGCCGATCGCCGACGATCTGCCCCGGCTGCGGCAGGCACTGCGCGAACGGCCCGCCGGACTGGTCCTCGTCGGGCGGCGCCATCTGCGCTCCAACAACAGCTGGCTGCACAACGTCCCGGCCCTCACCGGCGGCACCAACCGCTGCACCCTGCACATCCACCCCGAGGACGCCGAACGGCTCGGGCTGCGCGACGGCGGCGCGGTACGGGTCAAGGGCGCCGGGGGAGAGGTGACCGCCCCCGCCGAGATCACCGACGGCGTCCGGCGCGGCGTGGTGAGCCTGCCGCACGGCTGGGGCCACGACCGCCCCGGCACCCGCCTCGGCCACGCCGCCACCGACCCCGGCGTCAACGTCAACCAGCTCCTCGACGGCAGCCTGCTCGACCCCCTGTCGGGCAACGCGGTCCTCAACGGCGTACCGGTCTCGCTCACGCCCGTGACCTGAGCAAAGCTGTGACCTGGACTTTTGCGCTTATTGCTCGCGTGCAGACGGGTTGCTGAGCGTGTTCGGGCGCACCTAACGTCATCGCACCGCCGACCACCGGCCGGATGTCCGGCGGATGTTCAAGGGCGAACGTCAAACGTTAGGTGTCCACTCATGCTGACCGTCCTCGGCTTCGCCATGATCGCGACCTTCCTGGTCCTGATCATGCTGAAGAAGATGTCGCCGATCGCGGCACTCGTGCTGATCCCGGCACTGTTCTGCGTCGTCGTCGGGAAGGGCGCCCGGCTCGGTGACTACGTCATCGACGGCGTCACGAGTCTCGCGCCCACCGCGGCGATGCTCATGTTCGCGATCGTCTACTTCGGTGTGATGATCGACGTCGGCCTCTTCGACCCGATCGTCCGGGCCATCCTGCGGTTCTGCAAGGCCGACCCGCTCCGGATCGTCGTGGGCACCGCGTTCCTCGCCGCGATCGTCTCGCTCGACGGCGACGGCTCCACCACCTTCATGATCACCGTGTCGGCGATGTACCCGCTCTACAAGCGCCTGAAGATGAGCCTGGTCGTGATGACCGGCGTGGCCGCGATGGCCAACGGCGTGATGAACACCCTGCCCTGGGGCGGCCCGACGGCCCGCGCGGCCACCGCGCTGAAGCTGGACGCCGGCGACGTCTTCGTACCCATGATCCCGGCCCTGGCAGCGGGCCTGGCCTTCGTCGTCGTCCTCGCCTACGTCCTCGGCCGCCGCGAGCGCAAGCGGCTCGGGGTGCTGACGCTGGACGAGGCGCTGGTCGAGGAGCGGGAGACGGAGACCGTGCTGGTCGGCGGCGGCGCGGACAAGTCCGGCTCCGCGGGCGGCGGTTCGGGCGCGGCGACCGCCCCCGGCGACGACACGGACGACGACTTCCAGGGCGGCCTGGACCCCGAACGGCCCACCCTGCGGCCCAAGTTGTACTGGTTCAACGCGCTCCTCACGGTCGCCCTGCTCACCGCCATGATCATGGAGCTGCTGCCGATCCCGGTGCTGTTCCTGCTCGGCGCGGCCCTGGCCCTGACCGTCAACTTCCCCCACATGCCCGACCAGAAGGCCCGCATCGGCGCCCACGCCGAGAACGTCCTCAACGTCTCCGGCATGGTCTTCGCCGCCGCCGTCTTCACCGGCGTCCTCCAGGGCACCGGCATGGTCGACCACATGGCCCGCTGGCTGGTCGACAACATCCCCGACGGCATGGGACCCCACATGGCCTTCGTCACCGGCCTGTTGAGCCTCCCGCTCACCTACTTCATGTCCAACGACGGATTCTACTTCGGTGTCCTGCCGGTCCTCGCCGAGGCGGGCCAGGCCCATGGGGTGTCCTCCCTGGAGATCGCCCGCGCCTCGCTGGTGGGCCAGCCGCTGCACATGTCGAGCCCGCTGGTCCCGGCCGTCTACGTCCTCGTCGGCATGGCCAAGGTCGAGTTCGGCGACCACACCCGGTTCGTCGTCAAGTGGGCCGCCCTCACCTGCCTGGTGATCCTGGGGGCGGGCATGCTGTTCGGGATCATCTGACCGCCGTCGTATCGCCGTTGCATTGCCGTCGTAGCGGCTCGGGAAGGACTGTGCCCATGGGGCCCGGGAGGAACCGCGGCTGGCTGCTGCGCCTCGTCATCGCCTTCGGCTTCGCGCAGGGGGCGGTGTCGATGGCCCGGCCCGCCGTCTCCTACCGGGCCCTCGCGCTGGGCGCGGACGAGCGCGCGATCGGTGTCATCGCCGGGGTGTACGCCCTGCTGCCGCTCTTCGCCGCGGTCCCGCTGGGCCGCCGCACCGATAACGGTCGCTGCGCGCCCCTGCTGCCGGTGGGGGTGCTGCTGATATCCGGCGGCTGCGCCCTCAGCGGCCTGGCCGGCTCCCTGTGGACGATGGCCCTGTGGAGCGGGGTGATGGGGCTCGGCCATCTCTGCTTCGTCATCGGCTCCCAGTCGCTGGTGGCCCGCCAGTCGGCGCCGCACGAACAGGACCGCAACTTCGGCCACTTCACCATCGGCGCCTCCCTCGGCCAGTTGATCGGCCCGATCGCGGCCGGCCGGCTGATCGACGACGCCGACCGGGCCGGCGGCAGCGCCCTCGCCCTGCTCGTCGCGGGCGCGGGCTGCGCGGTGGCGTTCACCTCGCTGTGGCGCATCGAGCACCGGGACACGGCACCCGCACCCCGTACGGGATCCGGCGCGCGCGTCCCGGTCACCCGCATCCTGCGCACCCGTGGCGTCCCGGCGGGCATCCTGGTCAGCCTCGCCGTGCTGTCCGCCACCGACATCCTCACCGCCTACCTCCCCGTGGTCGGCGACCAGCGGGGCATCGCGCCGTCCGTCGTCGGCGTCCTGCTGAGCGTCCGCGCGGCGGCCACGATCGCCTGCCGGCTCGTCCTGACGCCCCTGCTGCGGCTGTGCGGCCGCACCCCGCTGCTCACCGCCACCTGCCTTCTCGCGGCCCTGCTGTGCGCCGGGATCGCCCTGCCGGTGCCGGTGCCCTGGCTCGCCGTGATCCTCGCGGTCCTCGGATTCTGCCTCGGGGTCGGCCAGCCGCTCTCCATGACGACGGTCGTCCAGGCGGCGCCCGACGGCGCCCGCTCCACGGCCCTCGCCCTCCGTCTGACCGGCAACCGCCTCGGCCAGGTGGCCGCCCCCGCCGCGGCGGGCCTGACCGCCGGCCTCGCGGGCGCCGCCGCGCCCTTCGTGATGCTGGGGGCGCTGCTCCTGCTGTCGTCGGGGGTGGCACTGCGCTCACCGGGGGAGCAGGTGGGGAACAACAGCGCGCGCAGGAAGGCGAGTTCGGCTCCGGCGCGGAGAACGTGACGACCGGGGGCCCCGTTTGACGGGCCCCGGCCCGGCTCTGCCGCGGCCCCCGTGGCGCTCGCCGGGGGGTGTCGGTCGGCTACAACACAGCTCAGCGAAGGGCGAGTTGGGCTCCCGCGCGGTGCGCGCGGCGTCCACCGGCACGGCGTCCGCGGCATCCGTCGGCGCCCGCTCCACGGTCCCCGCGCTCCGCCTGACCGGCAACCGGCCGAGCCAGGTGACCCCGCCCCCGCCCCCGCCCCCGCCGCGCCCGCGCCCGGCGCTCACCGGGGACGCCGGCCGGGCACAACAAGGCTCGCCTGAAAGCGAGTTCGGCGTCGGCGCCGTGAAGCGGGCCGCCCCTTCGAGTCGTCCCGCCCCGTCCCGAATGTCCCGGCGCGCCTTCTCATCTGTCGGACCGTCGCCCCCGATGTGGCCGAGTCTCTTCCCTCCGCCGCCTACGGTCCGTTAACTTCCGTGACTCAGAAGCCTCGTGCGCCGCGCTCCAGCGCTCAGGAACCTGCCCGAGAGCCCCCGGGGACACTTCTCATGACACGCGCCATCTCCCTGCACGACGTCAGCAAGGTCCACGCCAAGGGCGTCCGGGCCGTGGACCGCCTGTCGCTGGACATCGCGCCCGGCGAGTTCCTGGTCCTGCTCGGCCCCTCCGGCTGCGGCAAGTCCACCGTGCTGCGGATGATCGCCGGCCTGGAGCACATCACCGAGGGCGAGTTGCTCCTCGACGGCGCCTACGCCAACGACCTGCCGCCGTCCCAGCGGGACATCGCGATGGTGTTCCAGAACTTCGCCCTCTACCCGAACATGACCGGCCGCGACAACATCGGTTTCCCGCTGCGTATCGAGGACCCCGGCAGCGACCCGGCCCCCCGCGTGGACGCCACCGCCCGGATGCTCGGCATCGAGGAACTCCTGGACCGCTACCCCGGCCAGCTCTCCGGCGGGGAACGCCAGCGCGTGGCCATGGGCCGGGCCATCGCCCGCCACCCCTCCGCCTTCCTGATGGACGAGCCGCTGTCCAACCTGGACGCCAAGCTCCGCAACCGGCTGCGTGCCGAGATCTCCCGCCTCACCCGCTCGTTGGGCGTCACCACCGTCTACGTCACCCACGACCAGGCCGAGGCGATGTCGCTCGGCGACCGGGTCGCCGTCCTGCGCGGCGGGGTCCTCCAGCAGGTCGATTCCCCGCGCGCGGTCTACGCCCTGCCCCGCAACGTCTTCGTCGCCGCCTTCATCGGCACCCCGCGCATCAACCTCCTGCGCGGTGTGATCCGTGCCCCGCTCGACGGCGCCATGACCATCAGCCTCGGCAAGCAGGCCCTGCGGCTTCCCGAACCCCTCTCCCTGGACCACCGGCTGCTGCGGGTGCAGCAGGGCCGGGAGGTGATCGTCGGGCTGCGCTCGGAGGCGGTCCGGATCGCCACGCCCGCCGAGGCCCGCCCCGAGGAGACGCACATCACCGGCCTGGTGGAGCACGTCGAGTTCCAGGGCCACGAGGTGCTCGTCCACTTCAACACCGGCTCCGTCCCCGCCGTCGTCCCCGAACTGGAGGCACCCCGCCCGGCGCCCCGCCCGACCCGGCGGCACCGCGAGGGCGGGTTCCTCGACCGGCTGCGGGAGCGCGCGGGGAGCCGCCGGGCCGGGCCGGCCGTGGCGGAGGCGTCGAACGGGCCCCAGCCGATGCCCGAGCCCCAGGACACGTCCCCCGACGGCCGGATCCCCGGTGACCTCGTCGTCCGCACCACCCCCGACTTCGTCCTGCGGTACGGCATGCAGGTCCCGCTCCTCGTCGACACCGCCCACCTGTACGTCTTCGACCAGCACGGCGACCGCGTCTCCCCGGCCCCGGCCCGCCTCCCGGACCTGGAGGAGTGGGAGGTGTAGGGCCGCGCTCGGCCGGACACCGCCGGGCCACCGTGGCGGGCGGCACTGCGGTGACCCCTGGTGCCGGAAAACTAACGGCGCTAGTTTGGGCCGGACGACGCGGACCGCCCGGAAGGAACGTGATGAAGGCACACGACGGCATCTACCTCGACGGGGCCTGGCGCCCGGCCGCGAGCCGGGACGTGATCGAGGTCGTCGACCCGGCCGACGAGCGGGTGATCGCCCAGGTCCCGGCGGGCGGCGCCGAGGACGTCGACGCCGCCGTACGGGCCGCCCGCGCCGCGCTCCCCGCCTGGGCCGCCACCCCGCCCACCGAGCGCGCGGCCCGGCTGGCCGCCCTGCGGGACGTGCTGACGGCCCGCAAGGACGAGATCGCCGAGACCGTCACCGCCGAACTGGGCTCCCCGCTCGCCTTCTCCCAGGCCGTCCACGCGGCCGTGCCGATCGCGGTCGCCGCCTCCTACGCCGACCTCGCCGCGCGCCACCCCTTCGAGGAGCAGGTCGGCAACTCGACCGTCCTGCACGAACCGGTCGGCGTGGTCGCCGCGATCACCCCGTGGAACTACCCGCTGCACCAGATCGTCGCCAAGGTCGCCCCCGCGCTGGCCGCGGGCTGCACGGTGGTCCTCAAGCCCGCCGAGGACACGCCGCTCACCGCCCAGCTCTTCGCCGAGGCCGTGCACGAAGCGGGCGTCCCGGCCGGGGTGTTCAACCTCGTCACCGGCCTCGGCCCGGTCGCGGGGCAGGCCCTCGCCGAGCACCCGGGCGTGGACCTGGTCTCCTTCACCGGCTCCACCGCCGTCGGCCGCCGCATCGCCGCCGTCGCCGGTGCCGCGATCAAGAAGGTCGCCCTCGAACTCGGCGGCAAGTCCGCCAACGTCATCCTGCCGAGCGCCGACCTCGCCCGCGCGGTGAACGTCGGCGTCGCCAACGTGATGTCCAACTCCGGTCAGACGTGCAGCGCCTGGACGCGGATGCTGGTCCACCGCGACCGGTACGACGAGGCCGTGACGCTGGCCGCGGCGGCCGCCGCCAAGTACGCGGACCGTATCGGCCCGCTGGTCAGCGCCGCCCAGCGCGACCGGGTGCGCGGGTACATCGAGAAGGGCGTCGCCGAGGGCGCCCGGCTGGTCGCGGGCGGACCCGAATCCCCGCGTGAGCGCGGCTGGTTCGTCGCCCCGACGGTCTTCGCCGACGTCACCCCGGACATGACGATCGCCCAGGAGGAGATCTTCGGCCCGGTCCTGTCGATCCTGCGCTACGAGGACGAGGAGGACGCCCTGCGCATCGCCAACGGCACGGTCTACGGACTGGCGGGCGCGGTCTGGGCGGGGGAGGAGGCGGAGGCGGTGGCCTTCGCCCGCCGGATGGACACCGGGCAGGTCGACATCAACGGCGGCCGCTTCAACCCCCTTGCCCCCTTCGGGGGTTACAAGCAGTCGGGCGTCGGCCGGGAACTCGGCACGCACGGGCTCGCCGAGTACCTCCAGACCAAGTCCCTCCAGTTCTGAGGAGTCTGCCCGCCATGGTCCGTGCCGCCGTGCTGCCCGCCGTGGGCGCCGCCCTGGAGATCACCGACATCGACCTGCCGGACCCCGGACCCGGCCAGGTCCGGGTCCGGCTCGCCGCCGCCGGGGTCTGCCACTCCGACCTGTCCCTGTCCGACGGCACCATGCGGGTACCGGTCCCCGCGGTGCTGGGCCACGAGGGCGCGGGCACGGTCGTCGCCGTCGGCGAGGGGGTCACCTCGGTGGCGCCCGGCGCTCCGGTCGTCCTCAACTGGGCCCCGTCCTGCGGCCGTTGCCACGCCTGCTCGCTCGGCGAGGTGTGGCTGTGCGCGGACGCGCTCACCGGCTCCGCCGCCGTGTACGCGCGCACCGCGGACGGCCGTGACCTCCATCCCGGGCTGAACGTCGCCGCGTTCGCCGAGGAGACCGTCGTGTCCGCCTCCTGCGTGCTGCCGCTGCCCGACGGCATCCCCCTCACCGACGCGGCCCTCCTCGGGTGCGCGGTCCTCACCGGGTACGGCGCCGTCCACCACAACGCCCGGGTGCGCCCCGGCGAGACGGTCGCCGTGTTCGGCGTCGGCGGGGTGGGCCTCGCGACCCTCCAGGCGGCCCGGATCGCGGGCGCCGCCACGATCGTCGCCGTGGACGTCTCCCCCGAGAAGGAGGAGCTGGCCCGCGCGGCGGGCGCCACCCACTACCTGATCGCCTCCGACCGCACCCCCCGCGAGATCCGCGCCCTCACCGGCGGACAGGGCGTGGACGTGGCCGTGGAGTGCGTGGGGCGCGCCGTCACCATCCGCACGGCCTGGGAGTCCACCCGACGCGGCGGCCGCACCACGGTGGTCGGCATCGGCGGCAAGGACCAGCAGATCACCTTCAACGCCCTGGAACTCTTCCACTGGGGCCGCACCCTCTCCGGCTGTGTCTACGGCAACAGCGATCCGTCCACCGACCTCCCCGCCCTCGCCACCCACATCCGCACCGGCCGCCTGAACCTCTCCACCCTGGTGACCGAACACATCACCCTGGACGACATCCCGACAGCCTTCGACAACATGCTGGCGGGCAAGGGCGGCAGGGCCCTGGTCGTCTTCTGACCGGACGGCCCCGGTCACTCCCGGACATCGACCCCCTCGGACCGTCGCGCCGCCGCCGTCGTGTCCCGAGGGGGCCGGGACCGGCTCACCGCCACGCCCGCCAGGCACAGCGCGCCGCCCACCAGGGTCAGTGCCCCGGGGACCTCGCCCAGGGCCAGCCAGGACATCAGGACGACCAGGGCGGGGACCGCGTACGTCGTCGCGCCCATGCGGCTGACCGTCGTACGGGCGAGGGCGTAGGCCCAGGTCGTGAAGGCCAGCGCGGTGGGGAACACGCCAAGGTAGATCATGTTGAGCGTGGCGGAGAGCGGGGCGTCGGCCGCGTCGCGGATCAGTTGGCCGGTGAAGGGCAGGCACAGGACCGTGCCGGTCAGACAGCCGAACGTCGTCACCTGGAGCACGCTCGCCCGGCCCAGGGCCGGCTTCTGCGCGACGACTCCCGCCGCGTAGGCGATGGCAGCGACCAGACACAGCACCACCCCGAGCACCGACGAGCCGCCCCCGCCCGACATCGACAGGCCGACGGCGACCGCCCCGGCGAACGACACCGCCATCCCCGCCAGCAGCCGCGGCGGCATCGGATCACCGAGCAGCCGTACGCCGAGCAGGGCGATCAGCAGCGGTCCGATGTTCACCACCAGGGCCGCCGTCCCGGCGTCCACCTGCTGCTCGCCCCAGTTCAGGACCACCATGTAGACCCCGAACCACAGCAGCCCGGACAGCGCGATCCCGGGCCAGGCGGCCCGCGGCGGCCACCCCTCCCGCCGTAGCAGGCAGAGCACCCCCAGCGTCACCGACCCCGCCGCCAGCCGCCCGAGCGCCAGCGCCCCCGGCGCGTACGCCGCCCCGGCGCTGCGGATCGACACGAAGGCCGAGGCCCACAGCACGACGGTGACGACGGCGGCCCCGGCGGCGAGCAATCCGGTGCGAGAGGTGGCGGTGTTCATCATGATCCCGAGGCTAGGAGGGGTGAGGGTTCAGGGGCTGGCGGGTTTCGGACGGGGTGCCGCTCAGCGCAGGGCGGTGGCGTCGATCCCGAGCAGCTCGCTCAGGGCGCGTTCGCCCGTGGGCGTCACCTTCACCGCCCGTTCGCTGCCGATCCGTACGCACCACCCCGTGTCCAGGGCGTGCCGGCACAGTGCCGCGCCCGCGACCCCGGCGAGATGGGGGCGGCGTTCGGTCCAGTCGAGGCAGGCGCGGGCCAGCGGGCGGCGGGAGGCGCGGTCGAGCGGGATGCCGGTGCTCGCGAACCACCGCAGTCCCGGGTCGGTCAGCGCGAACCCGGTGTCCTGGCGCAGCAGCCCGCGCGCGGTGAGCGCGTCGGTGACGGCGATGCCGAGGCGCCCGGCGAGATGGTCGTAGCAGGTGCGGCCGCGGGCCATGGCGGAGCCGGCGGTCGCGGCCCGCAGGGTGCGCGGCGCCGGGCCGGTGTCCGGGCAGGCCTGCGCCACCAGGTCCTCGACGAGCTGGGCGATCCGCGGCCCGGCGAGCCGCACGTACTGGTGCCGCCCCTGCCGTTCCCCGGCGAGCAGTCCGCCCGCGACCAGCTTGCCCAGGTGCTCGCTGAGCGTCGAGGGGGCGACCCCGGCGTGCCGGGCCAGCTCGCCCGCGGTCCACGCCCGTCCGTCGAGCAGCGCCAGCAGACAGGCGCCCGCGTCTCGTCGGCCAGCAGCCCGGCCAGCGCGGCCAGCCCCGGCGCCCGTACGTCCCTGGTGGTCATGGCTCCCAGCATGCGCCCGGAACGTTTCGGCCCTCGCCGAAGTGTCCCGGCCCCGGGCCGCCTACGCGTTCTCCCGCAGCCGCTCGTACTGGAGCGCCAGCCCCTCCAGCAGGGCCGTCAGACCGGTCTCGAAGGCCCGCTCGTCGATCTTCTCCTGCTGCTCGGCGAGCCGGTGCGCCTGCCCGAGATGGGGGTAGTCGGCGGGGTCGTAGGCGCTCTCGTCGGCCACGAAACCCCCGGCGAACGAGCCGAGCGCGGAGCCCATCACGAAGTACCGCATCAGCGCGCCCACCGAGGTGGCCTGCGCGGGCGGCCAGCCCGCCGCGACCATCCCGCCGTACACCGCGTCGGCGAGCCGCAGTCCGGCCGGGCGGCGGCCGGGGCCCCGGGCGAGGACCGGGACGATGTTCGGATGGTCGCGCAGGGCGCCGCGGTAGGAGACGGCCCAGTCGTGCAGGGCGGCCCGCCAGTCCCGGACGTCGTCGAACATCGACAGGTCGACCTGGGCGCTCACCGAGTCGGCGACGGCCTCCAGGATCTCGTCCTTGGTGCGGAAGTGGTTGTAGAGCGAGGGCCCGCTGACCCCCAGTTCGGCGGCGAGCCGGCGCGTGGAGACGGCCGCGAGGCCCTCCGCGTCCACCAGCGCCCGGGCGGTCTCGACGATCCGGTCGGTGCTGAGAAGGGGCTTGCGCGGTCGGGCCATGGCGCACATAGTAGGGCTGCACTCCGAAACTAGCAGTGCTAATTTAAATGTCCGGCTTTCAAAGGCTGAAAGGGTGCCGAAAGGCCCCCGAAAGGGCGAGGTGATCGCGTGGTGAACCTGGGGCTCAGCGAGGAGCAGGAGGCCGTCCGACGGCTCGCCCGGGACTTCGTGGACCGCGAGATCACCCCGCACGTCGTCGCCTGGGACCGTGCCGAGGAGGTCGACCGGGGCATCGTGAAGAAGCTCGGCGAGGTCGGCTTCCTGGGCCTGACCGTCGACGAGGAGTACGGCGGCAGCGGCGGCGACCATCTCACGTACTGCCTGGTCACCGAGGAGCTGGGCCGCGGCGACTCCTCCGTGCGCGGGATCGTCTCGGTGTCGCTGGGCCTGGTCGCCAAGACCGTCGCCGCCTGGGGCAGCGAGGAGCAGAAGCGCCGGTGGCTGCCGGGCCTCACCTCCGGCGCGTCCGTCGGCTGCTTCGGCCTCACCGAGCCCGGCACCGGCTCGGACGCCGGCAACCTCGCCACGCGCGCGGTCCGCGACGGCGACGAGTACGTCGTCAACGGCACCAAGATGTTCATCACCAACGGCACCTGGGCGGACGTCGTCCTGCTCTTCGCCCGCTCCACGGACGCCCCCGGCCACCGGGGCGTCTCCGCCTTCCTCGTCCCCACCGACACCCCCGGCCTCAGCCGCAGGACCGTGCACGGCAAGCTCGGACTGCGCGGCCAGGCGACCGCCGAACTGGTTCTCCAGGACGTCCGGATCCCCGCCTCCGCCCTGCTCGGCGAGGAGGGCAAGGGCTTCTCGGTCGCCATGTCGGCGCTGGCCAAGGGCCGGATGTCGGTCGCGGCGGGCTGTGTCGGCATCGCCCAGGCCGCGCTGGACGCGGCGGTGCGCTACGCGGGGGAGCGCGAGCAGTTCGGCAGGACCATCGCCCACCACCAGCTCGTCCAGGAGCTGATCAGCGACATCGCCGTGGACGTGGACGCGGCCCGCCTGCTGACCTGGCGCGTCGCCGACCTGGTCGACCGCGGTCTGCCCTTCGCCACCGAGTCCTCCAAGGCCAAGCTGTTCGCCTCGGAGGCCGCCGTCCGCGCCGCGAACAACGCCCTCCAGGTCTTCGGCGGCTACGGCTACATCGACGAGTACCCGGCGGGCAAACTGCTGCGGGACGCCCGGGTGATGACCCTCTACGAGGGCACGAGCCAGATCCAGAAGCTCGTGATCGGACGGGCGCTGACCGGAGTCTCCGCGTTCTGAGTACCCACCTGAGTATCCGCGCGGATATGGCGCGCGCCACGTCGGCCGGATGCTTTCCCCATGAGTGACACACCCGTCAAGCAGCAGAGCACGGCCGCCTTCTACGGCCAGTCCGTCGCGTCCTTCTCCGTGGCCATGGCCGCCACCGCCGTCGGCATCTTCAAGCTGAACGCCGACGCCTGGGTCCGGGCCTTCCTCGCCATCGCCGTCCTGTACCTGGTCACCTCGGCCTTCACCCTCGCCAAGGTGATCCGGGACCGGCAGGACGCGCAGGCCCGTGCCTACAGCCCCTTCGAGAAGCTCTGAGCGCCCGCCCCGCACCGGCTGCCTAAGCGGCCGCTCACCTCGGGCGGTATGGTGGGTGGCTCCGGTACCGAGAGGGGCGAGCGAGCGATGAGTACGGCGGAGGAGACGTCCGGCGGCGAGATCGAGCCGTGGGACGAGGTCACCCCTGACGCGGCCCGGCGACTGCTCGTCGCCGCCGTGGAGGCTTTCGCCGAGCGCGGCTACCACGCGACCACGACCCGGGACATCGCGGGCCGGGCCGGAATGAGCCCGGCGGCGCTCTACATCCACTACAAGACCAAGGAAGAGCTGCTCCACCGGATCAGCCGCATCGGCCACGACCGCGCGCTGGCCATCCTGCGCACGGCCGCCGAGGGCGAGGGCACCGCCTCCCAGCGGCTCGCGGACGCCGTCGGCTCCTTCGTCCGCTGGCACGCCGGGCGGCGCACCACCGCGCGGGTGGTGCAGTACGAGCTGGACGCGCTCGGCCCGAGCGCCCGCGCCGAGATCCTCGCGCTGCGCCGGCAGGTCGACGCCCAGGTCCGCGGGATCATCGAGGACGGGGTGGCCTCGGGGGAGTTCGACGTCCCGGACGTGCACGGCACGACCCTCGCCGTGCTCTCGCTCTGCATCGACGTGGCCCGCTGGTTCAACGTCGACGGCCCCCGCACCCCCGACGAGGTCGGCGCGCTCTACGCCGACCTCGTGCTGCGGATGGTGGGCGCGGCCGAGTAGGGCCGCACACCTCCCCGACGTATCAGAGGTAGTAGCGCGCGACCGACTCCGCGACGCACACCGGCTTGTCCCCGCCCTCGCGCTCCACGGTGAACGCGAGGGTGAGCTGGACCCCGCCGGTGACGTCCTCGACGCCGCTGATCACGGCCGTCGCCCGCAGCCGGGAGCCGACCGGGACGGGCGCCGGGAAGCGCACCTTGTTCACCCCGTAGTTGACGCCCATCTTCACGCCCTCGACCGAGATGAGCTGGGGTCCGAAGAGCGGCAGCAGCGACAGGGTGAGATACCCGTGGGCGATGGTCGTCCCGAACGGGCCCGACGCGGCGCGCTCGGGGTCGACATGGATCCACTGGTGGTCGCCGGTGGCCTCCGCGAACAGGTCGATGCGCTTCTGGTCCACCTCCAGCCAGTCGGTGTGGCCCAGTTGCTCGCCCACGGCCGACCTCAGTTCGTCGGCGGACGTGAAGATCCTCGGCTCTGCCATGTGTCCCGGCCCTCTCGCGCGATGTCCTGCGATGTCCTGCGAAGCTTTTCTAAGCGACTGCTTAGCATGGTCGGGTGGGCGGCCGCTGTCAACGGACCCGGGCCGTGACACGGTCGGTAGGCTTCGAGGGGTGCCCCAGATTCCAGAGAAGATCCACGAGCTGACCGTCGGCCAACTCGCCGCCCGCAGCGGCGTCGCCGTCTCCGCCCTGCACTTCTACGAGTCCAAGGGCCTGATCAGGAGCTGTCGCACCGCCGGGAACCAGCGCCGCTACCACCGGGACGCGCTGCGCCGGGTCGCGTTCGTCCGCGCGGCCCAGCGGGTCGGCATCCCGCTGGCCACGATCCGCGAGGCCCTCGCCGAACTCCCCGAGGAGCGCACCCCGACCCGCGAGGACTGGGCCCGGCTGTCCGAGGCGTGGCGCGCCGAGCTGGACGAGCGCATCAAGCAGCTCAACCGCCTCCGCGACCACCTCACCGACTGCATCGGCTGCGGCTGTCTCTCGCTCGACACCTGCGTCCTGTCCAACCCGGACGACGCCTTCGGCCAACGGGCATCGGGCTCCCGCCTGCTGGTGGAACGACGCAAGCCCACGCGGTGAGGCGGGGCGGGGCGCGCAACGCACCCCGCCCCGCCTCACCCGGTCACCCGGGCCACCCGGTCACTCGTACTCGGTCCCGCCCTTGCGGGTCAGATACGCGCCGCTGACCGCCTTGGCTATCGCCCGGCCCCCGGTCACCGGGCTGTACCGCTCCACGGCGGGCCGGATCACGACACCCTCCCGCAGATGCAGCTCGCGCCCCGACACCGTCTCCCGGCCCGTCGCGATCCCCAGCACCCGCTCGCTGTCGTACGGTCCCGTGAACAGCCGTGGCACCAGCGGCAGTTCGCCGTCCAGCAGCTCGGCCGCGTCCAGCCACCGGACCTCGCCGTCGATCTCCGCGGACACGTCGAACACCGCGTACCCGAGGCTCTCGCGCCGTCCGTCCGCGCCGTACGTCAGGTCCTGGACCCCGGCGCCGAAGACCTCGCCGAAGATCCCGACCCGGCGCGCGCCCAGCCGGTCGGCGAGCCGGGCCGCCGTCTCGGCGACGCCGTGGCCGCGCACGGCCCGCCAGTAGAGGTTGCGCGGATCCTCCCGCAGCGCCAGCGACTTCGCGCCGAACCCCTTCGAGGAGACGTACACCCGCTCCTCGTCCGCCACATACGTCAGCAGGCACGCCGAGCCGTGCAGCTTCTCCGTGAGGACGACCGGCTCGCCCGGTTCGAAGATGCCGGGGTGGCGCTGGATGTTCTCGATGTCGACCCACGGGAGCAGATCCGGCGCCGCCTCGACGTCGCCGTTCATGGTCGGCGGGATCGGCGGCACCCACTTCACGATGCCGAGCCGCTCCGCGAAGTCGGTGCCCTCGGCGGCCGCCCGCGCCCAGTCGACGTCGGCCAGCGCCCGCGGCCGGCACACGATGCCCTGCGACAGCTCGCCCCGCAGCCGTACCGCCTTCACCCGGTCCGAGTTGCCGCCCGCCAGCCGTCCGGTCAGCCCCAGCTCCTCGACCAGCGCGAGGGGCAGCACCGCCTGCTCGGGAATGTAGAGCGCGGCCTCGCCGGTGCGGTAGGCGCCCTTGGCGACGACGGCCCGGTACAGGCCGACCTGGGCCAGTTCCAGGGCGTCGGCGTTCGGGTGCTCATGGACCGTCAGCACTTCTGCGGTGACGCGCAGCGTCGACATACGGGTGACTCCTTCGGTGCCTCAGCTCGGTTTCATCACCGCCAACTCTGCGGACGGGAAAGGGGTGGAGCCACGGAATTTCCGGCTGCTAACGTCACGCTCCGGCAGGGACAGGGGGTGCGGCATCCCCGGCGCACCCCCGCCTCGCTCTCAGCGGCGCCGTTCTCCCGGGCCCCCGGTCAGGCCGACATCAGCAGGCGTCCGCGGCGGGCGTCCGCCAGCGCCTCGGGGGTGAGTACGGGGCGCGGGACGAGGATCCCGCAGTCCGAGCAGACCGGGCCCGCCGACGGCTCGTGGTCCAAATCGTACTTCCACAGCAGCCGTTCGCCGCCGCAGCCGGGGCAGGAGGAGCCCGGTGCCCGCTCCAGCGCGGCGATCAGCCGGCGCAGCACCTCGGCCAGCGGTTCACGGGGGTGGACCCGCGGGTCGTCGCACCAGGCCACGCCGAAGCCGCCCCAGGTCATCCGGTGCCAGTCGTCGACACTGCCCGGCCTGCGCAGCCCGTCGTGCTTCTCCTTCCTGCGGCGCTCGGCGAACCCGGCCTCGTAGGCCAGCCACACCGCCCGCGCCTCCTCCAGCTCGTCCAGTGCGGCCACGAGCCGCGCCGGATCGGGGGAGCGGTCCTCGGGTCCGAACCCGGCCCGGGAGCACAGATGGTCCCAGGTCGCCCGGTGCCCGTACGGGGCGAACCGCTCCAGGCACTTGCGCAGTGAGTACCGCCGCAGTGCCAGATCGCACCGCGGATCCCGCACCTGTCTCGCCAGACTCCGGAAACCGGCCATCGCCTTGCACCTCCGTCACATCTGCACCTGTACTTCGGTCAACTCGGCGTCGTCGTACGGACGTCGTCGAGTAGACGTATCGACTCGCGATTCGGCTCCCTTCGATCTCGGTCGATCTCCCCCGGGGCCTCCTCCTGCCCCGTCGCGCCGAAAACTTGACGCATGTTCATCTTCAAACTCGGGGATACCGGCGGTAACCTTCCGGCCACCCCCGTCGCTAGGAGCAGCCGATGCCACGGCGAACCTCCCCCACCCCTCTCGTCAGACTGAGAACTCCCGGCGGATTCCCGGGGTTCCCCGGGTTCCTGAAGACCGCGTCCGTATGCGCGCTCGTCGCCGCCCTTCTGTCGCCGTTCGCCCCCACCGCCCGCCCGGCGTCCGCGGCCGAACAGATCACGGCGGCCGACGACCACTGCGGCGGACAGTGCTCCGACATCCTGCCGCCCGGCCAGAACGGCAACGCCACCCTCGCCCAGATCCTGCTCAACCAGATCTTCGGCACCCAGCCCGAGCACGCCGAGGACCAGTTGGGCCCCTACGCCAACCTGGCCAAGGGCTACCCCGCCCTCACCAACGCCACGGTCAACACCTTCTTCAACGACGCGTCCTTCGGGGTCCCGGCCGATCAAGTCGCCTCCACCCTCAAGCCCGCCGGCCGCACCGACGTGACGATCGTCCGCGACAAGAAGACGGGTGTGCCGCACATCACGGGCACCACCCGGTACGGCACCGAGTTCGGCGTCGGATACGCGGCGGCCCAGGACCGGCTGTGGCTGATGGACGTCTTCCGCCATGTCGGCCGCGGACAGCTCACCGCGTTCGCGGGCGGCGACCCCTCCAACCAGGGCCTCGAACAGCAGTTCTGGCGCAACGCTCCGTACACCGAGGCAGACCTCCAGGCCCAGATCGACAACGCCGTCGCCACCAACGGCGAGCGCGGCCGGCAGGCCCTCGCCGACGCGAACGCCTACCTCGACGGCATCAACGCCTACATCGACGCCTCCGACAGCGGCCGGTACTTCCCCGGTGAATACGTCCTGACCGGACACAAGGACTCAATCACCAACGCGGGCACCATCGAGCACTTCAAGGTCACCGACCTGGTGGCGCTCGGCTCGGTCATCGGCGCGCTCTTCGGCTCCGGGGGCGGCGGAGAGGTCGACAACGCCCTCTCCCTGCTCGCCGCGCAGGAGAAGTACGGTGTCGTGGAGGGCACCGCGCTCTGGGAGGCGTTCCGCGAGCGCAACGACCCCGAGGCCGTCCTCACCGTCCACGACGGCCAGAGCTTCCCCTACGCCGGCAAGCCCGCCGACCCACAGGGCGCGGCCCTCCCCGACCCCGGCTCGGTCGTACGGGAACCGCTGATCCACGACGCCACCGGCACCGGCGGCCCGCAGGCCGGCGCCGCCTCCGCCGCCGTCGGCTCCGCGAAGCGCGGTATGTCCAACGCCCTGGTGGTCAGCGGCCGTTCCACCGCCGGCGGCCACCCCGTCGCCGTCTTCGGACCGCAGACCGGCTACTTCGCCCCGCAGCTCCTGATGCTCCAGGAGATCCAGGGCCCCGGCCTCAGCGCCCGCGGCGCCTCCTTCGCGGGCCTGAGCATGTACGTCGAACTGGGCCGCGGCCAGGACTACGCCTGGAGCGCCACCACCTCCGGCCAGGACATCATCGACACCTACGCGGTCGAACTCTGCCAGGACGACCACCACTACCTGTACCGCGGCACCTGCACCGCCATGGAGAAGGTCGAGCAGAAGAACTCCTGGAAGCCCACCACGGCCGACGGCACCGCCGCCGGCTCGTACACCATGCGGGTCTGGCGCACGAAGTACGGCCCCGTCGAGTACCGGGCGACCGTCGGCGGCAAGAAGGTCGCCTACACCACCCTGCGCTCGTCGTTCATGCACGAGGCCGACTCGATCATCGGCTTCCAGATGCTGAACGACCCGGACCACGTCAAGGGCCCGGAGTCCTTCCAGACCGCGGTCCAGCACATCAACTACACCTTCAACTGGTTCTACGCCGACGCCACGCACACCGCGTACTACAACAGCGGCGACAACCCGGTGCGCGCCCCCGGCGTCGACTCCGAGTTCCCGGCGTGGGCGCGGCCCGCGTACGAGTGGCGGGACTGGGTGCCCGCCACCAACACGGCCCGCTACACCCCGCCGTCCGCGCACCCCAACTCCGTCGACCAGGACTACTACGTCTCCTGGAACAACAAGCAGGCCCTGGACTACTCGACGGCGTCCTGGGGCGACGGCTCGGTCCACCGCGGCAACCTGCTCGACGACCGGGTGAAGAAGCTGGTCGCGGCCGGCGGGGTCACCCGCGCCTCGCTGGTGAAGGCGATGGCGGAGGCGGCCCTCGCCGATCTGCGCGCCGAGAACGTCCTGCCGGACCTGCTCAAGGTGATCGACAGCGCCCCGGTCACCGACTCCACCGCGGCCGCCGCCGTCGGCAAGCTGCGGACCTGGCTGGCGGCGGGCGGCCGGCGCACCGAGACCGCCGCCGGATCGAAGAAGTACGCCGACAGCGACGCGATCCGGATCCTGGACGCCTGGTGGCCGCTGCTGGTGAAGGCGGAGTTCGAACCGGGCCTCGGCACCGGCCTGTACACCGCGTTCACCCGCAACCTTCCCGTCGACGAGTCCCCGTCGGCCGCCCACGGCCCGACCGGCGCGCACGCCGGCAGCGCCTTCCAGTTCGGCTGGTGGAGCTATGTCGACAAGGACATCCGGGCCGTGCTCGGTGAGCCGGTGCGAGGCGGGCTGACCCGCACGTTCTGCGGCGGCGGCACCCTCACCGGCTGCCGGGACGTCCTGCTCACCACCCTGAAGGAGGCGGCGGGGAAGACCGCGGCCCAGGTCTACCCCGGCGACACGCTGTGCGCGGCGGGCGACCAGTGGTGCGCCGACTCGATCGTCCAGCGCACCCTGGGCGGCATCAAGCACGGCAACATCAGTTGGCAGAACCGGCCCACCTACCAGCAGGTCGTGGAGTTCACCTCCCACAGATGAGCGGGTGCACCGCGGTGGGACGGGTCAGCCGATCCGGCCCGCCGCCAGCACCAGCCGCGCCAGCTCGGGGTGCACGATGTCACTGTGCGCCCCGGCCGGCGCGCCCCCGCGCCGGACCACCGCCGAGGCGTCCACGTTCACACACCCCGACGCGGGCAGCCGCCCGGTCAGCGCCTCGGCGAGCAGGAACCCGCGCGTCCCCGGCACGGCCCGCACCCCGTTGCGCCCGAGCGCCCCCCACTTGGCGTCGAGCAGATCCCCGGCCCCGAACCCGGCGGCGGCCCCGCGCGCGTCGCCCGCCATCCGGGACGCCAGCGGATACATCGTGCCGAGCGCCGAGTCGTGCCGGGAGTGACAGCACACCAGGGGACCGTCGATCCGGTTCTGCTGCCCCTGCAACACACCTCCCGCGCGCGGGTCGTGCGGCAGCCGCCCCGCGAACGCGTAGTGCGAGAAGGCCCCTTGGAGCAGGGTCACGGACTTCACCGACCGCACCCCGCGCGGCAGCCCGCGCAGCGCGAACGACACCAGCCGGGCCCCGAAGCTGTGCCCGACCAGATGCACCCGGACCCCGGGCGCCACCGCCGCCAACCGCCCGGCCAGCGGCCCGAGTCCGCGCTCGCCGACCGTCCCGGCCCGCCGTTTCATGGTGTAGTACGTCGCCTGCCGCAGCAGTTCGTGCGCCCCGTCCCACGGGTCGAGCGGCCCGAACCCCGGCCCCTCACCCCCGGCTTGAGACCCGCGGAGCGCCGCCGCGAAGGCTTCACAGACGTCGGCGGTCGCCCCGGTGAACATCTCCGGCTCGTCCTGCGGCACCCCCTCCGCCACCGTGTCCGCCGCGAACAGCGCCTGTGGCCCCGGCGGCACGACCTCCACCAGCAGCCGCACCAGACGGCCGAACTCCGCCAACTCGCCTTCCTCGGGCGGTCGTTGCTCCAACATCCGGGCGATCTGCTCGACCAGCACGGCCCGTCCGGGAAAGGTCTCGAGGAGCGCGTGCCGGGTCCCCTCGTCGAGCACGGGACCGCCGGTCGCCGTCACGGGTACGGCGGTCCGCGGGAGGTCGGGGATCGGCTCGTCCGCGAACCGCATCGACGGCCACAGCACCCCCACGTAACCCGTCCGGGCGGTGGGCGCGAGACGCGGGAACGGCTCGAGGAAGCGGCTGTAGAGCAGGGTGGCGCCGGCCCGGTCGTTGTTCCAGCCGTGCGCGAAGACGATCAGGTCACGGACCCCGCGCTGCCGCACCCCCGCGAGCAGCCGGTCCCGCTGCGCGCCGTCGACGTCCCCGTCCGCGTCGAAGGTCAGCTCCCAGTAGGGGGCCACGCTCATTGCCGGCTGTGCCATGACAGGCTCCCGTCCCCCGGGGCGACGCGCGATCTGGGCGCATCGTCCCGCCGACGAGGGACTTTGGCCATACGTCCCGGCTCATCCGCACCACAGATGTTTCCGTCCGGTCTCACCCGTACAGCAGATACTCCCGCCGTACCCGCCGGAACGCCCCCAACTCCTCCTGCCAGCCCGCCACGACGTCCTCGACGCCGGCGCCCGCGTCGATCGCGGTGCGCACCCACGCCGAACCGGTCAGCTTGTCGATCCAGCGGTCCGACCGCCAGGCGAAGCCGCTCCACACCCGCCGCGCGGTCACCAGCAGGCCGATCCCGGTGCGCACGGGATCGAAGGCGTCCCGGTCGTGCACATGGAGCTGCACCCCGCCCACGGTCGTGCCCTGGAACTTCGAGAAGGCGGGCGCGAAGTACGCCTCCCGGAACCGCACCCCCGGCAGGCCGAGTGCGTTCGCGGCGGCCGCCCAGCGCCCGTCGATCCCCTCGGCGCCCAGCAGTTCGAACGGCCGGGTCGTGCCGCGCCCCTCCGACAGATTGGTGCCCTCGAAGAGACAGGTCCCCGCGTACACCAGCGCGGTGTCGGCGGTCGGCATGTTCGGGCTCGGCGGCACCCAGGGCAGCCCCGAGGCGTCGAACCAGTCCGTGCGCCGCCACCCGCTCAGCTCCACGGTCTCCAGCTCCACCGACGCCTCCAGGAACTCCCCGGCGAACAGCCGGGCCAGCTCCGCCGCGGTCATCCCGTGCGCCTGCGCGATCGGCCGGCGTCCGACGAAGGTCGCGAACTCCGGGTGCAGCACGGGCCCGTGCGCCGCCCGGCCGGTCACCGGGTTGGGCCGGTCCAGCACCATGAACCGCGTCCCGGCCAGCCCCGCCGCCTCCAGGCAGTCGTAGAGCGTCCAGATGTAGGTGTAGAAGCGGGCGCCCACGTCCTGGATGTCGAAGACGACGGTGTCCACGCCGGAGGCGGTGAACACGTCGGCCAGCGCCCGCCCGCTCTTGAGATAGGTGTCGTACACGGGCAGCCCGGTCGCCGGATCGTCGTGGCGGCCCTCGGAGCCGCCCGCCTGAGCGGTGCCCCGGAAGCCGTGCTCCGGGCCGAAGACGGCGGCCAGGTTCACCCGGTCGTCGGCGTGCAGCACGTCGACGACGTGCCGGGCGTCGCGGGTGATCCCGGTGGGGTTGGTGACGACGCCGACCCGCCGGCCGCGCAGCCGCCGGTAGCCCTCGGCCGCGAGCCGCTCGAACCCGGTGCGCGTCACGGACCGGTCCCGGCCTGCCGCGACGGCGGGAGCGGCAGCGGTGGCGGGCAGGGCGGCGCCGGCGGCGAGCAGGGTTCTGCGGGACGGACGCATGACACTCCCACGGGCCGGAGAGGAAGGTGAGGACGGGTGGACCTCGCGCCCCTTACGGTGCTGCCGTCGCCCTTTCCTCAAACATACCGACCGGTTAGTCTGGCGCGGAGCCGATTCATGTCACGTCGCGTCGCGTCGAAGGAGACCGAGGGTGGAAGCCGTGCAGGATGCCGGAGTGGTCGTCACCGGAGCGGGAGGCGGGATCGGGGCCGCGCTGGCCCGCAGGTTCGCCGCCGAGGGCGCGCGCGTGGTCGTCAACGACCTGGACGCGGGACGGGCCCGGGCCGTCGCCGAGGAGATCGGCGGGATCGCGCTCCCCGGCGACGCCGCCACGGTCGTCGAACCGGCCCGCGAGGCGCTCGGCGGCACGGTCGACGTCTACTGCGCCAACGCCGGCGTCGGCTCCGGCGGTTCCGAGGCCGCCGCCCCCGAGGTCTGGGCCCAGGCGTGGGACGTCAACGTCATGGCCCATGTCCGCGCGGCCCAGGCCCTGCTGCCGGACTGGCTGGAACGCGGCCGGGGCCGGTTCGTCTCCACCGTCTCCGCCGCCGGACTGCTCACCATGATCGGCGCCGCCCCCTACAGCGTCACCAAGCACGGCGCCTACGCCTTCGCCGAGTGGCTGTCGCTGACCTACCGTCACCGGGGCGTCTCGGTGCACGCGATCTGCCCCCAGGGCGTGCGCACCGACATGCTGGCCGCCACCGGCAGCGCGGGCGACCTGGTGCTCAAGCCGACCGCGATCGAGCCGGAGGACGTCGCGGAGGCCCTGTTCAAGGGCATCGCCGAGGACCGCTTCCTGATCCTGCCGCACCCCGAGGTCGCCCGGTACTACCAGCTCCGCGCCGGCGACCCCGACCGCTGGCTGACCCAGATGAACCACCTCCAGCGCACCTGGGAAGCCAACGGCTGACCGGTGCGCCCCGCCGGCCCGGGGACCTGCGGCCTTACGTCGGCCTGCGTCCCGGCGCCGGCCGGGATGCCGGTACGCTCACCGCCTACCGCAAGGTCAGAACCGGCCACGGCCGGCAGGGCGGTACCCACGACACGAAAGGCAGGTGGCGGCAGTGCCCAGGACGACGGACGGCGCCGAGACCCCGGTCCCGCAACGGCTCCTTGCCGCCGCCACCCGGCTCTTCGCCGAGCAGGGCTACGACCGCACCTCGGTGCAGGAGATCGTCGAGGCGGCCGGCGTCACCAAGGGGGCGCTGTACCACTACTTCGGCTCCAAGGACGACCTGCTGCACGAGGTGTACGCGCGCGTGCTGCGCGTCCAGCAGGAGCGCCTGGACGCCTTCGCCAACGCCGACGAGCCGATCGAGACGCGGCTGCGGGGCGCGGCCGCCGACGTCGTCGTCACCACCATCGAGAACCTCGACGACGCGTCGATCTTCTTCCGCTCCATGCACCATCTGAGCCCCGAGAAGAACAAGCAGGTCCGCGCCGAGCGCCGGCGCTATCACGAACGCTTCCGCGCGCTCGTCGAGGAGGGCCAGGACAGCGGTGTCTTCTCCCGGGCCACCCCGGCCGACCTGGTCGTGGACTACCACTTCGGCTCCGTGCACCATCTGTCGACCTGGTACCGCCCCGACGGCCCGCTCAGCCCCCAGGAGGTCGCCGACCACCTGGCCGACCTGCTGCTGCGCGCCCTGCGGCCGTAGGGCCGCGGCACCCACGCGCGCGTGAGGGGGCGGCCGCCCCTGGTCGGCGGCCGCCCCCTTCGCGCGTCACCTCACAGGTACCGCTTCAGCTCCCGGCGGGCCAGCGACCGCTGGTGCACCTCGTCGGGGCCGTCGGCGATCATCAGCGTCCGCGCCGACGCGTACAGGTCGGCCAGCGGGAAGTCCTGGCTGACACCGCCCGCCCCGTGCAACTGGATCGCCCGGTCGAGGATGCCCACGACCGCGCGCGGCGTCGCGATCTTGATGGCCTGGATCTCCGTGTGCGCGCCCCGGTTGCCGACCGTGTCCATCATCCAGGCGGTCTTCAGCACCAGCAGCCGCAACTGCTCGACGGTGACCCGCGCGTCCGCGATCCAGTTGTGCACCACGCCCTGCTGGGCCAGCGCCTTGCCGAACGCGTCCCGCGCCACGGCCCGCCGGCACATCAGCTCGATGGCCCGCTCGGCCATGCCGATCAGCCGCATGCAGTGGTGGATCCGGCCCGGACCCAGCCGCGCCTGCGCGATGGCGAAGCCGCCGCCCTCCTCGCCGATCAGATTCGTCACCGGCACGCGCGCGTGGTCGAAGACCACCTCGGCGTGGCCGCCGTGGGAGTGGTCCTCGTACCCGAAGACCTTCATGGCGCGCTTCACGGTCACACCGGGCGTGTCGCGCGGCACGAGGACCATCGACTGCTGACGGCGCACATCGGCGCCGTCCGGGTCCGTCTTGCCCATCACGATGAAGATCGCGCAGTCCGGGTTCATCGCCCCGGAGATGTACCACTTACGGCCGGTGATGACGTACTCGTCGCCGTCGCGCTCGATGTGCGTGGTGATGTTGGTGGCGTCGGAGGAGGCCACGTCCGGTTCCGTCATGGCGAACGCCGAGCGGATTTCACCGGCGAGCAGCGGCTCCAGCCACTGCTTCTTCTGCCGCTCGTCGCCGAACTGCGCCAGCACCTCCATGTTCCCGGTGTCCGGCGCCGCGCAGTTCAGCGCGGGGGGCGCGAGATGCGGGGAGCGGCCGGTGATCTCGGCGAGCGGCGCGTACTGGAGGTTGGTGAGACCGGCGCCGTACTCGGAGTCGGGCAGGAAGAGGTTCCACAGGCCCTGCCTGCGCGCCTCCGCCTTCAGCTCCGCCACGACCGCCGGGGTGTCCCAGGGGGAGGCCAGCGCGGCCCGCTGCTCCTCGGCCACCGGCTCGGCGGGGTAGACGTACTCGTCCATGAAGGCGAGCAGCCTGCCGCGCAGTTCCTCGGTGCGTGCGTCGAACGCGAAGTCCATGCCGGTCAGCCTTCCTGGAGGGTGGTCAGTCCGTGCTCGATGAAGACGGGGACGAGATCCCCGATGTGGTCGAAGCCGCGCCCGACCGTCTGCCCCAGCGTGTACCGGTAGTGGATGCCCTCCAGGATCACGGCGAGCTTGAACCAGGCGAACGCCGTGTACCAGGAGACGGCGGACACGTCCCGCCCGGAGCGCGCCGCGTACCGCTCGACCAGCTCGGCGGGCGCCGGGTGGCCGGGCGCCGAGGCGGTCGTGGAGACGGGGGAGTCCGTCAGCTCCAGCGGCACGCTGTACATCACCAGCAGACCGAGGTCGGTCAGCGGGTCGCCGAGCGTCGACATCTCCCAGTCGAGGATCGCCCGGATCGTGTCGTCCGGGCCGATCAGGACGTTGTCGAGCCGGTAGTCGCCGTGCACCACGGCCGGCGCGGGCGAGCCGGGCAGCGCGCGGCCGAGCGCCGCGTGCAGTTCGTCGATCCCGGCCAGGTCGCGGCTGCGGGAGGCGTCCAGTTGCTTGCCCCAGCGGCGGAGCTGCCGGTCGAGGAAGCCCTCCGGGCGCCCGAAGTCGGCCAGGCCCACCTCGGCGGGGTCCACCGCGTGCAGTTCCACCAGCGTGTCCACCAGCGACAGCACCGCGTCCCGGGTGCGCTCCGCGCCGAGCGGGGCGAGCTGGCCGGCGGTCCGGTACGGGGTGCCCTCGACGAACTCCATGACGTAGAACGGCGACCCGGTCACGTCCTCGTCCTCGCACAGCAGCACCGGGCGCGGCACCGGCACACTGGTCGGGTGCAGCGCGCTGATCACCCGGTGCTCGCGCTTCATGTCGTGCGCGGTCGCCAGGACGTGCCCGAGCGGGGGCCGCCGCACCACCCAGCGGCTCGTGCCGTCCCCGACCTCGTAGGTGAGGTTCGACCGGCCGCCCTCGATCAGCCGGCCGGTGAGCGGGCCGCCGACCAGGCCGGGGCGCTCGCGGTCGAGCAGGGCGCGCAGCCGGTCGAGATCGAGACCTGGCGGGTGGTCGGGGCTCATACGGGGCTCCTACGGACGGGTGAACAAGACCCCCACAATGATGCCGACCGGTCGGTATGTAGTCCAGTGGCCGCACCCAACGTGATCCGGGCCACCCTAAGGCGACGGCTCCCCACGCAGAAGCGCGGGGAGCCGTCGGGCGGTGTTTTCCGGACGTGCGCGGACGTGCGCGGACGTGCGCGGACGTGCGCGGACGGTCAGTGATCGTCCCAGTGGCCGTCGTGCCGGGCGTGCCGGTGTCCGTCGTGCAGATAGTCCACATGATCGCCGTGGAGCACGCTCTCGTGTCCGCACCCCTCGCCGTGCGCGTGCTCGTGGCCGGAGTGCGCGACATGCGCGTCCGGCTCGCACTCGTCCCAGTGCCCGCCGTGCTCGCGGTGCAGATGCCCGTCGTGGGCGTAGTCGACGTGGTCGCCGTGCGGCACCTCGGTGTGCCCGCAGGACGGGCCGTGGCTGTGCTGGTGGACGGGGTGCTCGTGGTGAAGGGTGGTCATGGCGCTCACCTTCGCGGTACGGGATTGCGGTATGAGGGGACGACGTCGCACAGGGTGCCACGCGAACGGCGCATATCGGGGCATCCCGCTTGCGTGGCGTCCGAGTACCCCGGAGGGTCGAAGGCATGAAGGCCATCAGCTACAGCCGGTACGGCGGCCCCGAGGTCCTGGAGTACGGCGATCTGCGCGACCCGAAGGTCGGCCCCGACTCGGTGCTGGTCAAGGTACGGGCGGCGGCCGTCAACCCGGTCGACTGGAAGGCCCGCCAGGGCTATCTCGCCCCGGTCCTGGACGCCGTCTTCCCGGTGGTCCCGGGCTGGGACGTCGCGGGCGTGGTGGTCGGCCTCGGCGCGGGCGTCGTGGAGTACGCGGTCGGGGACGAGGTCATCGGCTACGTCCGCGAGGACGTCCTGTCCCGGGGCACCTTCGCCGAGTACGTCGCCGCCCCGGTGCGCACCCTGGCCCGCAAGCCGCGCACCCTCACCTGGGAGGAGGCGGCCGGACTGCCCCTGACCGGCCTCACCGCGTATCAGGTGCTCCACCGGCTGCTGCGGGTACGGCGCGGCGACACCGTCCTGGTGCACGCGGCGGCGGGCGGCGTCGGCTCGATCGCCGTCCAGCTCGCCCGCCACCTGGGCGCCCGGGTCATCGGCACGGCGAGCGAGGCCAACCACGACTACGTCCGCTCCCTGGGCGGCGAACCGGTGACCTACGGCGAGGGCCTGGCCGAACGGGTGCGCGGGCTGGCCCCCGAGGGCGTGGACGCCGCCTTCGACACGGTCGGCGGCGAGACCCTGAAGATCTCCGCCCAGCTCCTCGTCCCGGACGGCCGCCTCGCGTCCATCGCGGACGGGGACGTCGTCTCCTACGGCGGCCACTACTGGTTCGTCCGCCCCGACACCGAGGACCTCACCCGCCTGGCCGAACTGGCGGAACAGGGCACGGTCCACGTCCACGTCTCCAGGACGTTCCCCCTGGACCGCGCGGCGGACGCCCACCGCCACAACGAGAAGGGCCCCACCCGCGGCAAGACCGTGGTGACGGTCCCCTGGGAGACGTGAGGCCGGGGGAGCGGTCGGAACGGCGGACCGGGCGCCGCCCTCACACGACCAGCATCGCCGCGCACACCGCCGTCGCCACCGCGCACAGCGCCGCCCCGGCGGCGAGCCGCGGGGTGAGCGGCGCCGGGGCCGTGCCCGCGGTCAGGGCGCGGATGCGGTGGTGGGCGAGCAGCAGGAAGGCCAGCCAGAGACCGCAGCACAGGGCGCAGGCCAGGATCCCGATGGCCGTGGCGCCGCCGTGCAGGGTCGTCTTCACGGCGAGCACCGCCGCGATGGTGCCCGACAGCGTCGTACGCCGCCAGGCCAGCCGGGTCCGCTCCGGCTGGAGCCCCGGATCCCGGTCCCGCACCGGCCCGGCGGTCACCCGGCCCAGCCCAGCAGCACGACGACGACCATCGCCACGGCCACCACCGCCACGACGATGCTCAGCAGCGCCGGGAACCGCGACGCCGGCAGGTCCTCGCCCCGCCGCATCGCCCGCTCGCAGCGCACCCAGTGGTTCACCGCGCGCAGTGAGCACAGCACGCCCGCCGCGAGCAGCGCGAGCGCCAGCCCGACCCGCCAGCCCCAGCGCAGATCCGGCAGGAACTGGTCCACCGCGAAGCCCCCGCCGATCAGCGCGAGGGCGGTCCGCAGCCAGGCCAGGAACGTCCGCTCGTTGGCCAGCGAGAACCGGTAGTCGGGCGTGCTGCCCTCCGCCCGGATCCGGGCGGGCGCGAACCACACCCCGACGTTCCGCACGAACTTGATCACGAGAGCGACCCTACCCGGGGCCCGCCCGGCGGGCCCCTCCGCGTCACCGCCGCCCGGACGCCCGGTCCTCCCGGTACTCCCTGAGCCGCTCATGGGCCGCGAGGCCGTCCGGCACCCACTCCCAGTCGGACAGCCGCCGCTCGACCTCCGCGTCCGGCAGGAAGTCGTACCAGGCGACCTCCTCCGCCTGCGGCCGCACCGGCAGCTCGCAGCGCACCTCGTACACCGCCGACCACCAGCTCCCGCGGTCGCCGCCGTCGTAGAGGAACTTGAACAGGAACGCGGGCCGCGGCAGTCCGCTCACGCCCAGCTCCTCCTCGGCCTCCCGCAGCGCCGCGTCGTCGTAGGACTCGCCCGCGCCGACGACCCCGCCCACGAACATGTCGTACAGCGAGGGGAAGACCAGCTTGGTGGGGGTGCGGCGGTGGACGAAGAGGCGGCCCTCGGCGTCCCGGGCCCGGATGAAGACGCACCGGTGGCGCAGGCCCTCGGCGTACGCCCGCCCGCGCGGGACCTGCCCGATGACCTGGTCGTTCTCGTCGACGATGTCGAGGATCTCGTCAGCAGCGCTCATACGCCCATCCAAGCAGGCACGGCGCGGCCGCTCGGGTCACTGGGTCTGGAGGCTCGGCAGCCGCTCCCGGGGCGCGACGCCCTTCGGCATCGCCGGGTGCAGTCCGAGCAGCACGATCCCGGCGACGATCGCGGCGAGCCCCGCCGCCTCCCAGGCCAGCGCGCCGGTGTCGGTGCGCAGCCGGTCACCGAGGAAGCCGACCCCGCAGATGATCCCGGCCAGCGGCTGGGCCGCGGTCAGGGCGGGCAGCGACATCCGCAGCGGCGCCGTCTCGAAGGCGCTCTGCACCAGCACCAGCCCGGTCACCCCGAGGGCGAGCACGGCGTACGGCTGCCAGCCGGTGAACAGCTCGGCGAGACCGCCCTCGCTGAAACGCTGCCCGCTGACCCGGGTCAGGGCGTCCTGGACGCCGTAGAGCAGACCGGCGGCGAGGGCCAGCAGGACGGGGCCGGAGCTGAGCCGGGAGCGTTTGGCGTACGTGGTGAGCAGCAGGGCGAGTCCGATCATCACGCCGATGATCAGCCAGTGCCGGAGGGGATCGGTGAGCGCGGTGCCGCCGCGCGGCTCGCCGGCCACGATGAACGTCGTCACCCCGCCCGCGAGCAGGACGAGACCCGCCCAGCCCTGCCGCCCCAGCGGCTGTTTCGTCTGGTGCCGCGAGAGCGCGAGGGCGAACAGCAGGTTCGTCGCGAGGAGCGGTTCCACCAGGGAGATCTCGCCCTGGCCCAGCGCTATGGCGCCCAGCACCATGCCGGCCACCATCAGCGCGATCCCGCCCAGCCAGCGCGGCACCCGCACCAGGTCGATCAGCAGCCGCAGCGACAGGAAGTCGCCGAGCGGTGCCCGCTGGGCCGCGTTCTGCTGGAGGACGAACCCGAACCCCAGGCAGCAGGCGGCGCCGACGGACAGCACGAGAACCAGAACCGACACGCTGCGTACCTCGATCATCCGGTGCGTTCCGGGAGCGGGGGAGCACCCGGAACCGGGCGGTTGACTCGGCCGGTCGCGGCACCCGGTCCAGGCCGGGAGCGACGGGCGACCTACCGCCATGGTGTGGGCTCCGGACGGCCCGCGCCATGGCGTACGCCACATCAAATGTGTCCGCGGTGCCGCCCCGGGGTACCTCACCAGCGGCGGGGTGCCATCAACTTCCTTGGTGACACGCTCGGTTGACACCTGTCACGGCGCGGCGTCACTTGACGCGGACCTTGGCTGGGGATTTGCTGTGCGTGATCGGCCGATCGCGGGCCGATGATCAGAACAGTCACCGAGGAGGATGAGGAAGTCCCGCGGTGCCCCAACCCCCGCTCTCCCACGGCCGAGGCGGCGACGACCGCGCCCGCGACGGCGCGGCCCGCCCCGGACCGGACCCGGCCCTCGACGACGCCGAGGCCGGTGCCGCCCGCGCCGCCCTGGCCCAGGGCCGCCGGCAGGCCGCCCGCGCCCTGCTCCTGCGCACCGGCGACGACTGGGACCGCCGCGCCCACCGGATCACCGTCCTCGCCCACGAGCCGTACGCCGCCGCCTGGGCCCACGCCTGGCTGCTCGACGATCCCGGCACGGCCGACGCAGCCGTCCTGTACGCCCTCGCCCAGGTCCGGCGCGCCATGCTCGGCAAGGAGGACCGCGACCTCGCCCGCGAGGCGTGCCGGTCGGCCGCCGCGCTCGCGCCCGCCGACCCCACCCCCTGGCTCGGCCTGCTGATGCTGGAGCGGGACGCCGGCCCGGAAGCCGTCCGGATCTTCGAGGAGATCAGGGCCCGGCACCGCGACCACCACCACGCGCACCATCTGATGGTCGCCCGGCTCGCCGAGCGCCGCGCCGGCACCGGCCCGGACCCGCTCCACGAGGTGTACGACTTCGCCGCCTGGGCCGCCGAGCAGGCCCCCGCGGACTCGCCGCTGGCCATCCTCCCGGTCGTCGCGCACGCCGAGCGCTACCGCGTCCTGGCCGCCGGCGGCTTCGTCCCGTGCGACCCGGTGGCCTCCGCGCACTGGCGCGGCAGCCGGGCCCGGGACGTGATGAAGGCCGCCTTCGACTGGCTGCTGGAGTGGGAGCACGACGGCCACCCCCGCCGCCTCGTCGACCTGAACCACCTCGCCCACGCCAAGGTCTGCGAGGGCCGGGGCGCCGAGGCGGCCGCCCTGTTCCGGCACATCGGTCCGCACCTCACACCGGAGCCGTGGTCCTACCCGGACCGCGACCCGCACGACGCCTTCCGGGCGGCACGGGCCGACGCCCTCGGCCTCCCGGACCGGCCGGAAGAGGCGTGAGAAGTGATGACGGAAGTCTGACGGCGGCCCGGAATCCCTGGCCCCGCCCGCCCCCTGAGTGCTCGAATGGACAGGTGAATCCCGAACCACCGGCCGGACCGTCCGGGGAGGGGCGCGGCACCCCCGTCGGCCGCCGGGTCTTCCTCGGCACCCTCGCCCTCGGCGCCCTGGGCGTCGTCGCCGCACCACCGCTCCAGCGCGGCCTGGAGAGCTTCCTGGGCGCCGCCGCCGACAAGGACCCCACCGGCCTGACCGGACTGCTGCCCAACGGCGGCGGCTTCCGCTACTACTCGGTGGCCTCCTCCGTGCCGCACCGCGACGCCACGGACTACCGCCTCACCGTCGACGGCCTGGTCGACCGCCCCGCCACCCACACCCTGGCCGGCCTCAGGGCGCTGCCGCAGACCCGGATGGTCAGGGACGTCCAGTGCGTCACCGGCTGGCGGGTCCCCGACACCGCCTTCGAGGGCGTCCGGCTGTCCGTCCTGCTGGACGCGGCCGGGGTGCGGTCCGGGGCCGGCGCCGTCCGCTTCACCTGCTTCGACGGCACCTACAGCGAGAGCCTCACCCTCGACCAGGCCCGCCGCGCCGACGTCCTGGTCGCGCTGCGCATGCAGGACAAGGACCTCGGCCACGACCACGGCGGCCCGGTCCGCCTCTACGTGGCCCCCATGTACTTCTACAAGTCCGCCAAGTGGCTCTCCGGCATCACCGTCACCGAGAAGGTGCGCCCCGGCTACTGGGAGGAGCGCGGCTACGACGTCGACGCCTGGGTCGGCCGGTCGAACGGGCGGGACGATGCGCCTACCGACTGAGGCGCCGCCGACGGCCCGGATCCCCCGCTTCACCCGCGCCGAACGCTGGATCCACCGCACCACCGCCCTGCTCATGGGCGTCTGCGTGGTGACCGCCGCCGCGCTGTACGTTCCGGAGTTCGCGCAGCTCGTCGGCCGCCGTGCGCTGGTGGTCCGGCTGCACGAGTGGGCCGGTCTCGCCCTGCCGGTGCCCGTCCTCGCGGGCCTGGCCTCCCGTGCCTTCCGCGGCGACCTCGGCCGGCTGAACCGCTTCGGCCCGCACGACCGGCGCTGGCTGCGCGCCGCCCTGCGCCGGGACCGGCGGCGCGCGGAACGCCCGGCGGGCAAGTTCAACGCCGGGCAGAAGATCTACGCGGCCTGGATCGCCGGGGCGACGCTGGTGATGCTCGGCACCGGGCTGCTCATGTGGTTCACCCACCTCACCCCGGTCCAGTGGCGCACCAGCGCGACCTTCGTCCACGACTGGCTGGCCCTGACGATCGGGATCGTCCTCGCCGGCCACATCGGCATGGCCCTCGGCGACCCGGAGGCGCGCCGCGGCATGCGGACGGGGGCGGTGAGCCGGGAGTGGGCGGAGCGCGAGCATCCGCTGTGGCGGGACTGAACCGGCCGCGCCCACTCCCCGTGGTGATCCGCCGCTACAGAATCAGCGACAGCAGCAGGACGAAGCCGCCCGCGACCACCGAGATGATCGTCTCCATCACCGACCAGGTCTTGACGTTCTGGCCGACCGTGAGCCCGAAGTACTCCTTGACCAGCCAGAACCCGGCGTCGTTGACATGGCTGAAGAAGAGCGAGCCGGCGCCGATGGCGAGGACCAGCAGGGCCGTGTGGGTCGTGGACATGTCGGCCGCGAGCGGGGCGACCAGACCGGCCGCCGAGATGGTCGCCACCGTCGCCGAACCGGTCGCCAGCCGGATCGCCACCGCGATCAGCCAGGCCAGCAGCAGCGCCGGGATCGACCAGTTCTCGGAGATCTCCAGGACCATCCGGCCCACACCGGAGTCGATCAGCGTCTGCTTGAAGCCGCCGCCCGCGCCGACGATCAGCAGGATGCCCGCGATGGGCGCGAGCCCCTTCTCCACGACCTGCGCGACCCGCTCCTTGGAGAAGCCGGCGGGCCGGCCCAGCGTGAAGATGCCGAGGAGCACGGCGGCGAGCAGGGCGATCATCGGGGAGCCGACGACGTCGAAGACGCGCTGCACGGTGTGCGTGGGGTCGTCCACGACGATGTCGACCAGGGCCTTGGCCAGCATCAGCACGACGGGCAGCAGGATGGTGACCAGGGTGGCGCCGAAGCCGGGCCGCTTGTCCAGGTCCTCGGAAGGGCGCTGCGGGATCATCCGGTCCGGGGCGGGGACGTCGACCCAGCGGGCGGCCGTGCGGGAGAACAGCGGGCCCGCGATGACGACCGTCGGGATGGCGACGAGCACGCCCAGCGCCAGGGTGACGCCGAGGTTGGCGCCGACCGCGTCGATCGCGACCAGCGGACCGGGGTGCGGCGGCACCAGGCCGTGCATCACGGACAGTCCGGCCAGCGCCGGGATGCCGATGCGCATGAGCGAGTAGTTGCCGCGCCGGGCGACCATCAGCACGACGGGGATCAGCAGCACCACGCCGACCTCGAAGAACAGCGGCAGGCCGATCACCGAGGCGATCAGCACCATCGCCCACGGCATCGAACGGCCGCCGGCCCTGGCGAGGATCGTGTCGACGATCTGATCGGCGCCGCCGGAGTCGGTGAGCATCCGGCCGAGGATCGCGCCCAGCGCGATCAGCACGCCCACACCGGCGACCGTGGCGCCGAGTCCGGTGGTGAAACTGAGGATGACCTTGTCCAGCGGTGCCCCGGCGAACGCGCCGAGCGCGAGCGAGCCGATGGTCAGCGCCAGGAAGGCGTGCAGCTTGAACTTGGTGATGAGCAGGACGATGACGGCGATGCCCGCCACAACGGCGAGGCCGAGCTGAGCGTGGCCGGCTGAGGTGATCGGCTCGACGGTGTCCGCTGCCAGCATCTCGACGCTGAGTCTGGTCACGGGGATTCCCTTGCGATACGGGGGACGGGGGAGGGCGTGGGGGGTTACCCGACGGGTTCGGGTTCGGGAAGATCGCCGAGCGCGCCCGCGGCACGGGCGGTGATCTCCTCCGGGCCGCCGGTGACATCGACGGTGACGCCCGCCTCGTCCGCCGTGAGCGGTTCGAGGGTGGCGAACTGGGAGTCCAGGAGGGCGGTCGGCATGAAGTGGCCCCGACGGTGCCCCATCCGGTCCTCGATCAGCTCCCGGGAGCCACTGAGGTGCAGAAAGACCAGTCCGGGGGCGGCGGCCCTGAGCCGGTCGCGGTAGGACCGCTTCAGCGCCGAGCAACTGACCACCCCGCCGAGCCCGGTCCGCTCCTGCGCCCAGCCGCCGATGGCGTCCAGCCACGGCAGCCGGTCCGCGTCGTCGAGCGGGATGCCCGCCGACATCTTGGTGATGTTGGCCGGCGGGTGGAACTCGTCGCCCTCGGCGTAGGGGACGCCGAGCCGGGCGGCGAGCAGCGGACCGACCGTGGTCTTGCCCGTTCCGGCGACGCCCATCACGACGACGACGTGGGGGGTGTGCATCACTACCTCGCTGTCCTGTCGACACCTGATGTCGACGCCACTGAAACGCATTAGGTACGACTATTCAAGAGTGTGTGACATATAAGTCTGACTTTTTAGCGGGGTGACGCACCCCGTACTCTGAGTGCATGACCACTCCGGGCCGAGGTCTGCACGGCCATGTACTGGAAGCACTCGGCCCCGCCATCACCGCCGGTGAGTACCCGCCGGGCAGTGTGCTGCGCACCGACGAACTGGCCCAGCGCTTCGAGGTCTCCCGCTCCGTGATGCGCGAGGCGGTCCGCGTCCTGGAGTCCATGCACCTGGTCGAGTCGCGCCGCCGGGTCGGCGTCACCGTCCGCCCCAAGGCCGAGTGGAACGTCTACGATCCCCAGGTCATCCGCTGGCGGCTGGCCGGCGCCGACCGCCCGCACCAACTGCGCTCGCTCACCGTGCTGCGCTCCGCGATCGAACCGGTCGCCGCGGGTCTGGCCGCACGGCACGCCACGGCGGCGCAGTGCGCCGAGCTGACCGAATGCGCGCTGGGCATGGTCGCCCACTCACGCGGCCACCAGTTGGAGGGCTACCTCCTGCACGACGTGGCCTTCCACCGGGTGATCCTCACCGCCTCGGGCAACGAGATGTTCGCCCGCCTCGGGGACGTGGTCGCCGAGGTCCTCACCGGCCGCACCCATCACGAGGTCATGTTCGAGGACCCCGACCCGGCCGCCGTCACCCTCCATGTCGACCTCGCCGAGGCCGTCCGGGAGGGCGACCCGGCCCGCGCGGAGGCCCTGACCCGCCAGATCACCGCCGGTGCCCTCCAGGAACTCGACATCCTGGCCCCCTGAACCGGCCCTACCGGTGCTCCCCGTCCACGTACACCCAGGCCCCGTCCACCCGCTCGAAACGGCTGACCTCGTGCAGGGCGCCGCCCCGGTAGGACGCCCGGAACTCCACCGTGCCGTTCGTGTGGAAGGCCGTCCCGCCGTCCACCGCGAGCACCTCCAGCCCCGTCCACCGCGTCCCGGGATCCAGCTCCAGCCCCTCCGGCCGGGTCCGCGGATGCCAGGTCCGCACCAGATACCCGACGTCCCCCTTCACGAACGCGCAGTACCGCGACCGCATCAACGCCTCGGCCGTGGGAGCCGCAGCCCCCGAGTGATACCGCCCGCAGCAGTCGTCGTAGGCCCGGGGGAGACCACAGGGGCAGGAGAGCCCGGCCTTCGAGGCGGCGGCGGAGGAGGAGACGGGACGGCGGGTACGTCGTGACATGCCCACCATTGTGCCGAGAGCGGCCCGCGGGCTACGCCACCCGCGCGTCCTGCGTGGGCAGCGGCGGCAGTTCGGGCCGGTCCAGCCACGCCGTCAGCAGGCCGTCCAGCGGGTCGTCGGCGTGACGGGCGACGTGGGAGCGGAAGGTGGCGGTGGAGACCGCGCCGCCGCGGTGCAGGCCTGCCCAGGCGCGCAGCATCCGGAAGAACGGCTCGTCGCCCATCGCGCAGCGCAGCGCGTGCAGGGTGAGGCCGCCGCGTTCGTAGAGCCGGTCGTCGAACATCGACTTGCGGCCGGGGTCGGCGAGGCGCAGGTCCTGCGGCTGACCGGACAGCAACCGGTGGGCGGCGGCGGCCAGTTGCTGGGCGGTCCGGCCGCCCGAGCGCTCCGACCACAGCCACTCCGCGTACTTGGCGAAGCCCTCGTTCAGCCAGATGTGCCGCCAGTCGGCGATCGACACGCTGTTGCCGAACCACTGGTGGGCCAGCTCGTGCGCCACCAGCCGCTCCGAACCACGGGCCCCGTCCACATGGTTGACGCCGAACAGCGACAACCCCTGGGCCTCGACGGGGACATCGAACTCCTCGTCGGCCACGACCACGGCGTACTCGTCGAACGGGTAGGGCCCGAAGAGCCGTTGGAAGAGGTCCATCATCGCGGGCTGCCGGGCGAAGTCCCGGGAGAACTGCGGCAGCAGATGCGCGGGGATGTGCCCGTGCATCGGCACCCCGCCGAGCCCCGGATCGCCGAGGAGCACCGTCTGGTACTTGCCGATCGACAGCCCGACGAGATAGCTCGACGTCGGCGCCGCCTGCTCGTACACCCAGGTCGTGGTGGACGCCTTGGTGGTGCGGGTCAGCAGCCGGCCGCCCGCCACCACCGAGTACGCCGAAGGCGTGGTGATCGAGATGAGGTAGGTCGCCTTGTCGGCGGGGCGGTCGTTGCAGGGGAACCAGGAGGGCGCGCCGGTCGGCTGGCTCGCCACCAGCGCGCCGTCCGTCAGCTCCTCCCAGCCGAGCCCGCCCCAGGGGCTGGACACCGGCTTGGGATTGCCCGACCAGTGGATCTCCACGGTGAACGCGGCCCCCGCGCGCAGCGGCTTCGCGGGCCGCACCCGCAGCTTGCCGCCGCGGTGGGTGTAGTTCGCCTGCCGTCCGTCCACCCGGACCCGGCCGATCCGGAAGTCGGCCAGGTTGAGCTGGAACTCGGGCAGCGGCGCCCGGCCCGCGATCGCGTTGATCCGGGCCGTGCCGGAGAGCCGGTTGGGGCCGGGCCGGTAGTCCAGCGTGAGTTCGTAGCGATGCACCCGGTACCGGGGATCGCCGTTGTCCGGGAAGTACGGGTCCGGACCCACTGACTGCTGCACTGCCACTTCCGCGTCCGCTCCCTGCGCTGTGCTCCAACCGCCGCCGACCCACCCGCCGTCGACCCACCCGCCGTCGGCACACCGTCCGTCGGCACACCGCCCGCCGGGTCCGGGGTGCCCGCTCTCAGGGGCGCCACGCCTCGATCGGGTTGCCCAGCCACCGGGTGTCGTCCGGGACGGACTCCGCGGCCATGACGAGCGACGCGGGACCCAGCGTCGTACGGGCCCCGACCGTGCTGCCGGGCAGCACGATCCCGCCAGGGCCCAGCGTGGCACCCTCACGGAGGACCACAGTATCCGTCCGCAAGATCCGGTCGTGGAAGAGGTGAGTCTGGAGCACACAGCCCCGGTTGACCGTCGCCCCGTCCTCCAGGGTGACCAGGTCGGCCTCCGGCAGCCAGTAGCTCTCCACCCACACCCCCCGGCCGATCCGCGCCCCCAGCCCGCGCAGCCACACCGCCGTCACCGGCGTCCCCGGCACGGCGGCCCCCAGCCACGGCACGGCCAGCACCTCGACGAAGGTGTCCGCCAGCTCGTTGCGCCACACGAAGGAACTCCACAGCGGATGCTCCCCGGCGCGGTGCCGCCCCACCAGCAGCCACTTCGCCACCACCGACACCGCCCCGGCCGCCGCACCCGCCCCGAGCAGCACCGGGCCGCCCAGCAGCGGCGCCCAGCCGCCCAGCGCGCACAGCGCCGCCACCGTCAGCACGGCCAGCGCCGCCGAGCAGAACACCGGCACGATCCGGCACAGCTCCACCAGGGCCCGCGCCCACAGCAGCCGCGCCGGCGGCTCGTAGGTGCGGCTCCGGTCGCCGTCGGCCGCGCTCCGCGGCAGTTTCACCGGCGGCAGCCCCAGATAGGAGCTGCCCTTCTTCGCCTTCTTCGGCGTCGCCGACAGCACCCCGACCAGCCCGCCGTCCGGCACCGACCGGCCCGGCGCGGTCATCCCCGAGTTCCCGAGGAACGCCCGCCGCCCGATCTCCGCCCGCCCGATCCGCACCCAGCCGCCCCCCAGCTCGTACGGCGCGGTCAGTGTGTCGTCCGCGAGGAACGCGCCCTCGCCGACCGTGGTCAGACTCGGCAGCGCCAGCACCGTCGACACCTCGGCGCCCCGCCCGATCCGCATCCCGAGGAGCCGCAGCCACAGCGGGGTGACCAGCCCCGCGTACAGCGGGAACAGCGTCTCGCGGGAGCGGTCCATCAACTGCGTCACCGTCCACGCCTGCCAGCCCACCCGGCCGTGCGTGGGATGCGTGCCCTCCCGCAGCCCGACGCTGAGCAGCCGTACGGCGGCCAGCAGCAGCACCGCGTACGCCAGCCCGTAGGCCAGCGTCGCCGGGACCAGCGCGAGAACCGCCCCGCGCAGCGCCCCGCCGAGCCCGAGACCGGGGGTGACGAACACCCGGGCCACCAGCAGCGCGGCCCCGGCCGCCGCCACCGGCAGCAGATTCAGCGCGACGCCGGTCACGCCGTACATCACCCGCCAGTACCGGCCGCGCCCGGGCCGCTCCTTCGGCCAGTTGCGCTTGGCCTTGCCGAGCTTGACCGCGGGCGCGCCCGCCCAGCGCTGCCCGGTCGGGACCTGCCCGGTGACCGCCGAACCGGGCGCCACCTCGGCCCGCTTGCCGACGCGGGCGCTCGGGAAGAGCAGACTGCGCGTGCCGACGACGGCGTGCGCGCCCACCTTGACCGCCCCGATCTCCAGCCGGTCGCCGTCCAGCCAGTACCCGGACAGATCCACCTCGGACTCGACGGCGGCGCCCCGGCCCAGCTTCAGCAGCCCGGTGACCGGCGGCAGCGAGTGCAGATCGACGTCCGGCCCGATCCGGCAGCCCAGCGCCCGCGCGTACCGCTCCAGCCACGACCCGGTCAGCGAGGTCGCCCCGGTGGACTCGGCCAGCCGCTCGGCCGCCCACAGCCGCAGATGCGCCGACCCGCCCCGCGGATACCGTCCGGGCGTCACACCCCGCAGCAGCAGCCGCGCCCCGCCCGCCGCGAGCGCGATCCGCCCGGGCGGAGTGAACAGCAGCAGTACACCGGCACCGAGCAGCCACCAGGGCGCCGTCGGCAGCCAGGCGTACCCGGGCAGCAGGTTGCCCAGCACGGCCAGTGCGACCCACCAGCGCAGCCCCAGCAGGGCGGCGAGCGGCACCAGCACCAGGAGCTGGACGAGCTGCGCCCGTCTCGGCACCGGCGCCACCGTCCGGCGGTCGCCCGCCTCGCGCACCGACGCCTCCAGCCGGCGGGCCAGCTTGCGCAGGGTCGGCTGCTGGTAGACGTCCAGCACGGCGGCGGCCGGATAGCGGGTGCGCAGCCGGGTGGTGAGCTGGGCGGCGGCCAGACTGCCGCCGCCGATCGCGAAGAAGTCGTCGCCGGCCGAGCCGACCGGGAGGCCCAGCACCTCGGTCCACTGCTCGGCGAGCCACGCCTCGGTGCCGTACAACCGCTCGCCCGGGGCCTCCACGCCCTCCAGCGGCCAGGGCAGCGCGTCGCGGTCGACCTTCCCCGAGGTCCGGGTCGGCAGCTCCGCCACCGGCGCGAGCAGCGGCACCAGGGCGGCGGGCAGCTCGGCGCGCAGCTTCTCCACCGCCGCGGACCGGTCCCAGCCGTCCTGCGTCACCACATACCCGACCAGCAACTGATTGCCGCCGCGCGCGGTCCGTACGGCGGCCGCGGCCCCCGCGACCCCGGGCAGCGCCTGGAGCGCCGCGTCCACCTCACCCAGCTCGATCCGCCGCCCGCCGAGCTTGATCTGCTCGTCGGCCCGCCCCAGGAACACCAGCCCCTCGGCGTCGGCCCGCACCAGGTCACCGCTGCGGTACGCCCGCTCCCAGCCCAGCGAGGGCAGCGGCGCGTACTTCTCCGCGTCCTTCCCGGCGTCCAGGTACCGGGCGAGCCCGACCCCGCCGATCACCAGCTCACCGCTGCCGCCCAACGGCACCGGCTCCCCGGCCTCGTCGACGACGGCCAGCTCCCAGCCGCGCAGCGGCAGCCCGATCCGCACCGGCTCCGCGCCCGACATCAGCGCGGCGCAGGCGACCACGGTGGCCTCGGTCGGCCCGTAGGTGTTCCACACCTCCCGCCCCTCGGTCACCAGCCGCTGCACCAGCTCGGGCGGGCACGCCTCACCGCCGAAGATCAGCAGCCGGACGTCGTTGAGGGTCTCGGGCTCCCAGAGCGCGGCCAGGGTCGGCACGGTGGAGACGACGGTGATCTCCTGCTCCACCAGCCAGGGACCGAGGTCCGCGCCGCTCCTGACCTGCGCCCTGGGCACCGGCACCAGACAGGCGCCGTGCCGCCAGGCCAGCCACATCTCCTCGCAGGAGGCGTCGAAGGCCACCGACAGCCCGGCCATCACCCGGTCGCCGGGCCCGATCGGCTCCTCGGCGAGGAACAGCGCGGCCTCGGCGTCCACGAACGCGGCGGCGCTGCGATGGCTCACGGCGACACCCTTGGGCCGCCCCGTCGAACCGGAGGTGAAGATGATCCAGGCGTCGTGCTCGACCCCGGGCCGCCCGGCCCTCTCCCGGCCCTCCGCCGCGCTCCGGGTCGGGGCGATCCCGTGCCCGGCCCCGATCACCGCCCGCACCCCGGCCTCGCCGAACACCAGCTCGGCGCGCTCGTCGGGGTCCTCGGCGTCGACCGGGACATAGGCGGCGCCGGCCGCGAGCACGGCCAGGATCGCCACGTAGAGATCGTTGGTGCCGGACTGCACCCGCACCCCCACCCGGTCGCCGAGGCCGACCCCGGCGGCGGCGAGCCGGCCCCTGAGCCGCTCCACCTCCACCGCGAGCGCCCGGTAGGTCAGGGGCGTGGTGCCGTCGTCCAGGGCCCACTCGTCCGGGTACGACCGCACGGACGCGTCGAACACGTCGACCAGGGTCCGTGGGGAGGCGGCGGGGCCGCCGGAGAAACGTGCCGTGTCACCGAGCTGTACGCGGATGTCGTCGTCGAGCAGGCCGAGAGCACTGCTCTCGTCAATGGCTGCCATCGGTCCTCGCGTCTCGATCCCGGAAGCCTCCGGGGCGCCGGCGGGCCCGCAGGTCTGCCTGGGGTTGTCCGGGCCGGCTCCGTAACAAGCCGGAAATTTTAGTACGACGCTAAGGACGTCCCTTTGCGGCAGCCACCGGACGGACCCGTCCGGGGGACCCGTGACGAGCCGTGCGCCCACCGTGACCTGCGCGACCTTCGCACGGAACGGGGCCAGGGAGACATCGGCCACACCAAGGGTTCCGGCAGTCATTTGGTTCGGGGTGATTTATGGTGACTCAAGGAGTATGCCCCTACCGGAGGTGCAATGATGCGCGCCGCGGCAGCGATCGTCTCTCTGGCTGTCGGTGTGGCGCTCATCGTCGCGACATCGGCGTGCGACCAGAACGGCTCGAAGTCGTCGAACGCCCACTACGGCGACTGCCCCGTCTCGGGACAGTACGGCGAGTTCCATCTGACGCCCGAGACGGCGGGCGCGCTCACGGTCAAGACGACGCTGCCCGCGCCCGGCTGGTGGAACGGCGACACCGCGGACACCGTCAAGAGCGGCTACGAGTACTGCATGGCCGCCAACATCGCCTACCGCTCCGGACTCGACCGGGTGAAGGTCCTGAACGCCCCCTTCCCGCAGGTCGTGTCCGGCCGCACCTCGGACTTCGACCTGGCCCTGGCGCAGATCACCATCACCCCGGAACGGAGCAAGGTCGCCGACTTCTCCCCGCCCTACCTCTCCTCGACCCTCGGCGTGCTGATCAGGGACGGCGAGAAGATCGACCAGAACAACATCCGGGACGTCCGCATCGGCGTGGCCGAGGGCACCACGGGCGAGGAGTTCGTCAAGGACCGCATCAAGCCGACCCGGCCCGTCACCGCCTTCGCCAACGACCCCGAGATGATCACCGCGCTGGAGGACGGCCGGATCGACGCGGTCGTCCACGACACGACCATCCTGCTCGCGTACCCCCAGAAGCAGGAGAGCCGGGTGAGCCTGGTGGGCCAGTACCGGACCGACCAGGGCTACGGCGCCCTGTACCCGAAGGGGTCGCCCGACCGGGACGAACTGGACCGGATCATCCGGCAGCTCATCGACGACGGGACGCTCGCCAAGCTGTCGGCCGTCTACCTCGGCGCCGCCTTCGGCCGGGACCCGGCCAAGATCCCGTACTTCACGGTGGACGACAACTCCTGAGCGTGTCCCGAGGGCTCCCGCCGCGGTTCACAGGTCCGCAAGGAGCAGTCCGCTCAGATCTCCCGCCGCGCCCGCGTCGAGCGCCTGCTCCGCCCAGATGATCTTGCCCCGGTCGGTGTACCGGGTGCCCCACCGGCGGGACAACTGCGCGACGAGGAACAGACCGCGGCCCCCCTCGTCGGTGGAGGCCGCGCGGCGCAGATGCGGGGAGGTGCTGGTGCCGTCGGCGACCTCGCAGATCAGGCTGTCGCGGTCGCGCAGCAGCCGCAGACCGATCGGGCTCGCCCCGTACCGGATGGCGTTCGTGACCAGTTCGCTGAGGATCAGCTCGGTGGTGAACGCGGCCTCGCCGAGCCCCCACGCCTCCAGCCTGCGGGTGGCCTCGGCGCGGATCCGGGGGACGGCCGCCGGATCGTCGGGCACCTCCCACTCCGCGACCTGGTCCGGGTCGAGCAGCCGGGTGCGCGCGACGAGCAGCGCGACGTCGTCGCCCGACCCGGCGCGCAGCATCGCGTCGAGCACCGTCCGGCAGGTGTCGTCCAGGTCGTCGTCGTACGTCTCGGCGAGCACCTCCCGCAGCATGCCGAGCCCGACGTCGATGTCCCGCCCCCGGGCCTCCACCAGGCCGTCGGTGTAGAGGACCAGCCGGCTGCCGGCGGCGAGCCGCAGGTCGGCCGTCTCGACCGGCAGCCCGCCGCCCACGCCGAGCGGCGGCGCGACGGGGATCTCGGGGAAGGTCACGGCGCCGTCGGGCGTGACCAGCGCCGGACCGGGATGACCGGCCCGGGCCAGCACACACCGCCCGGAGACCGGGTCGTAGACCGCGTACAGACAGGTGGCACCGCTGACGGCCTCGGTGTTGCCCTCGGCCGCCGCGTCCTGGTCGATCCGGGCGACCAGATCGTCCAGGTGCGCCAGCAGCTCGTCCGGGGGCAGGTCCAGGGCGGCGAAGTTGTGCACCGCGGTCCGCAGCCGGCCCATCGTCGCGGCCGCGTGCAGACCGTGCCCGACGACATCACCGACCACCAGCGCCACCCGGGCCCCCGGCAGCGGGATGACGTCGTACCAGTCGCCGCCCACCCCCGCCTGGGCGGGCAGATACCGGTGCCCGACCTCCAGGGCGGACAGCTCCGGGAACGTGCCGGGCAGCAGGCTGCGCTGGAGGGTGACGGCCGTGGTGTGCTCGCGGGTGTAGCGGCGCGCGTTGTCGATGCACACGGCCGCCCGGGTGGCGAGTTCCTCGGCGGGGGACAGGTCGTCCGCCTCGAAGGGCTCCTGCTCCGACCGCCAGAACTCCACGATCCCCAGCAACTGGCCCCGCGCCTGGAGCGGCACCGAGATCATGGAGTGGATGCCGTACTCGACGACCCGCCGGGCCCGCTCCGGGTCCTGGGCCTGCCAGCCGTCGGCGACGGAGAGGTCCGCCACCAGCACCGGCCGGCCGGTGGTCATCCCGGTGGCCACCGGGTTGCCGGGCACGTACCGCAGCAGCGTCCCGACGGGGTTGAGGGGCGCGTCGCCGAGGATGCCCGCGGACGCGACACGGCGCATCTCCGTGCTCGCCCCCGTCGGCTCACCCCCGTGCAGCACGGGCTCCACCAGCTCGACGGTGGCGAAGTCGGCGAACCGCGGGACCGCCACCTCGGTCAGCTCCTCGGCGGTGCGCCGGATGTCGAGGGTGGTGCCGATCCGGGTGCTGGCCTCGTAGAGCAGTTGCAGACGCCCGCCCGCCACGTCCGCCCGGCCGGCGAGGGCGCGCAGCTCGGTGGTGTCCCGCAGGGTGGCCACGCTGCCGCCCTTGTGACCCACCGGCCGCACATTGACCGCGAGCAGGGTGTCCCCGGCCAGGAAGACCTTGTCCGTGGCCGCCCGGCCCGACCCGAGCAGCGCGGCCAGGGCCGGGTTCAGCCCGAGCCCGGTGACCGGCTTGCCCTCGGTCTCGGCCGGCAGGGCGAGCAGCCGGCGCGCCTCGTCGTTGACGAGCAGCAGCCTGCCGTCGGCGTCCAGGATGATCACGCCTTCGCGGACGGCGTGCAGCACCGCGTCGTTGTGCTCGTACATCCGGGTCATCTCGACCGGGCCCAGGCCCCGCGTCTGCCGCCGCAGCCGTCCGCTGACCAGCGCCGATCCGCCCGCGGCCAGCAGCAGCGCGACACCGCCGGCCGCGAAGATCACCGGCAGTTGGTGCTGCACCACGCTGGTCACCTTGTCCACCGTGACGCCCACGGTGACGAGGCCGACCGCGTCGCCCTTCTCGTCGAAGACGGCCACCGTCGAGTCGACCGCCTTGCCCAGACTGCTGTCGAACGTGGTCTGGTGGGGCTCGCCCTCCAGCGCCTCACCGTAGGACGTGGAGACGTGCTTCCCGATCTGGTCCGGGTCCGGATGCGTCCAGCGGAAGCCGTACGGGCTCAGCGCCACGACGTAGTCGACGCCCGTCTTCTTGCGCACCGCCTCGGCGTGCGGCTGGAGCGCCGCCGTCGGGTCGTCGCTCTGCATCGCCTCCGCCGTGCCCGGCGCGTTCGCGAACGACTCGGCCGCCACCAGGGACCGGTCGCCGGCCTCCTGGATCGCACGGCTGCGGTCCTGGATCACGAGCACCGTCACGGCCGTGGCGATGAGCAGCAGGACGACCACCAGTTGCAGCAGGAAGACCTGACCGGCGACGCTGCGCGGCCTGCGCCACGACAGCCGGCGTCGTCCGGCCGCGGGGTGACGGGCCGTCGGACCGGCGCCCGGCGGCCCGGCCGGCGGCGGTGCGCGGTCGTCCTGCCGGCTCACTGGGGCATATCGCCCGAGTCTGCCCATTTCCTCAGTATCGGTGACCTGCCCGAACGGCGCGGCTCAGAAGCGGCCGGACGGGCGGGGAGGGGGCAGGGACGGCCTCGGGGCGGGCTCGGGACGCCTCCCGGAACAACGAATCGCCGGTGAGTCATACGACTCACCGGCGATTCATGAAAGGATCGGGGACGATCTCGCGGATCTTCCCGCTGGTGTCCGAGGGGGGACTTGAACCCCCACGCCCGATAAAGGGCACTAGCACCTCAAGCTAGCGCGTCTGCCATTCCGCCACCCGGACAAGGTGTCTGTCGCGTGGGGTTTCCCCCGCGGCGACGTCGTAAACATTACCAGGCTTTCCGGGGTGCCCGATCACACCGACCGGCCCGGGCGCGGTCGGCGTGAACGGCGTGTGACGGGCGGGGACCGCTCTTGGGAAGGGGGACACGGCGGGGGAGGATGAGGGAAGACCCGGTCGCCGTGCGTCACGGCTCCGGGGGCCACCAGCAGTGACAGCGGGAGGAACAGCGTGAGCGCGACGGACACGGGCAGGAGCGTCACCGGTGAGGACGAGGTCGTGGACCTCTGCCGCGAGCTGATCCGGATCGACACCAGCAACTACGGCGACCACTCGGGCCCGGGCGAGCGCAAGGCGGCGGAGTGGGTCGCCGAGAAGCTCGCCGAGGTCGGGCTCGAACCCAAGATCTTCGAATCGCACCCGGGGCGCGCCTCCACCGTGGCCCGGATCGAGGGCGAGGACCCGTCCCGGCCCGCGCTGCTCATCCACGGCCATCTCGACGTCGTCCCGGCCAACGCCGACGACTGGACCCACCACCCCTTCTCGGGCGAGGTCACCGACGGCTGCGTGTGGGGGCGCGGGGCCGTCGACATGAAGGACATGGACGCGATGACCCTGGCGGTCGTCCGCGACCGGCTGCGCTCCGGGCGCAGGCCGCCCCGCGACATCGTCCTCGCCTTCCTCGCCGACGAGGAGGCCGGCGGCACCTACGGCGCCCGCCACCTGGTCGACCACCACCCCGACCTCTTCGAGGGCGTCACGGAGGCGATCAGCGAGGTCGGCGGATTCTCCTTCACGGTCAGCGAGGAGCGCAGGCTCTATCTGATCCAGACGGCCGAGAAGGGCATGCACTGGATGAAGCTGACCGTCGCCGGCACCGCCGGCCACGGTTCGATGATCCACCGGGACAACGCGATCACCGAACTGTCCGAGGCCGTCGCCCGCCTCGGCCGCCACACCTTCCCGGTGCGGGTCACCAAGACGACCCGGGCCTTCCTCGACGAGCTGGGCGACGCCCTCGGCACCGAGCTGGACCCGGAGGACATGCAGTCGACGCTCGCCCGGCTCGGCGGCATCGCCAAGCTGATCGGCGCCACCCTGAGCAACACCGCCAACCCCACCCAGCTCGGCGCCGGTTACAAGGTCAACGTCATCCCGGGCGAGGCCACCGCGCACGTCGACGGACGCTTCCTGCCGGGCCACGAGGAGGAGTTCCTCGCCGACCTCGACCGGATCCTCGGCCCGAAGGTGCGCCGCGAGGACGTGCACTCCGACAAGGCGCTGGAGACCTCCTTCGACGGGGCGCTCGTCGAGGCCATGCAGTCCTCGCTGCTCGCCGAGGACCCGACCGCCAAGGCGATCCCGTACATGCTCTCCGGCGGCACCGACGCCAAGTCCTTCGACGACCTCGGTATCCGCGGCTTCGGCTTCGCCCCGCTGAAGCTGCCCCCGGAGCTGGACTTCGCGGGCATGTTCCACGGGGTCGACGAGCGGGTGCCGGTGGACGGTCTGAAGTTCGGCGTCCGGGTCCTCGACCGGTTCATCGACGCGTCCTGAATTCGGGCGCCTGTACGGTCGTTACTGGGAAGAGTGAATGCGCCGATAAGCGCGTAGCCTCATTAATTCCTCCTCGTTACTGGTGTTGCGGTCGGCTGATGCGGACCGCTTTTGCCAACAAGGAGGAATAATGATCAAGAAGGTCGTCGCTGCTGCGGCTGCCACTGGTGGGCTGGTTCTCGCGGGCGCGGGCATGGCCGTCGCCGACGCCGGTGCCCAGGGTGCCGCGGTGCACTCCCCGGGCGTCCTGTCGGGCAACGTGATCCAGGTCCCGGTGCACGTCCCGGTGAACGTCTGCGGCAACACGATCTCGGTGATCGGGCTGCTGAACCCCGCCTTCGGCAACGCTTGCGTCAACAAGTGACGTCGACCCGTTAGAGGGGTCGTCCACACCGTCGGCCCCGGAGCGCTCCCCATGCGCTCCGGGGCCGACGGCTCTTTTCCGAAGGAATGGCCGAAAACTCGAACGGCTCGAACCGAACCAAGAGCTGTAATGATGCGGGGAATTCGGGCCGAGGACCAGAGGACCAGAAGGAAAGCAGGGATTCAGCAATGCGACACGTCACCCGCAAAAGGCTTATGACCGTGGCGGCGGCGACGGGGGTGATCGCCGCCGCGGGCGGCTACGCCCACGCCGACTCCGGGGCGAACGGCGCCGCCACGGACTCGCCCGGGGTGCTGTCCGGCAACTCGGTGCAGGCGCCGGTCAACGTCCCGGTCAACGCGTGCGGCAACACCATCGACGTCGTCGGGATCCTCAACCCGTCGTTCGGCAACTCCTGTGCCAACAAGGGCGGGGGAGGCTCGGGCGGCTACGGCGGCGATCAGAGGAGCCACGGCGGCCACAAGGGCCAGGGCCAGGGCCAGGGCAAGGGCCACGGTCAAGGCCAGCACAGCGGCAGCAGCAGCGGCAACCACGGCGGCCAGGGCGGGAACGGGGGCCGGGGCGGCAACGGCGGCCATGGCGGTCACGGCGGCTCCGGCGCGCAGGCCGGCGGACACACCGGCGGATCGCCCGGCGTGGGCTCCGGCAACAACGTCCAGGTGCCGATCGACGTGCCCGTCAACGTCTGCGGCAACAGCATCGACGTCGTCGGGATCCTCAACCCGACGTTCGGCAACGACTGCGCGAACGGCGACGTCCCCCGGGACCGTCACCCGGGCAAGCCGCCCGTCCGCGGCCACGAGAACCCCGGCCACCAGGCCCCCGGCCAGTCCAGCCCGACCGTGCCCGAGGGCGTCCCGGCCGCCCCGCAGCAGGTGACGCCCGCCCACACCGTGAGCCAGAACCGGACCGTCGCCGCCCCGCAACTCGCCGAGACCGGCAGCGAACTGCCCCTCGGCCTCGCCCTGCCGACCGGCGCGGGCGCGCTGCTCGCCGGCGCCCTGCTCTACCGCAAGGCGCGGCCCGCCGCGTGACCTCGCGCGACCGCGTGAACGACGGAGCGGGCCCCGCGTCGGCGGGGCCCGCTCCGTATGTGTCGATTCCGTATGTGTCGACTCGTCTCACCACGTGGCGCGCGCCTGGCGGATGATCCGCCGTCGCAGACGCACCCTGCGGCTGCCGTCACGCATCAGGCTGAGGCGGTGCAACTCCCAGTGTCCGTACTCGGCATGGTCGGTCAGCAGTCGTGTCGCCTCCTTGCGGGAGACCCCGCGCGGTACGTACACGTCGACAAATTCGTATTCCGGCATCGCATCTATTGTGCGGGCTGGGGCCCGGTACGGATAGCGTCTGCACTATGTCTGATGCTGCGCAGCCCACCGCTGCCGAGGTACGTGCCGCCGCCGAGGCGGTCAAGACCGCGCTCGACCGTCACCTGGCGGCGGTCGAACGCAGGACGGGGGAGGACGACCCGGGCGTCTACGAGGCGTTCAACGAGCTGGCCGCGGCCGCCGAGGTGTACGACGAGCTGCTCTACGACCGTTTCGACGAGGTCACGCCCTTCGAGATCCCCGGCACCGAGGACCTGCCGCCCTACGCGGGACCGGAGGAGCCGAACGCGGTGAGCGTGCTGCTGCGCCGGGACTACGCCGTCGCGGAGCCGCAGCGGCTGCTGGCCCAGGCCCAGCGGATCGAGGCGGCGGACGACGAGGGGGGCGCGGAGGTGGCCGGCACGGTGCACGGCGCCCTGGGCATCCTGTTCGGCGAGTTCGAGCCGGACGAGATCGCCTCCCGGCACAAGGAGTTCGGCCTGGAGGAGGGCGACTCCACGCTGTGGGTGCTGGCGGCCGACGAACCCGCCGACCCCGGCGAGTGGCTGGAGGCGCCCTTCGACCAGGCCGACCCGGAGCGGGTGATCTGCCGCTTCGACGTGAGCGCGGTCTTCGACGACGACCTCGACGACGAGGCGGACGACGGGGACGACACGGACGAGGCAGACGACGGGGACCTCGAAGCCGATCTGGACGAGCTGGAAGAGGACGAGGACCTGGAACCGCTGGACGCGGATCGCTGACGGGCACAGACAGAGGGCGGCGGCCGCCGGGGACGACACCCCCGGCGGCCGCCGCCGTTCCGTGTGGCGACCGCGCCGGTCTCTAGCCGGCCGGGGGCACCTGGGTGCGCAGCAGCAGCGGCAGCCGGGTCGTGCGCGGCTTCGCCGGGACCTCGGCGACCGCGCGCGGCAGGGCCTGGTCCACGCCGTGCACCACGGACAGATGCCGCTCGGCCCGGCCGAAGGCCGTGTAGACCCAGGGGCGGGACAGCGACTGCGCCGCGTCGCCGGGGAGCACCACGACCGCCGCGGGCCACCGGCCGCCCACCGCTTGGTGCGCGGTCAGCGCCCACCCGTGCCGCACGGACCGCTCCACCCGCTCCTTCGCCACGACGACGGGGCCGTCCGCGCAGGTCAGGTGCAGTCCCTCCGCGTCGGCGTCCACCACCCGGCCCGGCACCGAACGGCCCGGCGCGGGGGAGTGGACGACCAGGTCACCGGGGTCGAAGCCGCCGAATCGGCCCGGGCCGGGGTTGAGCCGCTCCTTGAGCGCGGCGTTCAGCGCGCGGGTGCCGGCGGCGCCGCCGTGCCCCGGAGTGATCACCACGGTCTCCCCGGGGGCGAAGCCGAAGGCGCGGGGCACCGAGTCGGCCACGAGCTGCACGGTCCGGTGCACCGCCTCGCCCGCGTCCCGCACCGGCACGATCACGATCTCCTTGCCGGGCGCCTCGACCTGGTTCAGCTCGCCGACGCCGATCCCGGACACCAGCTCGCCGAGCGGACCCGGGTCGGGGGTGCGCGAGGCGACCTGCGGGCACACCCGCGCCGCCAGCAGATCGGCGAAGACCCGGCCGGGACCGGCGGACCACAGCACCGCCGGGTCACCGCTCAGCACCAGCCGGGCGCCGTCCGGCAGCGACTCCGCGACCGTCGCGGCGGTCTCCACGTCGAGCAGCGGGGCGTCCGTCAGGACCAGCAGATCCAGGGCGAACGCGCCCTCCGCGTCCCGGCCGGGCCCCTCGGCGCCGGTGAGCAGGCCGGAGAGGGTGACCACGGCGCCCTCCGCCCCGGCGCCGTCCGCCCCGGCGCCGTCCGCATCGTCCGGCAGGAGCGCCGTGAACCGGTCCCGCCCGTCCGGTGTGTGACAGGCGGCCACCGCGCGCAGCCCCTGGGCGCGGGCCGCCGTGAGCAGGGCGGCCGGTTCCGCGCGGGCGGCCTCACCGCCGGTGTGCAGCACCAGTCCGTGCCCGGCGACGGCCCGGACCAGTTCGGCCGCGCTGCCGGACAGACCCTGCGGCTCCCACTCCGGGGAGACCTCCTTGGCGAGGGAGTTGACGATCCGGGCCAGCGCGTCGGCGAGGCTCTCCTCGGCGAGGGCGTACCGCTCCAGACCGACCAGGACCCGGACCGGACGGGACTCCTCGGCGTCCTCGTCCTCGTCCCCGCCTTCGGCGGCCTTGGTGGGAGCGCCGCCGGGCTCCTCCAGGGCGTCCTGGAAGGCGAGGACGTCACCCTCGGCCAGCGCGCTCTGCACGGCCGCGTCCGCGTCCGGCACGGCCTGCCGGCCGAGCGCGGCGGTCAGCGCGGGCAGCTCCAGTGCGGTGTGACCGGCCAGCGCGGCCTGCTCCAGCAGCCAGACGGTGACGGCCCGGCCGCGTCGTTCGTCGTCCGGGGCGCACTCGGGGCCCAGCAGCGCGCGGGCGAAGCCGTCGGCCTGCTCGGGCCGCACCCCGGTGACCCGCAGCAACTGCCAGGGGTCCTCCCGCAGCAGCTCCCCGGCACCCTCGCCGAGCGCCGCCGCGGCCTGCGACGCCAGGTTCTCCGGGGCGCCGCCGTCGGCCAGCACGCGGCGTACGGCGTCCACGGTGTCCGGGGCGGGCGCCGGGGGAGCGGTGGGCTCGGCGACCACCGGACGCGCGGGCCGTACGGGCTCGGGGGCGGGGCGGCGGGGGGCGGGCTCCGGGTCGGGGAAGGCGCTGGCCGGAGGCTTGGCGCCGCCCTCGACGGCCCGCACGGCGGCGAGCAGGTCGGCGGCCTTGCCGCTCAGCTTGGTGCCGGCGGCGATGGGCTCCGCCCGCTCGGCCTTGCGCCGCTCGATCCGCTCCCGCTCCCGCTTCTGCGCGGCCAACTCGGCCTGCGCCTCGGTGAGCTGGGCGGCGGCACTCCCACCGTCACCCGCACCGTCGGCGCCTTCCGCACCGGCGCCGTCCGCCATGTCGGCCGCTTCGCCTGCGCCGGGCTCCTCGGCGGCGGGCTCCGTCGCGGGCCCGCCCCCCTCACCGTCCGCCGCCCCCGGCCCGGTGCTCCCCGGCCCGGTGTTCTCCGTGGTCTCCGGCTCGGTGCTCACAGCGTGCTCCAGTCGTGATCGGGGTAGCGGTGCACGGGCGCCGACACGTCGTCCAGAGCCCGGCAGATCTCGTCAGGAAGACTAAGCGCCTCCACTGACAGTGCCGCCGCGAGCTGCTGCGCGTTGCGCGGGCCGATGACCGGCGCGGCCACCCCGGGCCGGTCGCGGACCCACGCGAGGGCGACCTGGAGCGGGGTAACGGCGAGGCCGTCCGCCGCGGTCGTCACGGCGTCCACGATCCGGGCGGCGGTGTCGTCGAGATACGGCTCGACGAAGGGCGAGAAGTGCTCGGACGCGCCGCGCGAGTCGGGCGGCAGCGCGTCGCCCCGGTACTTGCCGGTGAGCACGCCGCGGCCCAGTGGGGAGGAGGGCAGCAGCCCGATGCCCAGGTCCAGCGCGGCCGGCAGCACCTCGCGCTCGATGCCGCGCTGGAGCAGCGAGTACTCCATCTGGGTGCAGGCCAGCCGGGTCCGGGTGCCCGGCGCGGAGAGCTGCCAGGTGGCGGCCTTGGCGAGCTGCCAGCCGCAGAAGTTGGAGACCCCGGCGTACCGGGCGCGGCCGCTGGCGACAGCGATGTCCAGGGCCTGGAGCGTCTCCTCCAGCGGGGTGTCCGGGTCGAAGGCGTGGACGTGCCACAGGTCGACGTAGTCGGTGCCGAGGCGGGCGAGGGAGGCGTCGAGCGCGGCGAGCAGATGGCCCCGTGAGCCGTCGAAGCGGCGGTCCGGGTCGGGCACGCTGCCGGCCTTCGTGGAGACGATCAGGTCGCGCCGGGGCACCAGGCCGTCCATCAGCCGCCCGAGGAGGTACTCGGCGTCCCCGTCGCCGTACACGTCCGCCGTGTCGACCAGGGTGCCGCCGGCCTCCCAGAACGTCTTCATGAGGTCCGCGGCGTCGTGCTCGTCGGTGTCACGCCCCCAGGTCAGGGTGCCGAGCCCGATGCGGGACACACGCAGGCCGGTGCGGCCGAGATGCCTCTGCTCCATGGACGCCGAGATTACTGGCCAGAACTGGGCCGTGGGTTGCCTGTGGATAACCGAATTTCCCCGCGTCAGCCCCCCGATCCCGCACCTCCGACCGCGCGATGCTCACCACACCGGCCTCCCCGACCTCCCGGGCCCGCGCTAAGGTCGGGACAACAGCGTCGTTACTGATCAGTAAGGGGAATCGGCCATGCAGCTCGGGATCAACCTCGGCTACTGGGGCGCGGGAATGGACGCGGACAACCTCGCCGTCGCCCAGGAGGCCGACCGGCTCGGGTACGCCGTCTGCTGGGCCGCCGAGGCTTACGGGTCGGACGCCGCCACGGTGCTCACCTGGGTCGCGGCCCAGACCGAACGGATCGACGTCGGCTCGGCCATCTTCCAGATCCCGGCGCGCCAGCCCGCGATGACCGCGATGACCGCCGCCACCCTCGACTCGCTCTCCGGCGGCCGCTTCCGTCTCGGCCTCGGCGTCTCGGGCCCGCAGGTCTCCGAGGGCTGGTACGGCGTCAAGTTCGACAAGCCGCTGTCCCGGACCCGGGAGTACGTGGAGATCGTCCGCAAGGCGATGACCCGTGAGCGGCTGTCGTACGAGGGCGAGCACTGGACGCTGCCGCTGCCGGGCGGTCCGGGCAAGCCGATCAAGCTGACCGTGCACCCGGAGCGCGAGCACATCCCGCTCTACATCGCCGCGATCGGCCCGAAGAACCTGGAGCAGACCGGCGAGATCGCCGACGGCGCCCTGCTGATCTTCCCGTCCGCCGACCACCTGGAGGACACCGCGATCAAGTACCTGCGGGCCGGGCGCGAGAAGGCGGGCAAGACCCTCGACGGCTTCGACGTGTGTCCGACGCTGCCGCTCGCCGTCGGCGACGACAAGGACGTCGAGAAGCTCGCCGACACCTTCCGCCCGTACACCGCGCTGTACGTCGGCGGCATGGGCAGCCGTAAGCAGAACTTCTACAACCAGCTCGCCCAGCGGATGGGGTACGAGCAGGCGGCGGCCGAGGTCCAGGACAAGTACCTGTCGGGCGACAAGCAGGGCGCCGCGGCGGCGGTCCCGCACGACCTGATCGACGGGACCACGCTGCTGGGCTCGGTGGAGCGGATCGCCGACCGGATGAAGGCGTACGCGGCGGCCGGTGTCACCACCCTGACGCTCGCGCCCGCCGGTTTCACCCTCGACGAGCGCCTCGCGTCCCTGCGGGCCGGCACCGAGGCCCTGGAGCTGGCCGGCCTCGCCTAGAAAGTCGGGCCGACGGCCCGGAAGTTACCGCGGCCGTGGTGGGGGCTCGGGGGTCTTCCCCGCCACGGCCGTCATCGAGAACAACGCGCCGGGAGGCGCGCGGTTACGCCTCCGGCGCGACTCGGCGCATCCTCCTTTTGGCGCAGTTGTCCGACCAAGCTGTTGCAGCACCCCTCCGGCCGCATTTGACTCGTTGTTCGCGGAGTCCCGCGCCACGCGGAACCCCGCGGCTACGCGGAGAGGGGTCCCCCGATGCTTACGGCCAAGAGCCTGTTCCAGGAGATCATCGACAACGACGAGTCCTTCGCGCTGTTCTGCTCCATCGCCGCGGGCGGGGAGTCGCAGGGCGGCTGGGAGAACGCCCGGATCGCCGCGCTCGTGCCGCCGGACGAGCGCGATCTCGCCCCCCGGATCGCCCGCCACGGCGCTGACGAGGACAAGCACGGGCGGATCTTCAACGCGCTGATGAAGAAGCGCGGCCTCAAGCCCGTCCCGGTGCCCTCCGACACCGACTACACGATGCTCCTGGAGCGCGGCGGCATCGGCCTCGCCCACGACCGTCTCAAGGCCGACGAACCGCTCACCGTGCAGGACATCGTCACCTACCTCTCCCACAGCCGGGTCACCGAACAGCGCGCCTCCGAGCAGATGGAGCTGCTGCGCAAGCACTTCGGGGACGACCCCGACCTCGGCCGCGCCGTGAAGATGATCTCCCACGACGAGGACAACCACCTCGCCTACTGTCACGAGGAACTCCTGCGGTTCGCCCGCGCGGGACACGGCCGCGCCATCCAGCGCACCCTGCGCGCGTGCGCGCTCGCCGAGATCCGCGTCTACCGGGACGTCAGCCTCGCCGTCATGGCGCACATGGGCCGCATCCTGGGCTGGTCGCGCCCCAAGGCCGCCGTCCTCGCGGCGGGCATCCACGCCGTGTACGCGTGGGAGCGGTTCGCGGGCTGGCGGCGCATGGTGTCCCTGGAGATGCCGGAACGGCGCGACGCCCTCGGCGGACCCGCCACCCCCGCCGCCGAGTTCGCCTGAGCCACAGCCACAGCCGCAGCCCACACCACAGCCACGCGCGCCCCTAAAGCCAGCCCCGCCGCTTGAACAACCGGTACAGCAGCACCTCCAGCGCGGCCATCACCCCGATCACCGCCGGGTAGGACCACACCCAGTGCAGCTCCGGCATGTGGTCGAAGTTCATGCCGTAGATCCCGGCGATCATCGTGGGAACGGCCGCCATGGCGGCCCACGCCGAGATCTTCCGCATGTCGTCGTTCTGCCGGACGCTCATCTGCGCGAGATGAGCGGACAGCACGTCGGAGACCAGCCGGTCCAGGGCCTCCACGGACTCGTTCACGCGCGTGAGGTGGTCGCTGACGTCCCGGAAGAAGGGCCGCGCCCGCTCGTCCACGAAGGGCACGCCCGAGCCGGGCGCGCCGGTGTCCGCGAGCCGGGTCATCGGCGGCGCCAGCGGCCCGGTCGCCCGGCGGAACTCCAGCACCTGCCGCTTGAACCTGTAGATCCGCGACGCGGTGTTCCGGGAGCCGCCGCCGTCCGGTGAGAACACCTCCGCCTCCAGCTCCTCCAGGTCCGTCACCAGCTCGGTCGACACCTCCAGATAGTGGTCCACGGTGGCGTCGGCGATCGCGTACAGCACCGCCGTCGGCCCCTTGGCCAGCAGCTCCGGCTCGTCCTCCAGGCGCCGCCGTACGGCGGTCAGCGGCGAGCCCTCGCCGTGCCGCACGGTCACCACGAACGCGTCGCCGAGGAACACCATGACCTCGCCGGAGGACACCGCGTCGCTCTCGGGCTCGTACACCACCGGCTTGAACACCAGGAACAGCGAGTCGTCGTAGACCTCCAGCTTGGGCCGCTGATGCGCGTGCAGGGCATCCTCCACGGCCAGCGGGTGCAGCCCGAACTCGCGGGAGACGTGCTCGAACTCGCTCTCGGACGGCTCGTGCAGCCCGAGCCACACGAATCCCCCCTCCGCACGTGCTTCGGCCAGGGCGTCCGACAGGTCCTTCGGGCCGTCGGTACGCCGTCCGTCCCGGTACACGGCACAGTCGACGATCACGGAGCGCATTCTCCCCTCAGGTGACGGCCGGCGCACACGCGTGTGCGCCTACGCTGGGCCGCATGCCCACGCTGATCCTCGTCCGGCACGGACGTTCGACCGCCAACACCTCCGGAGTGCTCGCCGGCTGGACACCCGGTGTCAGTCTCGACGAGCGGGGCACCGCGCAGGCCGCCGCGCTGCCGGGCCGGCTCGCCGGGCTGCCGCTCAGCGAGGTCGTCGCCAGCCCCCTGGACCGCTGCCAGGAGACCGTACGGCCCCTTCTGGACGCCCGCCCCGGGCTGCCGCTGCACACCGACGAGCGGATCGGGGAGTGCCACTACGGCGACTGGTCCGGACGCAAGCTCGCCGAGCTGAAGGACGAACCCCTGATGGAGGTCGTGCAGGCGCACCCCTCCGCCGCCGCCTTCCCCGGCGGCGAGTCCATGCGCGCCATGCAGACCCGCGCCGCCGAGGCGGTGCGCGAGTGGAACGCGCGCGTGGAGCGCGACCACGGCGCCGACGCCGTCTATCTGATGTGTTCGCACGGCGACATCATCAAGTCGCTCGTGGCGGACGCTCTCGGGCTTCATCTCGACCTCTTCCAAAGGATCTCCGTAGAACCTTGTTCCGTCACAGCGATCCGTTACACCCGGCTGCGGCCCTTTCTCCTGCGGCTCGGCGACACCGGCGACTTCGCCTCCCTGGCGCCGCGCGAGGAACCGCCCACCGGTGACGCGACGGTCGGTGGCGGCGCGGGCGCACCGTGATCGTCCGCCGCAGTAGGGTGAAGCGGTCCACACACGCGCGTACACGCATGGACGTTTCCGAAACCCCGACTCCCATGGAGACAGGACGTGTCCCGTCAGGTGTTCCTCTACGACCCCCCGGACCGCTTCGTGGCCGGTACGGTCGGACTGCCCGGGCGCCGTACCTTCTTCCTCCAGGCCACCGCGGGCTCCCGAGTGACCAGCGTGGCCCTGGAGAAGACCCAGGTCGCCGCGCTCGCCGAGCGCATGGACGAACTGCTGGACGAGGTCGTACGCCGTAGCGGCGGCAGCGCCGCCGTGCCCGCGATGGCGCCCGCCGACAACCCCGACACCGGCCCCCTCGACAGCCCCGTCGAGGAGGAGTTCCGGGTCGGCACCATGGCCCTCGCCTGGGACGGCGAGGAACAGCGCATGATCGTCGAGGCGCAGGCCCTCGTGGAGCTGGAGGCCGACTCCGAGGAGGACCTCGCCGAGGCCGAGGAGCGGCTCCTCCAGGACGAGGAGAACGGCCCCCCGATGCTGCGGGTCCGCCTCACCGGCGCCCAGGCCAGAGCCTTCGCCAAACGCGCCCTCGACGTCGTCAACGCCGGCCGGCCGCCGTGCCCGCTGTGCAGCCTGCCGCTCGACCCGGAAGGACACGTATGTCCGCGCCAGAACGGATACCGTCGCGGGGCGTGACCACCACCGACCCGGCCCACGCCGACCTGCTCGCCCACGGCGAGCTGACCGTGCGCGGCCGTATCCGCGACGCCTCCAACGCCGCCCTCTACTGCACCGTCGCGCACGAGGGCCGCGAGGCGGCCTGCGTCTACAAGCCCGTCGCCGGCGAGCGGCCGCTGTGGGACTTCCCCGACGGCACCCTCGCCCGGCGCGAGGTCGCCGCCTACGAGGTGTCCCGGGCCACCGGCTGGGACCTCGTCCCGCCCACCGTGCTGCGCGAGGGCCCCTACGGCGAGGGCATGTGCCAGCTCTGGATCGAGGCGGCCCCCGGCACCGAACTGCTCGCCCTGGTCGACGCGGAGGAACCGGAGCCCGGCTGGAAGGCCATCGGGTTCGCCGAGACCGGCGAGGGCCGCACCGCGCTGCTGGTGCACGCCGACGACGCGCGGCTGCGCCGGCTCGCCGTCCTCGACGCGGTCATCAACAACGCGGACCGCAAGGGCGGCCATCTGCTGCCCACCGCCGACGGCCGGCTCTACGGCATCGACCACGGCGTCACCTTCAACGCCGAGGACAAGCTGCGCACCCTGCTGTGGGGCTGGGCGGGGGAACCCCTGACCGCCGAGGCCGTCGACGTCCTCCAGGGCCTCCAGCGCGCCCTGGAGGCCCCCGGACACCTCACCGGCACCCTCGCCGCCCTCATCACCCCCGCGGAGCTGGACGCCACCCGCGCGCGGGTCGACGCGCTCCTCGCGTCCGGAAAGCACCCCGAGCCGGGCGGGGAGTGGCCCGCGATCCCCTGGCCGCCCGTCTGAACCACCACTTCACACCCCCACAGCACCCCCTGCACATCGGCCGCGATCCGGCAAGAGCGCCTTCCCGGCCATCCGGTGCGCTCCGGTTCGTGACCGGGACAACGGTCCGGTTACGCTCATGTACATGCATGCCTGGCCCGCTTCCGAGGTCCCCGCCCTGCCTGGTCAGGGCCGCGACCTGAGGATCCACGACACCGCGACCGGTGGTCTCGTCACCCTCGACCCCGGTCCCGTCGCCCGTCTCTACGTCTGCGGCATCACGCCGTACGACGCGACCCACATGGGTCACGCGGCGACCTACAACGCGTTCGACCTCGTTCAGCGCGTGTGGCTCGACACCAAGCGGCAGGTTCACTACGTCCAGAACGTCACCGACGTCGACGACCCGCTGCTGGAGCGCGCCGACCGCGACGGCATCGACTGGGTCGCCCTGGCCGAGAAGGAGACGGCGCTCTTCCGCGAGGACATGACCGCCCTGCGGATGCTCCCGCCGCGCCACTACATAGGCGCGGTCGAGGCGATACCCGGCATCGTCCCGCTCGTCGAGCGGCTCCGGGACGCGGGCGCCGCCTACGAACTGGACGGCGACATCTACTTCTCCGTGGAGTCCGACCCGCACTTCGGCGGCGTCTCCCACCTCGACGCGGCCGCCATGCGGCTGCTGTCCGCCGAGCGCGGCGGCGACCCGGACCGCCCGGGCAAGAAGAACCCGCTCGACCCGATGCTGTGGATGGCCGCCCGCGAGGGCGAGCCGAGCTGGGACGGCGGCTCGCTGGGCCGCGGCCGCCCCGGCTGGCACATCGAGTGCGTCGCCATCGCCCTGGACCACCTCGGCATGACCTTCGACGTCCAGGGCGGCGGCTCCGACCTCGCCTTCCCGCACCACGAGATGGGCGCCTCGCACGCCCAGGTGCTCACCGGCGAGTTCCCCATGGCCAAGGCGTACGTCCACGCCGGCATGGTCGCCCTGCACGGCGAGAAGATGTCCAAGTCCAAGGGCAACCTCGTCTTCGTCTCCCGGCTCCGCGCGGACGGCGTCGACCCCGCCGCGATCCGGCTCACCCTGCTCGCCCACCACTACCGCTCCGACTGGGAGTGGACCGACCAGGTCCTCACCGACGCCGTCGCCCGGCTGGACCGCTGGCGTGCCGCCGTGTCGCGGCCGGACGGCCCGCCCGCCGAGGCGCTGGTCGAGGAGATCCGCGAGGCCCTCGCGCACGACCTCGACGCCCCGGCCGCGCTGGCCGCCGTCGACCGCTGGGCCGCGCTCCAGGAGGAGCGGGGCGGCACCGACATCGGCGCGCCCGGGATCGTCTCCCGGGCCGTGGACGCCCTGCTCGGCGTCGCGCTGTAACCCGAGGACGAGGGGAGTCCACCGCGCTCGACGCGGCGGGCGCCCCTCGCTCGCGTTCGCTGTCGAGGTGCTGTCGACCGGCTGTCCGCGGCTGCGGCAGCGGGCCGCGTGTGGTGGGCTGGACGCCCGTCGACCGTCCACCGGCGCGATGCGCCGGTCCCTACGCGGAAGGACGCTCCGTGGCACCCACACACGGTTCCTTCGCACGGCCCGCACACCCCCTCTCGCGCCGCGGGCTCCTCGCGGCCGGCGCCGCCGGCCTGGGCGCCGCAGCCCTCGGCACACCCGCGCACGCGACCGCCCCCACAGCACCCGATGTGATCGCCCTGCCCGACGGCTTCCGCCCCGAGGGCATCGCCGTCGGCCGCGGCCCCTACGCCTACCTCGGCTCGCTCGGCGACGGCTCGATCTACCGCGCCGACCTGCGCACCGGCCGCGGCCGGATCGTCTCGCCCGGCCCCGGCGCCCCCGCGGTGGGCCTCGAACTCGACGGCCGCGGGCGGCTGTTCGTCGCCGGACGCGACACCGGCGCCCGGGTCGTCGACGTGCGCAGCGGCGAGATCCTCGCCTCCTACCGGCTCGCCGCCACCACCCCCACGTTCACCAACGACGTGTTCCTGACCCCGCGCACGGCCTGGTTCACCGACTCCCACCAGCCCACCCTGTACGCCCTGCCGCTCGGCCGGCGCGGTGAACTCCCGGACGCCGACGCCGTCGTACGCCTGCCGCTGACCGGCGACTGGACCCAGCAGGGCCCCGAGGGCACCGTCAACGCCAACGGCATCACCCGCACCCCCGACGGCTCGGCGCTGCTCGTCGTGCAGTCCGGCGCCGGACTGCTGCACCGGGTCGATCCGCGCACCGGCGTCACCCGGCTGGTCGATCTGGGGGACGCGGCCCCGCTCACCAACGGCGACGGGCTGCTGCGCGTCGGACGGACGCTGTACGTCGTGCAGAACCGGCAGAACGCGATCGACGTGTTCACGCTCGCCGCCGACGGGCACCGCGGGGTCTTCCGGCGGCGGATCACCGACCCCGACTTCGACGTGCCGACCACGGTCGCCCGGTACGGCGACCGGCTCTATCTGCCCAACGCGCGGTTCACCACCCCGCCGACGCCGGACACGGCCTACTCGGTGGTCGCCGTGCCGGCCTGACGCGCCGGTTCGGTCCTCCGCCGGTTCAGTCCTCCGACGAGTCCTCGTCGTCGTTCTGCGGCTTGGGCGGCTTCGGCGGGCGGGTCCGCTCCCCGGGACCGGGCGGGCCCCCGCCGTCGCGGCGCCGCAGATAGCGCTCGAACTCGCGCGCGATCGCCTCGCCGGACGCCTCCGGCAGCTCCGCGGTGTCGCGGGCCTCCTCCAGCGTCTGCACGTACTCGGCGACCTCGCTGTCCTCCGCCGCCAACTGGTCCACGCCGACCTGCCAGGCACGCGCGTCCTCGGGCAGCTCGCCCAGCGGGATGCGCACGTCGATCAGGTCCTCCAGCCGGTTCAGCAGGGCCAGGGTCGCCTTCGGGTTCGGCGGCTGCGAGACGTAGTGCGGCACGGCCGCCCACAGCGACACCGCGGGCACGCCCGCGTGCGTGCAGGCTTCCTGGAGGACACCGACGATGCCCGTCGGACCCTCGTACTTGGTCTCCTCCAGGTCCATCCGCCGCGCCAGGTCGGCGTCGGACGTCGTACCGCTGATCGGGACCGGACGGGTGTGCGGGGTGTCGCCCAGCAGCGCGCCCAGGATGACCACCAGCTCCACACCCAACTCGTGCGCGAAGCCCAGCAGTTCGTTGCAGAACGACCGCCAGCGCATGGACGGCTCGATCCCGCGCACCAGCACCAGGTCCCGCGGCTTGTCGCCGCCGACCCGCACCACCGACAACCTTGTCGTCGGCCACGTGATCTTGCGCACGCCGGCGTCCATCCACACCGTGGGCCGGTTCACCTGGAAGTCGTAGTAGTCCTCGGCGTCCAGCGCCGCGAACACCTCGCCCTTCCACTCCCGTTCCAGATGCGCGACCGCGGTGGAGGCGGCGTCGCCGGCGTCGTTCCAGCCCTCGAACGCGGCCACCATGACCGGGTCGATCAGCTCGGGTACCCCCTCGAGCTCGATCACCCAGCGCCTCCTTCCGACGTGCCCTCGCCTGACCACCCAACCTTACGGCGTTTCGCGGGGGCGCCCGCAGCCCCCTTGCACGGGGGAGTGAACGGATCACTGCCCCGATCCTCACCCCCGGACACCCCCGGACGCCGCCCGGCCCGGACGTCCTCAGCCCGGCACGTCCGCGGTCCGGCCGGGGTGCCCGCGCACCAGCTCCTCCAGGCCGGCGATCGCGGCCCGCTCGTCCAGCGTGGTCAGTACGCGGTCCCGCATCAGCACCCGGCCGTCCACCACCGTGTCCCGCACGTCCGAGGAGTGCGCCGCGTACGCCAGCGTCGACCACGGATCGTGCGCCGGACGCAGATGCGGCGCGGCCAGGTCGAGCACGACGAGGTCGGCGCGCTTGCCCACCTCCAGCGACCCCAGCCGGTCGCCGAGACCCAGCGCCCGCGCCCCCTCGACCGTCGCCATCCGTACGGCCTGCTCGGCGCCGACCGCCGTCGGGTCGCCGCCGGCCTTGTGCACCAGCGCCGCCTGCCGCACCGCCCCCAGCACGTCCAGGGAGTTGGAGCTGACCGCCCCGTCGGTGCCCAGGCCCACCGTCACGCCCGCGCTCAACAGCCGTGGCACCGGCGCGATCCCGCAGCCCAGCTTCAGGTTCGACACCGGACAGTGGGCGACGGCCGTCCCGGTGCGGGCCAGCGCCGCGATCTCCGGGCCGGTCAGATCCACCGCGTGCGCCAGCAGCACGTCCGGGCCGAGCAGCCCGAGCGAGTCCAGCAACTCCACCGGCCGCTTGCCGTACTTGACCTCGACGGTGGCCACCTCGGTGGCGTTCTCCGCCGCGTGGATGTGCACCAGCGCCCCGAACTCCCGGGCCAGCGCGAACACTTCGGTGAGCTGATCGGGGGAGAGGGTGTACGCGGAGTGCGCGAACACCACCGGCCGCTCCCCGTCCCGCACCGACTTCACGCGCGCGGCGAGGTCCTGGCGCGCCCACGCCGTCCGGTCCTCGTAGGGGAGGCCGTCGGGCGGCTCGGGCACGTCCATGAAGGTCGGCCCGGTCAGCAGCCGCCAGCCCGCCTCGCGCGCGACCCGCTCGGCCGCCTCGTGGAACCAGTACATGTCCAGCGCCGACGTCACCCCGGCCCGGACGCTCTCGGCGACCGCCAGCCGCACCGCCGCCGTGACCGCCTCGGGCGCCAGCAGGTCCGCCTCCCAGCGCAGCACCCGCTCCAGGAACCCCTGGAGGGTGACGTCGTCGGCGCGCCCGCGCAGCAGCGTCATCGCCAGATGCGTATGGGTGTTGATCAGCCCGGGCAGCACCAGGCAGCCCCCGGCGTCGATCTCCGTCCGCGCCGCGTACCGCGTCCTGAGATGGCGGGCCGGGCCGACGGCGACGATCTCGCCCCCGTCCACCGCGACCGCCCCGTCCCGCAGGACCGTCCCGGCGTCGTCCACGGTCAGGACGTCACCGCCGTGCACCAGCAGGTCGACGCTCACGCCCCCGCCTCCTCGGCCAGCAGCCGCAGCGCCTCCAGGGACACCACGGCGCCGCGCTCGACACCGGCCGCGACGACCTCGCGGTGCGGGTCGTAGCCGCCGGTGGCCTCCTCGTCGACCAGCTCGTCGGCGTTCGCCCCGTCGATCACCAGCACACCGCCGGCGACCAGACCGCGCAGCGAGGCCGTGACCAGCAGCGCCGACAGCTCCATCTCGATGGCGGCGAGCCCGGCGCCCTCGTAGGAGAACAGCGGGAGCAGCCCCGGCTGGAAGGCCGCCCGGGTCCACACCACACCGCGGTGGTGCGGGGCGCCCTGCTCGCGCGCGGCACGCTGGAGCGCGAACACCGCCTCGGGGGCGGCGACCGCCGGGTACTCCGGGGGCAGGAGCTGGTGGGTGACGCCGTCGTCGCGGACAGCCGCCTCGGCGACGACCAGATCGCCGTCCGCGACGCCCGGCCGGATCGCGCCCGCCGTGCCGAACCGCAGGAAGGTGCGCACGCCCGCGTCGGCCAGCTCCTGGAACAGCAGGATCGCGCCCGGCGCGCCCACCCCGTGCGAGGCGACGACCACCGGCACGCCCTTCCAACTGCCGCTGAACACCCGGTACTCGCGGTGGTACGACACCTCCTCGGCGCCGTCCAGCAGCGCGGCGACGGCCGCCGCGCGCGCCGGGTCGCCGACGACCACGGCGTGCGCGGGCAGCCCGGTGCGCGGTATGCGGGTGATGGGCAGGAGGTCGTGCGTCATGAACGTGCTCCAGAGGGACGGGGACGGCGACGGCGGCGGGCCGTCGTGAGGAAGAGCGCGCCGAGCGTGACGACGTACGGCGCGGCGTCGGTGGCCTGCTGCGGCAGACCGAGGCCCTGGAGCCGGAAGCCGGCCGCCTCGGCGAGCCCGAAGAGCAGCGCGGCGAGCAGCACGCCGAGCGGTGCCGCCCGGCCCAGCATCACGGCCACGACCGCGATCCAACCACGCCCCGCGGTCATGTTCTCGGAGAACAACGTCACGTTTCCCAGGGCGAGTTGGGCGCCCGCGAGACCGCACAGCACCCCGGACAGCAGGATCGCGCCGTACTGGTAGGACGCAGGGCGTACGCCGAGCGTGGCCGCGGCGTCCGGCGCCTCGCCCACCCCGCGCAGCCGCAGCCCCCACACATGCCGGGACAGCAGCACACCGGCCACGGCGACCGCCACCCACGACAGATAGGCGAGTGGGGTGAAGCCGCCGATCAGCGGCAGCCCGGCCAGCGACGGATCGTCGAAGGTGCCCTGCACCCCGAAGACCGTCCGCAGCAGGAAGCTGGTCAGACCGACGGCCAGCAGGTTCATCGCGATGCCGAGGACGACCGCGTCGCCGCGCAGGGTGACCGCGCCGACGGCCAGGACCAGCGAGTACCCGGCCGCCGCGAGCGCGGCCGCGAGGACCCCCAGCCAGGGGCTGCCGGTGAACCAGCTCGTCGCCACCGCCGTGAAGCAGCCCATCAACATCATGCCTTCGAGGCCGATGTTGAACACGCCCGCCCGCTCGCACAGGGCACCGCCGAGCGCGGCCAGCAGGATCGGGGTGAGGGCGCGCAGCGCCGACAGCAGCAGATCGGAGTCGAGGAACATCAGACTGCCTCCCTCTCGCGGGAACGGCGGCGCAGCAGACGGCCGGGAAGGCGCAGCCGGGCCGCCAAGAACACGATGACGATCGCCTGGAGCACCTGGGTCAGCTCGCGCGGCACCTCGGTGGTGCGCTCCATCGCCAGGCCGCCGACCTGGAGGACGGCGAAGAAGAACGCGGCGACCAGCGTGCCGAGCGGCGCCGCGCCGGCCAGCAGGGCCGCCGTCAGACCGGTCCAGGTGTAGCCGGGCGCGGTGAGCGAGCCGTCCACGAACCGGTACGGGAAGCTCAGCACGCCGATCGCGCCGACCAGTCCGGCGAGCCCGCCGGAGACCGCCATCAACCGCAGGGTCAGGCCCCGGCGTTCGACACCGGCATAGGCGGAGAACCGCGCGTTGAGGCCGGTCATCCGGATCTCGTAGCCGACGGCGGTGCGCCGGTCGGTGAACCAGTAGACGGCCGCCGCGAGGACGACCAGCACCAGGCCGAGCGTGACGGTGGAGTCGCCGAACGCGGGCAGCGCCACCCCGTCGGGCAGGGCGCGGGTCTGCGGAAGGCTGGAGCCCGGCTCCTTGAGCGGATAGCGGGCCAGATAGGAGGCCAGCGACACCGCCGGGTAGCTCAGCAGCAGACTGCTGACCAGCAGCGGCACACCGAAGTGGTTCTCGCACAGGGCGGCCAGCACCGCGTACCCGGCGCCCGCCGCGACGCCCGCGAGGAGCGCCAGGGCGACGGTGAGGGGCGCGGGCAGCGGCGAGGTGAGCCCGGTGACCGCGGCGGTGATCCCGCCGAGGACCATCTGTCCGTCGCCGCCGAGGTTGATCAGTCCGGCGCGCAGCGGGATGGCGAGCGCCAGCGCCAGGCCGAGCACGCTGGTGCCGGTGGTCAGGGTCGCGCCGATGCCGTCGCCGCCGAGCGCGCCGGTCAGCACGGCCCCGTACGCGGTGAGCGGGTCCGCGCCGGTGCCGACGAGGAACAGGGCGCCGATGAGCAGGCCGGCGAGCACGGAGAAGGTGAGGGGGGAGCGCAGGGCTCCGGATATGCGTGTCATGTCAACGGGTCCGCGTGTCATGGCCGTTCGGCCGCCTCCGTGGTCGTCGCGGCCGTCCCGGCGCCCGCCATCGCGAGGCCCAGGGTCCGCTCGTCGGCGTCCTCCTTGGGGTACGCGGCCGCGATCCGGCCCTCGTACATCACCAGGACCCGGTCCGCGAGCCCCCGGATCTCGCTGAGTTCGGCCGACACGAGCAGGACGGCGTGACCGGCGTCGCGGTAGGCGATCAGTTCGTCGTGGATGGTCTGGACGGCGCCGATGTCGACCCCGCGGGTGGGCTGTTCGACGAGCAGCAGCGGGGCGTCATGGGCGAGTTCACGGCCGATCAGCAGCTTCTGGAGGTTGCCGCCGGACAGCGCCGAGGCGGGCACCTCGGTGGTCGCCGCCTTGATCCCGAACCGTTCGACGAGCCGCCGGGCGTGGGCGCGCACCGCCGCCGGGGGCAGCAGGCCGCGGGCGGACAGGGAGGTGCGGTGGTGGCCCATGGCCAGGTTCTCGGCGACCGACGCGGCCGGTGCCGTACCGACCGCGTGCCGGTCCTCCGGCACGTACGCCAGGCCCTTCGCGCGGCGTGCGGTGGCCGAGGCGTGCGTGATGTCGTCACCGGCGAGCGCGACCCGCCCGGCGGTGACGGGACGCAGCCCGGCCAGCGCCTCGACCAGCTCGCTCTGCCCGTTGCCCGCGACGCCCGCGATCCCGACGATCTCCCCGGCGTGGACGGTGAGGTCCACATCGTGGACGGACGCGGTGTGCAGCCCGGAGACCTTCAGCACCTCCGCGCCGGGGGTGCCCGGCGGGTGGACGCGGTCCAGCTCCACCGCGCGGCCGGTCATCGCGGCGGCGATCGCGTCGGCCGTCGTCGCGGCGGTGTCCAGCCGGGCGACCACCCGGCCGTCGCGCAGCACGGTCACCCGGTCCGAACCCTCCAGCACCTCACGGAGCTTGTGGGTGACCAGGACGACCGTACGGCCCTGCGCGGTCAGCGACCTGAGGACGGCGAACAGGGCGTCCGCCTCCGCCGGGGTGAGCACCGCCGTCGGCTCGTCCAGGACGAGCGTGCGGGCGCCGCGGTGCAGCAGCTTGAGGATCTCCACCCGCTGCCGCAGCCCCACGGGCAGATCGCCCACCCGGGCGTCCGGATCCACCGACAGGCCGTGCTCCTCGGCGAGTTCACGCACCCGGCGGCGGGCGGCGGCCCGGTCGACCAGACCGAAGCGGCGCGGCTCGGCGGCGAAGACGACGTTCTCGGCGACCGTCAGCGAGTCGAACAGCTTGAAACTCTGGTGGACCATGCCGAGTCCGGCCGCCATCGCGTCCGACGGGCTCGTGAAGCGCACGTCCCGCCCGTCGACGCGCACCGATCCGGCGTCGGCGCGCTCCATGCCGTAAAGGATCGACATCAGCGTGGACTTGCCCGCGCCGTTCTCGCCCATCAGGGCGTGGATCTCGCCGCGGCGGACGGTCAGGTCGACGGCGTCGTTGGCGAGCGTGCCGGGGAACCGCTTGGTGATCCCCCGCAGCTCGACGGCGAGTTCGGGTTCAGCTCGCGGCGGGGTCATCGACCTTCAGCTCTCCGGCCACGATCTGGTCGCGCAGCGCCTCGACCTTCGTCAGGACGTCCTTGTGCTCGGCGATCACGCACTGCGAGGACTCCACCCCGTCCTCCAGACCGGTCAGGCTGATCCCGCCCTCCTTCAGGCCGTACGACACCGTGGTGCCCGTGGTGCCGCCGAGGACCGCCTCGACACCCTTCGCCACGGCGACGTCCGTGCGCTTGATCACGTTGTCGACGACCGTGCCGGGCGCCGCCGTGCACTGGTTGACGTCCACGCCGTACGCGAACGCGCCCTTGGCCTTGGCCGCCTCGAAGACGCCGTAGTTGCCGGCCGCGGCGGCCGCCATCAGGTGGTCGTACCCCTTGGAGAGCAGGGTGTTGGCCTGCTCCTTGGCGCGGGCCGAGTCGTCGAAGGGGGACTGGCCGCCGACGAAGCGCGTCGACGTCTCGGTCTTCGCGGCGACCTTCTTGGCACCGGCCGCGAACGGGTCGCTGTAGCGGCGGAACTGGGGCGTGTCGAGCACGTCCACCGCGCCGACCTTGCCCGACTTGCTGAGCAGGCCCGCCTCGGCGCCGGCGAGGAAGACGCCCTCGTGCTCGCGGAACACCGCGCAACTGACGTTCGCGAACGTCTTGGTGGTGCAGGCGTCCACGATCAGGAACTGCTGCTTGGGGTGCTTCTGCGCCTGCTGGGCGACGACGTCGGCGAACTCGAAGCCGACCAGCACGATGACGTCCGGCGCCGCGTCCACCGCGGCCTGCACGTTCTGCTGCTGGGAGGCGGCGTCGGTGGACTCGTAGACCTTCCGGGTGCCCTGGTGCTGCTTCGCCGCACTCTCGATGCCGGTGACGGCGAGCTTGAGGAACTCGTTCTGCCCGACCGCGTCCGGGGTGACCAGGGTGAAGGACGTCCCGCTGCCGCCGTCCGCGCTGTCGGACGTGTCCTTCTTCGCGGCGGCGTTGCACGCCGTGGCGGCGCCCACGAGCAGGGCGGTGGCGGTGACTGCGTGCAGGGTACGGCGGGTTCTGCGGGACATCGGGGAGACCTTCCGGGGATACGGCGAACCACGCTCGACGGCGAGCGGGTGAAGAGGTGGCGAGAGCCTGAGGGGTGACGGGGCGCTGGGGCGGAGGTCAGCGTCGACAGCCGTCGCCGCAGCACCGGCCGAAGTCGAGGAAACGGCGCTTGGTCAGCATCACGGTCTCCTCCTTCGTCTCGGTCCGCGGACTGGGTTCTGGACAGTACCACCCGTTTCCAGACAGGCGTACGGCTGTCTCGAACTATGGTTCTCCCAGGTCATGTACGGTGTCGGACACCACAGGAACATCAGGAGTGTCCCGTTATGTCCCAGGAACTGCGCGCCGTCGCATGGACCGGAACCGGCCTCGCGCTGATCGACCAGACCGTCCTCCCGCACCGCACCGAGACCGTCGACGTCCGCGATGTGGACACCCTCGTGGACGCGATCCGACGGCTCGTCGTGCGCGGCGCCCCCGCCATCGGCGCGGCCGGCGCCTACGGCGTCGCCCTCGCCCTGCTCCAGGGCGCGCGCGAGGGCTGGACCGAGACCGAGGTGCGCGCCGCCGTCGCCCGCGTCCGCGAGGCCCGCCCCACCGCCGTCAACCTCATGGTGTGCGTCGACCGGGTCATGACCCGCTTCCCCGAAGGACTCGACGCCGTACTGGAAGAGGCGGCCGCCGTCCAGCGCGAGGACGTCGAGGCCAACCGCGCCATGGGCGCCCACGGCGCCGACTGGCTTCTCCAACGCGTCGGCGGGGAACGGCCGTTGCGCATCCTCACCCACTGCAACACCGGCGCCCTCGCCACCGCGGGATGGGGCACCGCCCTCGGCGTCGTCCGCGAACTCCACGCCCGCGGCCGCCTGGAGGTCGTCTACGCCGACGAGACCCGCCCGCTGCTCCAGGGATCCCGGCTCACCGCCTGGGAGTTGACCCAGGAGGGCATCCCGCACTACGTCCAGGTCGACGGGGCCGCCGCCGGCACCATCCTGCGCGGCGAGGTCGACGCGGCGATCGTCGGCGCCGACCGGATCGCGGCCAACGGCGACACCGCCAACAAGGTCGGCACGGTCGGCGTGGCCCTCGCCTGCGCCGACGCGGGCATCCCCTTCCTGGTCGCGGCGCCCACCACCACGGTCGACCTCGCCACCAAGACCGGCGACGACATCCACATCGAACTGCGCGGCGAGGACGAGGTGCTGGAGTGGGCCGGCGTCCGCACGGCACCCGCCGCCTCACGCGGGCACAACCCCGCCTTCGACGTCACACCGGGACGCCTGGTGACCGGACTGGTCACCGAGCGCGGCGTCCTGGAGGTGTCGGCGGGCGAACTGCCCGGCGAGCGACTGGGATAGCCGGGCAGCGGCGGACGGGGGAGGGGCCGGTCAGCGCCTGGTCAGCTCCAACTCCAGCAGCCACTCCACCACTTCGGTGTGATGACGGGCCTGGCGCGGGCTGTCGCCCCACACGTACAGACCGTGGCCCGCCACCACCACCGCCGGCATCCGGGGCTCACGGGCCGCCTCCAGACGGTCCCCGAGCACCTTCATGTCCTGGCTGTTGGCGATGACCGGCAGCGTCACCTCGACGTCGTGCGCGGGCTGGCCCACGCCCTTGAGCATCTCCAGGTCCTTGAACACGATCCCGCCCGGATGCCGGTGACCGAGCGCCACGGACGCCACGGTGTGCACGTGCACCACCGCGCCCGCACCCGTCAGCGCGGCCACCCGCGCGTGCAGCTCGGCCTCCGCGGACGGCCGCCCGTCGCCCACGGCCGCGCCCCGACCGTCCACCAGCACCACGTCCGCGGGCGTCAGTTCACCCTTGTCGTGGCCGCTGGCGGTCACCGCGAGGCGCAGCGGCTCGCGCGAGAGCACCACGGACAGGTTGCCCGAGGTGCCCCGCATCCAGCCGAAGGACGCGAAGCGGGCGGACTCGGCGGCCAGGACCGCGCCCGCCTCCTCCAGGTCGAGTGCGCTGATCTCGGCGGTCATGCGGTGCTCCCGGTGGTGCCGGCGGTGCTGATGGTGATCTCGTCGAACGTCCCCGCCTGCGGGTGGTCGCCGACGCCCTGGTCGTAGTACGGCTCCCCGGGCCGCCGGATCCCGGCGGTGTGCCAGCCGGCCGCACGCGCGGCGTCCAGCTCGCCGGGCCGGTCGGAGAGGAAGAGCAGCCGGCCGCCCGCGATCCCGGCCGACTCGGCGATCCGGTCGTAGGACGCCGGGTCCTGCTTGGGGCCCGCGTTCTCGGTGTCGTACAGGCCCGAGAGGAGCGGGGTGAGGTCGCCGTCCGGGCTGTGGCCGAACCACGCCCGCTGCGCCGGCACCGAGCCGGACGAGTAGACGTACAGCCGCAGCCCCGCCGCGTGCCAGGCCCGCAGGACGGGGACGACGTCGTCGTAGAAGTGCGAGACGAGGTCGCCGCGTGCGAAGCCCTCCGCCCAGACGATGCCCTGGAGCGTCTTGAGCGGGGTCGCCTTGCGGTCGTCGTCCAGCCAGGAGTTGAGCGTCTTCTCGATCGCGGCCGGACCGGCGTCCGGGTCGCCGCTCAGCTCCCGCACCTGGTCGACGGCGCGCGCCACGGCGGGTTCGGCGGCGCGCTCGGTGAGCAGGCCGGCGAAGCGGGCGCGGGAGTACGGGTACAGCACGTCGACGACGAAGCCCGTGGCGCTCGTGGTGCCCTCGATGTCGAGCACCACGGCGTCCACGTCGAACGTCAGCGCGCGCAGGCTCACGCGGCGTCCAGGTCGCGGTCGTATCCGGCCGCGATCGTGTCGTAGTCCGGGAAGCGGGAGGCGATGGTGGAGCCGGTGAAGCTGCCGATCCAGCCGTCCTCCTCGTGGAAGAAGCGGATCGCGGTGAACGACGGCCGGGTGCCCATGTCGAACCAGTGCGTGGTGCCGCGCGGGACGCCGAGCAGATCGCCCTTCTCGCAGAAGACGGCGTGCACTTCGCCGTCGACGTGCAGATAGAAGATGCCGGAGCCGGAGACGAAGAAGCGGACCTCGTCGTCGTCCTCGTGGGTGTGCTCCTGGAGGAACTTCTCGCGGGCCGCCTTCGCCTTCGCGGGGAACTCCGGGTCGTCACTGGGGTGCAGGCCGAGGACGTCGACCGTGGTGAAGCCCTCCTCGGCGTTCAGCTTCTCGATCTCCGGGCCGTACGCGGCGAACACGGTGTCGCTGTCGGCGTCGGCCGGCACGTCCTCGCGGACCGGCCACTGCTCGTAGCGCACGCCGAGCGGCTTGAGGGCCTCGGCGATCTCGGCGGGGTCGGAGGTGCGGCGGACCAGGGTCTCCGGGCCGGTCTCGGGCCAGGTCGTCAACAGGGTCATGGAGGCAACTCCGTGAGTCTGGAAGGGGTGGGGGTTCCGTGATGGTAGCTCCGGATGCCGTGTACACCGACCGCGATCAGGGCGTTGTCTCATATCGCGAGATTCATGTCCATTTCATGTCGGGAGTATGTCCTGACCGGCGAAAACGCCGCGCGCGAAGGGGGCATGCGAAAGGGGCGGCGTGCGAAAGGGGCGGCTCCACCGGAGTGGAGCCGCCCCTTCCCGGTTCGGGCCCCGGGTACGGCGGGGCCCTCCCCTGTCACCCCGCGCCGGTCAAGGGGAGCAGACCGGGACGGGGGAGGCATGCGGACGCGTCACTTCTTGTCGAGCACGTCCTGCACCTTCGCGCGCACGTCGTCCGTCGCGAGACCGCGGATCGTCAGCGTCGTACGGCGGCGCAGCACGTCGTCCGCCGTCTCGGCCCACTCGTTGTCCCGGGCGTAGACGACCTGCGCCCAGATCTCGGGAGCGTCCGGGTGGACCCGCTCGCCCAGCCGCGGGTCCTCGTTGGCCAGCCGGGCGATGTCGAAGGCCAGCGAACCGTAGTGGGTCGCCAGGTGCTTGGCGGTGTCGGCGGCCATCCGCGGACCCGGCGCCGGATGGTCGACCAGCAGCCGGTGGGCCACCGCGCGCGGGTTGGCGACACCGGGCAGCGGCAGCTTCTTCGGCAGCGAGGAGATCGGCTCGAAGTCGTCGCCGAGCGGATGCCCGGGCAGCGCCTCCAGCTTCTGCATCACGGTGCGGCCGATGTGACGGAACGTCGTCCACTTGCCGCCCGCCACCGACAGCATCCCGCCCCGGCCCTCGGTCACCACCGTCTCGCGCTTGGCCTTGGCGGTGTCGCCGGGCCCGCCCGGCAGCACCCGCAGACCGGCGAAGGCGTACGTGATCAGGTCCCGGTCGAGCTGCTGGTCGCGGATGGAGAACGCGGCCTCGTCGAGTATCTGCGCGGTGTCCTTCTCGGTCACCGACACGTCCGCCGGGTCGCCCTCGAACTCCTCGTCGGTGGTGCCGAGAAGCAGCATGTCCTCCCAGGGCAGGGCGAACGTGATCCGGTACTTGTCGATCGGCGTCGCGAGCGCGGCCTTCCACGGCGAGGTCCGCTTCAGGACCAGGTGCGCGCCCTTGGACAGACGGATGGACGGCGCCGCGTTCGGGTCCTCCATCCGGCGCAGGTGGTCGACCCACGGGCCGGTCGCGTTCAGGACCAGACGCGCGTTCACCCCGAACTCGTCGCCGGTGAGACGGTCGCGCAGCTCGGCGCCCGTCACCCGGTTGCGGGTGAAGCGCAGCCCGCTGACCTCGGCGTGGTTGAGGACCACCGCGCCCGCCTCGACGGCCGCGCGGACCGTCATCAGCGCCATCCGCGCGTCGTTCATCTGGTCGTCGCCGTACACGGCCACGGCCCTGAGATTGTCGGTGCGCAGCTCGGGCACGTCCTGGGCGGCCTTGGCCGGCGAGAGCAGATGCCCCACGCCGTCACCGAAGGCCGACAGGGCGGAGTAGGCGAAGACGCCCGCCCCGAGCTTCGCCGCGCCGTGCGGCCCGCCCTTGTACACGGGGAGGTAGAACGTGAGCGGGTTCGCCAGGTGGGGGGCCACCTGGCGGGAGACCGCACGGCGCTCGAAGTGGTTCTCCGCCACCAGCTTCACCGCGCCGGTCTGCAGGTAGCGCAGACCGCCGTGGAGCAGCTTGGAGGAGGCGGAGGAGGTGGCGCCGGCGAAGTCGCCGGCGTCGACCAGAGCCACCCTGAGGCCGGACTGCGCGGCGTGCCAGGCGGTGGAGATGCCCAGGATGCCGCCACCGATCACGAGAAGGTCGTACGACGCCTTGGAGAGCTGCTCCCGGGTCTCGGCGCGGCTCGGGTTGGAGCCGGAGGCCGGGCGCGTACCGAGGGCAGGCACGGACTGCAGGGTGGGACTGGTCATGTCGGGTTCTTACTCCTCTTCAGAGCTGTCGGGACGGGTTCCGCGTCAGCTCTCGTCCTCGTCGAGCCAGCCCATGGTCCGCTCCACGGCCTTGAGCCAGCTCTTGTACTCACGGTCGCGGGTCTCCGCGTCCATGCGGGGGGTCCATTCGGCGGCCCGCCGCCAGTTGGCGCGCAGGTCGTCGGTGCTGGTCCAGAAGCCGACGGCGAGGCCGGCGGCGTAGGCGGCGCCGAGGCAGGTGGTCTCGGCGACCATCGGGCGCACCACGGGGGCGTCCAGGAAGTCCGAGAGCGTCTGCATCAGCAGGTTGTTGGAGGTCATGCCGCCGTCGACCTTGAGGGCCGCGAGCTCGACGCCGGAGTCCTTCGTCATGGCGTCGGTGATCTCACGGGTCTGCCAGGCCGTGGCCTCCAGGACGGCGCGCGCGAGGTGCGCCTTGGTGACGTACCGGGTGAGGCCGGCGATCACACCGCGGGCGTCGGAGCGCCAGTACGGGGCGAACAGTCCGGAGAAGGCCGGCACGAAGTAGGCGCCGCCGTTGTCCTCGACGGAGAGCGCGAGCGTCTCGATCTCGGCGGCGGTGGAGATCAGGCCCATCTGGTCGCGCATCCACTGCACCAGCGAACCGGTGACGGCGATCGAGCCCTCCAGGGCGTACACCGGCTTCTCGTCGCCGATGCGGTAGCCGACCGTGGTCAGCAGCCCGGAGTAGGAGTTGATGATCTTCTCGCCGGTGTTCATCAGCATGAACGTGCCGGTGCCGTAGGTGGACTTGGCCTCGCCCTCGGCGAAACAGGTCTGGCCGAACAGGGCCGCCTGCTGGTCGCCGAGCGCGGAGGCGACCGGGATGCCGCCCAGCAGGTCGCCGAGCTTGCCGCCGGTGACCTCGCCGTAGACCTCGGCGGAGGAGCGGATCTCGGGCAGCATCGACAGCGGGACGCCGATGGACTCGGCGATCTTCTCGTCCCACTCCAGCGTGTGCAGGTTCATCAGCATGGTGCGGGAGGCGTTGGTGACGTCGGTGTAGTGCTTGCCGCCGTCGACACCGCCCGTCAGGTTCCAGATGACCCAGGTGTCCATCGTGCCGAAGAGGATGTCGCCGGCCTCGGCGCGCTCGCGCAGGCCCTCGACGTTGTCGAGCAGCCAGCGGGCCTTGGGGCCGGCGAAGTAGGAGGCCAGCGGCAGGCCGGTCTCGCGGCGGAAGCGGTCCTGGCCGACGTTGCGGCCGAGTTCGCGGCACAGGGCGTCGGTGCGGGTGTCCTGCCAGACGATGGCGTTGTGGACCGGCTCACCGGTGTTCTTGTCCCACAGCAGCGTGGTCTCGCGCTGGTTGGTGATGCCGATGGCCTTGATGTCGTCGCGGGTGATGCCGGCCTTGGCGACGGCTCCGGCGACGACCTCCTGGACGTTGGTCCAGATCTCGTTGGCGTTGTGCTCGACCCAGCCCGGCTTGGGGAAGATCTGCTCGTGCTCCTTCTGGTCGACCGAGACGATCCGGCCGTCCTTGTCGAAGACGATGCAGCGGGAGGAGGTGGTGCCCTGGTCGATCGCGGCGATGAAGGGGCCGGCGGTGTGGGCGTCGGTCACGGTGTGCTCCTGGGGTGTTCCGTGGAAGAGGGCTGTCTGGACGGCGCGGTGCGTGGTGCTCGGTGCGTGCTGCTCGGTGCGTGGTGCGTGCGGTGGAGGCCGGGGCGGTTCGGGCTCGGCCTCCACCGTGGTCTCGCGTGCTCCTGAGCGAAAGCTCCTAGGCGAAGGCGACGTTGTAGATGCCTGCCGCGACGGCGCCGCCGATCAGCGGTCCGACCACGGGGATCCAGGCGTAGCCCCAGTCGGAGCCGCCCTTGTTGGGCAGGGGCAGAAGGGCGTGGACGATGCGCGGACCGAGGTCACGGGCCGGGTTGATCGCGTAGCCGGTCGGGCCGCCGAGGGACAGACCGATCGAGACGACGACGAGTGCGGTGATCAGGGCGCCGAGAGTGCCGAGGCCGTTGCCGTCGGCGTTGAGGCCCTGGGTGAGGACGGCGAGCACCAGCACCACGGTGCCGATGATCTCCGTGGCGAGGTTCTGCCAGACGACGCGGATCTCCGGGCCGGTGGAGAAGACGCCCAGCACCGGGCCGGCGCCCTGCTCCTGGGCCTCGACGGCCTTGGCGGCGGTGGCCTGCGCGCCCGGACCGCCGACGATCTCCTTGTCGGTGAGGTGGGCGTGGAACTGCCCGTAGTAGGCGACCCAGACCAGGGCCGCGCCGATCGCGGCGCCGAGGATCTGGCCCGCCCAGTAGACCGGAACGTTGCTCCAGTCGTCGTCCTTGATCGCGAGCGCGAGTGTCACGGCCGGGTTGAGGTGGGCACCCGAGAGGGGGGACGAGGTGTAGACGGCCGTCAGTACGGCGAAACCCCACCCGAAGGTGATGGCCAGCCAGCCGGCGTTGCGGGCCTTGGAGGCCTTCAGCGTCACGGCGGCGCAGACGCCGCCACCGAGCAGGATGAGTATGGCGGTACCGATGGTCTCGCCGATGAAGATGTCGGAGCTGGACACCCGCGACTCCTTTGTCGTTCGTCCAAGGGGCCGAACACCGGGTCCCGCCGGTGTTCGAACTGCCCTCGGGGTGAGAGCTGTGCCGGCCCTTGGCGTTGCCACACTCTAGCGCTTATTGCCGGTAGGTGTTCGACAATGCCGACCGATGGACGGGAGTCTTGCTCCGGCCTCACGAGTGCGTCAAGGGTTCTGTTATCCAAAGTGCGATCGTTATTGATCGAGGCTGCTTATCGGTGTTCCGGTGGCTTCGGACGGTGAGCGCCACTCTGCCGCAAATGTCCCGGTGAGTGGAGATTTCAGCGTAGGCGGGCATGCCGAAAGCCGGAACGCCCACGGCGTCCCGGTGTCTTCGCTGTACCGCTGTGTTCGCCGTACCGCTCAGAAGCGTCCGGCGCCCAGGTCCCGCGACACCGCGCGGGCGCAGTCCCGCACGGCCGCGATCAGCTCCGGGCGCAGCTCGCCGTCCCTGGCCAGCCGCTCCACCGCGCCGGTGACGCCGACCGCGCCCACCGGCATCCGCCGCCGGTCGTGGATGGGCGCGGCGATGGACGCGACGCCCTCCCAGGTCTCCTCCACGTCCGCCGCGTACCCGCGCGCGCGGGTGAGATCGAGGAGCTGCTCGAAATCGTCCAGGTCGCACACCGTGCGGTCCGTGAACGCCTTGCGGTCGGCCTCCACCACCTCGCTGTGCGCGACCGGGTCGTAGGCGGACAGCACCTTGCCGAGTGCCGTGGAGTGCAGGGGCTGCATGGCCCCGATCTCCAGGACCTGCCGGCTGTCGTCGGGCCGGAAGACGTGGTGCACGATCAGCACGCCCTGCTGGTGCAGCACTCCCAGGTGCACGCTCTCGCCGCTGGAACGGGCCAGGTCGTCCGTCCAGACCAGCGCCCGCGCGCGCAGCTCGTGCACATCGAGGTAGGTGGTGCCCAGGCGCAGCAGCTCGGCGCCCAGTTGATACCGGCCGGACGGCTCGTCCTGCTCGACGAACCCCTCCTGCTGGAGGGTGCGCAGAATCCCGTGGGCGGTGCCCTTGGCCAGGCCCAGCGAGGACGCGATGTCCGACAGGCCCAGCCTCCGCTCGCCGCCCGCGAGCAGCCGCAGCATCGCGGCCGCCCGTTCGACCGACTGGATGTTCCGTGCCATCGCCCGTCCCGCCTCCGTCCCCTACCGCCGTTCGGCAATGTCGAACACTACCGGTCGATGCCGACCTCCCGCCAATGCCCAGCCGACATGTCTTACGCCACCTGGGCCCCGAACGACAGCCCCTGGGGCCTCGTTCGTCACCCGTCTGGACGGTACGGGGGACCCGTCCGGGACCTTCCGGAACCCGTCCGGGACCTTCCGGAACCCGTCCGGGCCCGTCCGGGGGCCTGCCCCCGACCCCGCCGGGGCCCCCGACCCCGCCGGGGCCCCCGACCCCGTCGGGGCCCCCGACCCCGCCGAGGACCCGCCCGACTCCATCGGGGACTCGTCCGGTCCCCGGCCAGGGATTCAACCAGCCGCCGCCGGGGATCCGCCTGACTACTGTCGGGGCCCCGTCCGGCCCCTGCCGGGGACCCCTTCGTGTCCCTGGAGACTCATTCGGGCCCCGCCCGGGCCTCATTTGCGACCCGCCCGGTGGTGCCGCTCGCGACCCGTCCGGACCCCGCTCGGGTGCCGTTCGGGTCTCGCTCGTGCCCCGCCAGGGACCTGATGGGAGCCGGCCCGTGGCCCGGTAGGAGCCCGCTCGCGCCCCGGTGGGGGACCGTTCGCGCTGCGGCAGTAACCCGTCCGACGCCCGTTCCAACCCCTCCGCCGGCCGTGCGGCGCCGTCGTCCGGCACATGGACGGGCTGACCATACTGCGGCCCGCCCGGCTACCCTGGCGGCGTGCGTACTCCTCGGGCGGAGCCCGGGGTGGCGTAAAGCCGACAGCCGTCGCATTCGAGGGAGCCCATCCATGGCCTCTGTGCCGCCGACCCCTTCCGCCGACAGCCGGACCCGTGTGTCCGCGCTCCGAGAGGCCCTGGCCACCCGAGTGGTGGTCGCCGACGGAGCCATGGGCACCATGCTCCAGGCCCAGGAGCCCACGCTCGAGGACTTCGAGAACCTCGAGGGCTGCAACGAGATCCTCAACGTCACCCGGCCCGACATCGTCCGCTCCGTGCACGAGGAGTACTTCGCCGCCGGCGTGGACTGCGTCGAGACCAACACCTTCGGCGCCAACTTCGCCGCGATGGCCGAGTACGACATCCCCGAGCGCGTCCATGAACTCTCCGAGGCCGGTGCCCGCATCGCCCGCGAGACCGCCGACGCCTTCGCCGCCCGCGACGGACGCACCCGCTGGGTCCTCGGCTCCATCGGCCCCGGCACCAAGCTGCCCACCCTCGGCCACGTCGCCTACGGCACCCTGCGCGACGCCTACCAGCAGAACGCCGAGGGCCTCATCGCCGGCGGCGCCGACGCCCTGATCGTCGAGACCACCCAGGACCTCCTCCAGACCAAGGCCGCCGTCCTCGGCGCCCACCGCGCCCGCACCGCCGCCGGCCTGGACGTCCCGCTCGTCGTCTCCGTGACCGTCGAGACCACCGGCACCATGCTCCTCGGCTCCGAGATCGGCGCCGCCCTGACGGCCCTGGAGCCGCTCGGCATCGACATGATCGGCATGAACTGCGCCACCGGCCCCGCCGAGATGAGCGAGCACCTGCGCTACCTCGCCCGCAACGCCCGCATCCCGCTGGCGTGTATGCCGAACGCCGGTCTGCCCGTGCTCGGCAAGGACGGCGCCAGCTACCCCCTCACCGCCTCCGAGCTGGCCGACGCGCAGGAGAACTTCGTCCGCGACTACGGCCTCTCCCTGATCGGCGGCTGCTGCGGCACCACCCCCGAGCATCTGCGCCAGGTCGTCGAACGCGTCCGCGACCTCACCCCCGCCCCGCGCGACCCCCGCCCCGAGGCCGGCGCCGCCTCCCTCTACCAGAGCGTCCCCTTCCGCCAGGACACCTCCTACCTGGCCATCGGCGAGCGCACCAACGCCAACGGCTCCAAGAAGTTCCGCGAGGCCATGCTGGAGGGCCGCTGGGACGACTGCGTCGAGATGGCCCGCGACCAGATCCGCGAGGGCGCGCACCTCCTCGACCTGTGCGTCGACTACGTCGGCCGCGACGGCGTCGCCGACATGGAGGAACTCGCCGGCCGCTTCGCCACCGCCTCCACCCTGCCGATCGTCCTGGACTCCACCGAGGTCGACGTCATCCGCGCCGGCCTGGAGAAGCTCGGCGGCCGCGCCGTGATCAACTCCGTGAACTACGAGGACGGCGACGGCCCCGACTCCCGCTTCGCCAAGGTCACCCGCCTGGCCCAGGAGCACGGCGCCGCCCTGATCGCCCTCACCATCGACGAGGAGGGCCAGGCCCGCACCCCCGAGAAGAAGGTCGAGATCGCCGAACGGCTGATCGACGACCTCACCGGGAACTGGGGCATCCGCGAGGAGGACATCCTCATCGACACCCTGACCTTCACCATCTGCACCGGTCAGGAGGAGTCCCGCGGCGACGGCGTCGCCACCATCGAGGCCATCCGCGAGCTCAAGCGCCGCCACCCCGACGTCCAGACCACCCTGGGCCTGTCGAACATCTCCTTCGGCCTCAACCCCGCCGCCCGCATCCTGCTGAACTCCGTCTTCCTCGACGAGTGCGTCAAGGCCGGCCTCGACTCCGCGATCGTCCACGCCTCCAAGATCCTGCCGATCGCCCGCTTCAGCGAGGAGGAGGTGACGACCGCCCTCGACCTGATCCACGACCGCCGCTCCGAGGGCTACGACCCCCTCCAGAAGCTGATGCAGCTCTTCGAGGGCGCCACCGCCAAGTCCCTCAAGGCCGGCAAGGCCGAGGAACTCGCCGCCCTGCCGCTGGAGGAGCGCCTCAAGCGCCGCATCATCGACGGCGAGCGCAACGGCCTGGAGGCCGACCTCGACGAGGCCCTCCAGGACACGCCCGCCCTGGACATCGTCAACAACACCCTGCTGGACGGCATGAAGGTCGTCGGCGAACTGTTCGGCTCCGGCCAGATGCAGTTGCCGTTCGTCCTCCAGTCCGCCGAGGTCATGAAGACCGCCGTCGCCCACCTCGAACCGCACATGGAGAAGTCCGACGCCGAGGGCAAGGGCACCATCGTGCTGGCCACCGTCCGCGGCGACGTCCACGACATCGGCAAGAACCTCGTCGACATCATCCTGTCCAACAACGGCTACAACGTCGTCAACCTCGGCATCAAACAGCCGGTCTCCGCGATCCTCGACGCCGCCGAGGAGCACCGCGCCGACGTCATCGGCATGTCCGGTCTCCTCGTCAAGTCCACCGTGATCATGAAGGAGAACCTGGAGGAGCTGAACCAGCGCGGCCTCGCCGCCGACTACCCGGTCATCCTCGGCGGCGCCGCCCTCACCCGCGCCTACGTCGAACAGGACCTCCACGAGATCTACGAGGGCGAGGTCCGCTACGCCCGCGACGCCTTCGAGGGCCTGCGCCTCATGGACGCCCTCATCGGCGTCAAGCGCGGCGTGCCCGGCGCCAAGCTGCCCGAGCTGAAGCAGCGCCGGGTCCGCCCCGCCGCCGGCGCCGTGGTCACCGAGGAGCGCCCCGAGGAGGGCCACGTCCGCTCCGACGTCGCCGTCGACAACCCGATCCCCACCCCGCCGTTCTGGGGCACCCGCGTCATCAAGGGCATCCAGCTCAAGGAGTACGCCACCTGGCTCGACGAGGGCGCCCTCTTCAAGGGCCAGTGGGGTCTGAAGCAGGCCCGCACCGGCGACGGCCCGACCTACGAGGAACTCGTCGAGACCGAGGGCCGCCCGCGCCTGCGCGGCCTGCTGGACAAGCTCCAGACCGAGAACCTCCTGGAAGCCGCCGTGGTCTACGGCTACTTCCCGTGCGTCTCCAAGGACGACGACCTCATCCTCCTCGACGAGCACGGCAACGAACGCACCCGCTTCACCTTCCCCCGCCAGCGCCGCGGCCGCCGGCTCTGCCTCGCGGACTTCTTCCGCCCCCAGGAGTCGGGGGAGACCGACGTCGTCGGCCTCCAGGTCGTCACCGTCGGCAACCGCATCGGCGAGGAGACCGCGAAGCTCTTCGCCTCCGACTCCTACCGCGACTACCTCGAACTGCACGGCCTGTCCGTCCAGCTCGCCGAGGCCCTCGCCGAGTACTGGCACGCGCGCGTGCGCTCGGAACTCGGCTTCGCAGGCGAGGACCCCGCCGCCATCGAGGACATGTTCTCCCTGAAGTACCGCGGCGCCCGCTTCTCCCTCGGCTACGGCGCCTGCCCCGACCTGGAGGACCGCGCCAAGATCGCCGAACTGCTGCGGCCCGAGCGGATCGGCGTCCACCTGTCGGAGGAGTTCCAGCTCCACCCCGAGCAGTCCACGGACGCCATCGTGATCCACCACCCCGAGGCCAAGTACTTCAACGCACGGTGACCACCGGACACCGCGCAGCACTCGCCGTATAGATCGGCGTACTGATCGGACAAGTCGTACACTGGTCGGTCCACAGCAGGCCGGTTCCCGCCCGGGAACCGGCCTGCTCGTCCCTCACAGGAGGTACGTGGATGACCAGTACGGTTCCCGCGCCCACAACCCGCACGGCCCAAGGCTCGGCCCTCCAGGCCGTGCTGCTCGACATGGACGGCACCCTCGTCGACACCGAGGGCTTCTGGTGGGACGTCGAGGTCGAGGTCTTCGCCGGCCTCGGACACGCGCTCGACGACTCCTGGCGCCATGTCGTGGTCGGCGGCCCGATGAGCCGCAGCGCCGGGTTCCTGATCGAGGCCACCGGAGCCGACATCACCCTCGCCGAACTGTCCGTCCTGCTCAACGACGGCTTCGAGGACCGCATCACCCGCGCCCTGCCCCTGATGCCGGGCGCCGCACGGCTGCTCGCGGAACTCGCCGCGTACGAGATCCCCACGGCCCTCGTCTCCGCCTCGCACCGGCGCATCATCGACCGCGTCCTGACCTCGCTCGGCCCCCAGCACTTCTCCCTCACGGTGGCCGGGGACGAGGTGCTGCGCACCAAGCCGCACCCCGACCCCTATCTGTTCGCCGCCGCCGGGCTGGGCGTGGACCCGGCCCGCTGCGCCGTCGTCGAGGACACCGCCACCGGTGTCGCCGCCGCCCACGCGGCCGGCTGCCAGGTCGTCGCCGTGCCCTCCGTCGCGGGCATCGAGCCGGGCGCCCGGTGCACCGTCGTGCCCACCCTCGAAGGCGTCGATCTGGCCTTCCTGCGCGGCCTCATGCCGCTGGGATGATCACCTTCGTCATCGCGTTCGTGACCGCCTTCATGACCGCCTTCATGACCGTCTTCGTGATCGTGTTCGTGATCGCCGGAGAACGTTTCGATGACAGAAATGCGATAGCGCGTTCACCCAGCGTGCACCGCCGATAGCAAAGGAATTCGGCGGCCGTGTCCACAGACGAATTCCTTCCGTCACGCATCCGTCACCGCAGACGGAATTCCGGTCGGTCACCCCTGTCCCGCGTGTGACGTTCCCCACCCCGCGGGGGGTCGACAGTTGCCCCGGCATGTGCCGGATCCCGGCATACCGGGTGCCCCGGCACGTCCTTGTGTCCCGATTGATGGACTGCTGCACGAATCCTTCCCCGGGCGTCTGTTCCGTGCGTCCACGCCCGGTTCCGCAGCGTGATGGGCATTCAACTCCGGTCGCCGTCAACCGTCCTGCCGGAAGCGGACTAATCTCGTTACACGAACATCGCCCCTGCCCCGTGATCCGCTGCGACACCCCTGCTTGCCGGGTACACGGACTCGACAGCTCTGGAGAAACTCGAGCATGAACCGCAAGACTTTGGTGCTGCCGGCCGTGGTGGGTCTGCTCGCGCCCGTACTCGCCGCCTGCGGCGGGGCAGACAGCGGGAGCGGCGGCGGCGACGCCATCGTCGTGGGCACCACCGACCGGTTCACGGCCACCAAGGACGCCCCCGCACCCCTCGACCCCGCCTACGCCTACGACGTCGGCACCTGGAACATCCTGCGCCAGACCGTGCAGACCCTGATGATCCAGCCCAAGGGCGAGGGCGAGCCGGTCCCCGAGGCGGCGCAGTCCTGCGGCTTCACCGACAGCGGCAACGAGCGCTACGCCTGCAAGCTCCGCAGCGACCTCAAGTTCTCCGACGGCAACGCGGTCACCGCCGAGGACGTCAAGTTCTCCATCGACCGGGCCCGTTCCATCAAGGCCGACTCCGGCGTCTTCGCCCTGCTCTCGACGATCGACACCATCGAAACGCAGGGTGACAACGAAGTCATCTTCCACCTCAAGACCGCGGACGCCACCTTCCCCTTCAAGCTGTCGACCCCGGTCGCCGGCATCGTCAACCCCGACGACTACGAGAAGGACAAGCTGCGCGAGGGCTTCTCCGTCGACGGCTCGGGCCCCTACACCCTCAAGGCCGAGACCGACGGCGACGAGATGACCAAGGCCGTCTTCACCAAGAACCCCCACTACAAGGGCGCGCTCGAGGTGAACAACGGCGAGGTCGACATGGTGTCGTACGAGGACGCCGACGACATGGGCACCGCCCTCGAAAAGGGCGACATCGACCTGATGACCCGCTCCATGTCGCCCGAGCAGATCCAGAAGCTCTCCGAGGCCACCGCCGACAGCGACATCGACCTGATCGAGCTGGGCGGCCTGGAGATCCGCTACCTCGCCTTCAACACCAACGCCCCCGAGGTGAAGACGAAGGCCGTGCGCCAGGCGATGGCCCAGGTCATCGACCGCGACCACCTGGTCTCCGAGGTCTACGGCTCCCAGGCCGAGCCGCTCTACTCGCTGGTCCCCGCCTCCATCACGGGCCACTCCAACTCGTTCTTCAACAAGTACGGCGACCCCAGCGTCAGCAAGGCGAAGGAACTCCTCGCCAAGGCGGACATCACCACGCCCGTCAAGCTGACCCTGAACTACACGACCGACCACTACGGTCCCGCCACCAAGGACGAGTTCGAGCTGCTGCGCAAGCAGCTCAACGACAGCGGCCTGTTCGACGTGACCGTCAAGGGCACCGCCTGGGACACCTTCGTCCCGGCCGAGCGCAAGGGCGAGTACGAGGTCTGGGGCATGGGCTGGTTCCCCGACTTCCCGGACGCCGACAACTACGTCGCGCCGTTCCTCGACAAGGACAACTTCCTCAACTCCCCGTACCGCAACAGCGACATCATCAACGACCTGATCCCGCAGTCCCGTCGTGAGGCCGACCGCCTCAGCGCCGGAAAGAGCCTGACGGAGATCCAGGACATCGTCGCCGACGACGTGCCGGTGCTCCCGCTGTGGCAGGGCAAGCAGTACGTCGCCGCCAGCACCGACATCACGGGCACCGCGTACGTCCTGAACTCCTCCGCGACCGTCCAGCTCTGGGAACTGGGCCGCGGCGTGAGCAGCTGACGCACGCACCTTTCTTGTCGGGTTCTGGTCGTTTCTGGTCGGGTTCCGCTCGGGTGATACGTCTTTGCGGTCGAGTGGTACGTTCGTCGCGGCCGGGGCCCGCGTCGACGGGACCGGTATGACGGGACCCGACGACAAAGGTAATTCGTGAACATGCGCAACCAGTGGCCAGTCCTGCCGATCGTGGCGGGACTGGCCTCCGGCCTGTTGACCGGCTGCGGCTCCCAGACCGGGGGCTCCGGCGGCGACGGCTCCGCCGTGGTGCTGGGGATGTCCGACGACGTCCTCGCCACGGACCCCGCCTCCGGCTACGACCCCGGCTCCTGGATGTTGTTCAACAACGTCTTCCAGTCGCTGCTCAGCTTCCCCAAGGGCGGCACCGAACCCGAGCCCGACGCCGCCGAGGAATGCTCCTTCACCGACACCAGGACCACGGTGTACCGGTGCACGCTCAAGGACGGCCTCACCTTCAGCAACGGCCACCCGCTCACCTCGAAGGACGTCAAGTTCTCCTTCGACCGCATGCTGAAGATCGACGACGACTCCGGCCCCGCCATCATGTTCCCCATGCTGGACAAGGTCGAGACCCCGGACGACTCCACCGTCGTCTTCCGGCTCAAGGTCCCCGACGCCACCTTCCCCAGCAAGATCGCCTCCGGTGCCGGCGCCATCGTCGACCACCAGGAGTACGACGCCGACGCCCTGCGCGAGGACGGCGGCGCCACCGGCTCCGGCCCCTACAAGCTGGAGTCCTTCGAGGACGACAAGGCCGTCTTCACCGTCAACGAGCACTACAAGGGCTCCGCCGGAAAGCCCCGCAACAACGGCGTCACCCTCACGTTCTTCAACGGCGACCAGAAGGCCCTCGAAAAGGCCCTCCTCGACAACGAGATAGACATCGCCTACCGCGGCCTCAGCGCCGGCGACATCACCGACATCGACGAGAGCACCACCGACTCCGGCGTCGACGTCATCGAGGGCAGCAGCGCCGAGGTCCAGCACCTCGTCTTCAACATGGACGACCCCGTCGCCGGCAAGCTCGGCGTCCGCCGCGCCATCGCCCACCTCGTCGACCGCGAAGCCCTCATCCGCGACGTCCACCAGGGCACCGCCGACCCCCTCTACTCGATCATCCCGGCCGGGATCGCGGGCCACAACACCGCCTTCTTCGACCGCTACGGCGCCCGCCCCTCCCGGGCCAAGGCCGCCGCCGCCCTCCAGGACGAAGGCATCACCGGCAAGGTCGACCTCACCCTGTGGTCCACCCCCTCCCGCTACGGCCCCGCCACCGACCAGGAACTCAAGGCCATCGCCGAACAGCTCAACGCCAGCGGCCTGTTCGACGCCAAGGTCAAGTCCGTCCCCTTCGGCCAGTACGAGAAGGACATCGCCGACGGCAAGTACGGCGTCTACGTCAAGGGCTGGGTGCCCGACTACCCCGACGCCGACAACTTCACCGCCCCCTTCTTCGGCGAGGGCAACGTCCTCGGCAACAACTACGCCAACGACAAGATCACCGACACCCTGATCCCGCGCACCGCCGCCCAGAGCGACCGCTCCGCCACCGGCACCGACTACGCGAGCCTCCAGGACACCGTCGCCAAGGAACTGCCCCTGCTGCCCATCTGGCAGGCCAAGCAGTACGCCGTCGCCCGCGAGAACGTCTACGGCCTGGAGAACTGCCTCGACGCCTCGACCGTGTTCCGCTTCTGGGAACTCAGCAAGGGCTGACCCACCCCCGAACACCGACGGGCGCCCCCTCTTGCACGAAGGGGGCGCCCGTCGCCGTACTCACACCCGGCCCGTCACTGCGCGCCCGGACGCACCAGACCGCTCTCGTACGCGTACACCGCAGCCTGCACCCGGTCCCGCAGCCCCAGCTTCGTCAGCACATGCCCCACATGCGTCTTCACCGTCGTCTCGCTCACGAACAGATCCGCGGCGATCTCCGCGTTCGACAACCCGCGCGCCACCAGCTTCAGCACCTCCACCTCACGGTCCGTGAGCGTGTGCAGCGTGTTCGGCACCGGCTCGTCACCCGACGGCAGATGCGTCGCGTACTTGTCCAGCAGCCGGCGCGTGATGCTCGGCGCCAGCATCGCCTCACCCGACGCCACCACCCGGATCGCCTGCACCAGTTCGTTCGCCGGCGCGTCCTTCAGCAGAAAACCGCTCGCCCCCGCCCGCAACGCCTCCACCACGTACTCGTCGAGATCGAACGTCGTCAGCACCAGCACCTTCGCCGGCCCGTCCCGCCCCGGCCCCGAGATCTGCCGGGTCGCCTCCACCCCGTCCATCCGGGGCATCCGGATGTCCATGAGCACCACATCGGGCTGAAGCGCCCGCACCTGGTCCAGGGCCTGAAGCCCGTCACCGGCCTCCCCGACGACCGCGATGTCCTGCTCCGCCTCCAGAATCATCCGGAAGCCCGTGCGCAGCAGCGGCTGGTCGTCGACCAGTAGGACACGGATGGCCACGTAAGTCTCCTTCGCTAGTCCGGCCCCATTCTGCCCTGCGCATCCGCCTCCGACGCGGCCGCCCTCACCGCCAGCGGATACGGCGGGGGAGTACCACCGAACTCCGGACAGTGCGCCTGATGATCACACCAGCCGCACAGCTTCGTCGGCCGCGGCCGCCACTCCCCGGTCTCCGTCGCCTCCCGGATCGCCTCCCACAACGCCAGCAACCGGCGCTCCACCCGCTCCAGATCCGCCAGATCCGGGTCGTACGTCAGCACATCGCCACTGCCCAGATACACGAGCTGAAGACGGCGCGGGATCACCCGCTTCAACCGCCACACCACCAGCGCGTAGAACTTCATCTGGAACAACGCCCCGTCCGCGTACTCCGCACGCGGCGCCTTGCCCGTCTTGTAGTCGACGATCCGCACCTCACCCGTCGGCGCCACGTCCACCCGGTCGATGATCCCCCGCAACCGCAGCCCCGACTCCAGCTCCGCCTCCACGAACAGCTCCCGCTCGGCCGGCTCCAGACGCGTCGGATCCTCCAGCGTGAACCAGCGCTCCACCAGCCGCTCCGCCTCCGACAGCCAGCCCGCCAGCCGCTCACCCTCCGGATCGTCGGCGAACAGCTCCACCACCTCCGGCCGCGACTCCCTCAGCCGGTCCCACTGCCCCGGGATCAGCGCCTTCGCCCGCGGCGCGGTCCGCTCCGCCGCCGGGGCGTCGAACAGCCGCTCCAGCACCGCGTGCACCAGCGTGCCCTTCGTCGCCGCCGCGCTCGGCTTCTCCGGCAGCCGGTCGATCACCCGGAACCGGTACAGCAACGGACACTGCATGAAGTCCCCGGCCCGCGACGGCGACAACGAGGTAGGGGCTATGGCCACCCGCGCCCCGCCCACCGGCTCCGGCACCCGCCCCGCCACGACACCACCCTCGCTGCTGCTCTCCATGCCTCAGACCATACGGCCCACCACTGACAGTCACCCAGTCCCCGGCACCGACGGGCACCCCGCTGTGGGTGCCGGGGCGGAAGGTGCCACGACGGCCGCATACCATCGGTCACAGACCCTTCCGCCCGGCAGGGGCGGAAACGCTTGGACCGAGGGGACACCGTGGTGGAAAGCGGCGCGAACGAGCGGCCGCGGCCGGACAACACAGACCCGGCCGAGCCCCCACGCCCCCCTCTGCCCAACAACACCCCACCCGCACCCTCGACGAACCCCCCAGCAGAGCCCCCCACTGTGACTCCGACGGAGCCTTGGCCAGAGCCCCCCACGGAAACCCACACCGAGCCCTCGGCCGAGCCGACCACCGGGCCTCCGACTGAGCCCGTGACGGAGCCTTCGGCCGAGCCCGCCGCAACGCCGACCGAGGACTCGGCCGAGCCCGCCGCCGGGACTCCGGCTGGCCCCGCAGCCGTGGCCCCCGCTGATCCTGCCGCCCGCCCCTCGGCGAAGCCGTCGGCCGGTACTGCCTCCGAAACTTCGGTCGAGCCTGCCGCCGGGCAGCGCGCCGAGACCCCGGCGGAGACTCCCGCCAGCACGTCGGCCGAGCCCTCCGCGGAGGCGTCCACCGGAAATCTGGCCGCGCCCTCGTCTGAGACTTCTGCCGAGCCTGGCTCCCGGTCCTCGACCGGGCCCGCCGCCGCGACGCCGTCCGAGCCCCTCGCCGGGCTGTCGGCCGAGCCCTCTTCCGCCAGGACTCCCGCGGAGCCCGCAGCCCATCCCTCAGCCAAGCCCACCGCCGACCTCGCCGCAGAGGCATCGGTCGAGCCCCCTGCCGGGCCGAGGGCCGAGAGTCCGGCCGCGCCTTCGTCCGGGACTCCGACCGAGCCCGCCGCCAAGACCTCGGCTGAGACCCCGGCCGAGGCTCCCAACGTGCCGTCGCACAAGACCCCCGCCGCGCCGTCGTCCGGTGCCCGGGACGTGCCCCCGCACGGCCCCCGCTCCGAGGCCACCGCGGACCAGCACCCCCACGGCCCGGACACCCCGTCGAACCAGCCGGCAGCCGTGCCGCCGGGCGGCGCCGAGCACCGGCACGACGAGCACCGGGCCCACGCCGACACCCACGACGGGCATCACGATCCGTCGGGCACCGGGGGGCGTCGGGCCCGGGGTAAGGGGCGGCCGCCGCGGCGGGCCCCGGAGCAGCCGCGTGGGGGGCTGCTCATGGGGCGGCCCTTCGGGGTGCCCGTCTACGTCGCGCCGAGCTGGTTCCTCGTCGCCGCGCTGATCACCTGGGTCTTCGGCGGCCAGCTCGACCGCGTGCTGCCCGAACTCGGCGCCGCCCGCTACCTCGTCTCCCTCTTCTTCGCCGTCGCCTTCTACGCCTCCGTCCTCATCCACGAACTCGCCCACACCGTCGCCGCCCTCCGCTTCAAACTCCCCGTCCGCCGCATCCAGCTCCAGTTCTTCGGCGGCGTCTCCGAGATCGAGAAAGAAGCCGAGACCCCCGGCCGCGAATTCTGGCTCGCCTTCGTCGGCCCCCTGCTCTCCCTCGCCCTCGCCGGCGTGTTCTACCTCGCCATGCAGCCCGTCGAACCCGGCACCGTCCCCGGCGTCCTGCTGGCCGGCCTGATGATCTCCAACCTCATCGTCGCCGTCTTCAACCTCCTCCCCGGCCTCCCCCTCGACGGCGGCCGCATGCTCCGCGCCGTCGTCTGGAAGATCACCGGCAAACCCATGAGCGGCACCGTCGCCGCCGCCTGGGTCGGCCGCGCCCTCGCCGTCTCCGTCCTCATCGGACTGCCCCTCCTCACCCAGTCCGGCGCCCTCGGCGCCGGCGCCGAGGACAGCGTCGGCATGGACACCGTCACCGACGCCCTGCTCGCCGCCATCCTCGCCGCCATCATCTGGACCGGCGCCGGCAACAGCCTCCGCATGGCCCGCCTGCGCGAACACCTCCCCGAACTCCGCGCCCGCACCCTCACCCGCCGCGCCGTCCCCGTCGAGACCCACACCCCCCTCTCCGAAGCCCTCCGCCGCGCCAACGACGCCGGCGCCCGCGCCCTCGTCGTCGTCGACGCCCACGGCGAACCCCTCTCCCTCGTCCGCGAGGCCGCCATCGTCGGCGTACCCGAACACCGCCGCCCCTGGGTCGCCGTCAGCGGCCTCGCCCAGGACCTCACCG
>NZ_CM007717.1:1482451-1615409 GCF_002019855.1 Streptomyces antibioticus | reverse complement strand
GGGGTGATGGGTGGCTGGTCGTTGTTTGAGAACTGCACAGTGGACGCGAGCATCTGTGGCCAAGTTTTTAAGGGCGCACGGTGGATGCCTTGGCACCAGGAACCGATGAAGGACGTGGGAGGCCACGATAGTCCCCGGGGAGTCGTCAACCAGGCTTTGATCCGGGGGTTTCCGAATGGGGAAACCCGGCAGTCGTCATGGGCTGTCACCCGCTGCTGAACACATAGGCAGTGTGGAGGGAACGAGGGGAAGTGAAACATCTCAGTACCCTCAGGAAGAGAAAACAACCGTGATTCCGGGAGTAGTGGCGAGCGAAACCGGATGAGGCCAAACCGTATACGTGTGAGACCCGGCAGGGGTTGCGTGTGCGGGGTTGTGGGATCTCTCTTCYRYSGTCTGCCGGCSRYRGGACGAGTCAGAAACCGTTGATGTAGGCGAAGGACATGCGAAAGGTCCGGCGTAGAGGGTAAGACCCCCGTAGTCGAAACGTCAGCGGCTCGTTTGAGAGACACCCAAGTAGCACGGGGCCCGAGAAATCCCGTGTGAATCTGGCGGGACCACCCGCTAAGCCTAAATATTCCCTGGTGACCGATAGCGGATAGTACCGTGAGGGAATGGTGAAAAGTACCGCGGGAGCGGAGTGAAATAGTACCTGAAACCGTGTGCCTACAAGCCGTGGGAGCGTCGGAWMWSWGCTTGCWSWKWTCTCGTGACTGCGTGCCTTTTGAAGAATGAGCCTGCGAGTTTGCGGTGTGTTGCGAGGTTAACCCGGGTGGGGTAGCCGTAGCGAAAGCGAGTCCGAACAGGGCGRYTTTAGTAGCACGCTCAAGACCCGAAGCGGAGTGATCTAGCCATGGGCAGGTTGAAGCGGAGGTAAGACTTCGTGGAGGACCGAACCCACCAGGGTTGAAAACCTGGGGGATGACCTGTGGTTAGGGGTGAAAGGCCAATCAAACTCCGTGATAGCTGGTTCTCCCCGAAATGCATTTAGGTGCAGCGTCGTGTGTTTCTTGCCGGAGGTAGAGCACTGGATAGGCGATGGGCCCTACCGGGTTACTGACCTTAGCCAAACTCCGAATGCCGGTAAGTGAGAGCGCGGCAGTGAGACTGTGGGGGATAAGCTCCATGGTCGAGAGGGAAACAGCCCAGAGCATCGACTAAGGCCCCTAAGCGTACGCTAAGTGGGAAAGGATGTGGAGTCGCAGAGACAACCAGGAGGTTGGCTTAGAAGCAGCCACCCTTGAAAGAGTGCGTAATAGCTCACTGGTCTAGTGATTCCGCGCCGACAATGTAGCGGGGCTCAAGCGTACCGCCGAAGTCGTGTCATTSMWRYAAYASGSCCAACGSCKNYWKKGATGGGTAGGGGAGCGTCGTGTGCCGGGTGAAGCYGCGCCGGAAGGCAGTGGTGGACGGTTCACGAGTGAGAATGCAGGCATGAGTAGCGATTCACACGTGAGAAACGTGTGCGCCGATTGACTAAGGGTTCCTGGGTCAAGCTGATCTGCCCAGGGTAAGTCGGGACCTAAGGCGAGGCCGACAGGCGTAGTCGATGGATAACCGGTTGATATTCCGGTACCCGCTGTGAAGCGTCAAACATCGAACCHRKYRATGCTAAGKCCGTGAAGCCGYYCCGGASCCTTCGGGGMAAGGRRAGTGGTGGAGCCGMYGRMCCARRSTKGYAGTAGGTGAGTGATGGGGTGACGCAGGAAGGTAGTCCAGCCCGGGCGGTGGTTGTCCCGGGGTAAGGGTGTAGSMCGWSAKGTAGGCAAATCCGCCWSWCAYWKAGKSTGAGACCTGATGCCGAGCCGATTGTGGTGAAGTGGATGATCCTATGCTGTCGAGAAAAGCCTCTAGCGAGTTTCATGGCGGCCCGTACCCTAAACCGACTCAGGTGGTCAGGTAGAGAATACCGAGGCGTTCGGGTGAACTATGGTTAAGGAACTCGGCAAAATGCCCCCGTAACTTCGGGAGAAGGGGGGCCAYVHYTGGTGAGRRSACTTGCTSYYCGAGCTGGGGGTGGCCGCAGAGACCAGCGAGAAGCGACTGTTTACTAAAAACACAGGTCCGTGCGAAGCCGTAAGGCGATGTATACGGACTGACGCCTGCCCGGTGCTGGAACGTTAAGGGGACCGGTTAGTCAVKMTTCGKSKTGGCGAAGCTGAGAACTTAAGCGCCAGTAAACGGCGGTGGTAACTATAACCATCCTAAGGTAGCGAAATTCCTTGTCGGGTAAGTTCCGACCTGCACGAATGGCGTAACGACTTCTCGACTGTCTCAACCATAGGCCCGGTGAAATTGCACTACGAGTAAAGATGCTCGTTTCGCGCAGCAGGACGGAAAGACCCCGGGACCTTTACTACAGTTTGATATTGGTGTTCGGTTCGGCTTGTGTAGGATAGGTGGGAGACTGTGAAGCTTGGACGCCAGTTCAGGTGGAGTCGTCGTTGAAATACCACTCTGGTCGTGCTGGATGTCTAACCTGGGTCCGTGATCCGGATCAGGGACAGTGTCTGATGGGTAGTTTAACTGGGGCGGTTGCCTCCTAAAGGGTAACGGAGGCGCCCAAAGGTTCCCTCAGCCTGGTTGGCAATCAGGTGTTGAGTGTAAGTGCACAAGGGAGCTTGACTGTGAGACCGACGGGTCGAGCAGGGACGAAAGTCGGGACTAGTGATCCGGCGGTGGCTTGTGGAAGCGCCGTCGCTCAACGGATAAAAGGTACCCCGGGGATAACAGGCTGATCTTCCCCAAGAGTCCATATCGACGGGATGGTTTGGCACCTCGATGTCGGCTCGTCGCATCCTGGGGCTGGAGTCGGTCCCAAGGGTTGGGCTGTTCGCCCATTAAAGCGGTACGCGAGCTGGGTTTAGAACGTCGTGAGACAGTTCGGTCCCTATCCGCTGTGCGCGTAGGAGTCTTGAGAAGGGCTGTCCCTAGTACGAGAGGACCGGGACGGACGAACCTCTGGTGTGCCAGTTGTTCTGCCAAGGGCATGGCTGGTTGGCTACGTTCGGGAGGGATAACCGCTGAAAGCATCTAAGCGGGAAGCCTGCTTCGAGATGAGGACTCCCACCCACTTGATGGGGTAAGGCTCCCAGTAGACGACTGGGTTGATAGGCCGGATCTGGAAGCACGGTAACGTGTGGAGGTGACCGGTACTAATAGGCCGAGGGCTTGTCCTCAGTTGCTCGCGTCCACTGTGTTGGTTCTGAAACCACGAACAGCCCCACGCCCGTGTCAGGGCGTGGTGCGGCTGAAACAGTTTCATAGTGTTTCGGTGGTCATAGCGTGAGGGAAACGCCCGGTTACATTCCGAACCCGGAAGCTAAGCCTCACAGCGCCGATGGTACTGCAGGGGGGACCCTGTGGGAGAGTAGGACACCGCCGAACTCCTTTTAGAGCTCTGGCTCTTGGGCACACAGCCCAAGGGCCAGAGCTTTTTTGCGTTGAGGTAGGGTCAGGGGGCATCGTTGGCTCATTTTCTACGGAGGCCCCCGGGTGGAGGTCCAGGAGACCCGCGTTCAGACGGATCGGGTTCTCACCATCCCGAACATCCTCAGCATGGCGCGTCTCGCCGGCGTGCCGCTCTTCCTGTGGTTGATCCTCAGGCCCGAGTTCGGTGGCCCGCAGAGCGACGGCTGGGCCCTGCTGGTGCTGGCCCTGAGCGGCATCAGCGACTATCTCGACGGCAAGCTGGCGCGACGCTGGAACCAGATCAGCAGCCTCGGCCGGCTCCTGGACCCGGCCGCCGACCGGCTTTACATTCTCTCGACTCTGGTGGGTCTCACCTGGCGCGAGATTCTGCCGCTCTGGTTGACGGCTGCACTTCTCGCGCGGGAACTCGTCCTGCTGGTGATGGTGGGCATCCTCAGGCGGCACGGCTATCCGCCGCCCCAGGTGAACTTCCTGGGGAAGGCGGCTACCTTCAACCTGATGTACGCGTTCCCGTTGCTGCTGCTCAGTGACGGAAGCGGATGGCTGGCGTCACTCGCTGCCATTTTCGGATGGGCGTTCGCAGGGTGGGGTACAACCCTGTATTGGTGGGCAGGAGTTCTCTACGTGGTACAGGTCCGCCGTCTCCTTCGCGCGGACGCCATGGCCGACTGAGCTCGCCCCTTGCGCGGCAGTAGTGGCTCGATGGCCCGCTGCGGGAAAGTGCGGGACAATCAAGACGGGTGAAGTCGGCTAGACCGTCGTCTCTTCTAGGAGGACGCTTCCGACATGAAGGCCGTCGTGATGGCCGGAGGCGAAGGCACACGCCTTCGCCCCATGACCTCAAGCATGCCCAAGCCGCTCCTGCCGGTGGTGAACCGGCCGATCATGGAGCACGTGCTGAGGCTGCTCAAAAGGCATGGGCTCAACGAGACCGTCGTAACTGTCCAGTTCCTGGCGTCCCTGGTCAAGAACTACTTCGGTGATGGTGAAGAGCTCGGAATGGAGCTCAGCTATGCAAATGAGGAGAAGCCGCTCGGTACTGCCGGAAGCGTGAAGAACGCCGAGGAGGCGCTGAAGGACGACGCCTTCCTCGTCATCTCCGGCGACGCGCTGACCGACTTCGACCTCACCGAGCTGATCAACTTCCACAAGGAAAAAGGCGCGATGGTCACCGTCTGTCTGACGCGTGTGCCCAATCCGCTGGAATTCGGCATCACCATCGTCGACGAAGAGGGCAAGGTCGAGCGTTTCCTGGAGAAGCCGACCTGGGGTCAGGTCTTCTCGGACACCGTGAACACGGGCATCTATGTGATGGAACCCGAGGTCTTCAACTATGTGGAGGCCGATGTTCCCGTCGACTGGTCCGGTGATGTGTTCCCCCAGCTCATGAAGGAGGGGAAGCCGATCTACGGCTTCGTCGCCGAGGGCTACTGGGAGGACGTCGGTACGCACGAGAGCTATGTGAAGGCCCAGGCCGACGTGCTCGAGCGCAAGGTCGACGTGGAGATCGACGGCTTCGAGATCTCGCCGGGCGTGTGGGTGGCCGAGGGCGCCGAAGTGCACCCCGACGCCGTACTGCGCGGTCCGCTGTACATCGGTGACTACGCGAAGGTGGAGGCCGGCACCGAAATCCGTGAGCACACCGTCGTCGGCTCCAATGTGGTCGTGAAGAGCGGGGCCTTCCTGCACAAGGCCGTGGTGCACGACAACGTGTATGTCGGGCAGCACAGCAATCTGCGGGGCTGTGTCGTCGGAAAGAACACCGACATCATGCGGGCGGCGCGGATCGAGGACGGCGCGGTCATTGGCGACGAATGCCTGATCGGCGAAGAGTCGATCGTGCAGGGCAATGTGCGGGTGTATCCGTTCAAGACGATCGAGGCCGGCGCGTTCGTCAACACCTCGGTGATCTGGGAGTCCCGGAGCCAGGCGCATCTCTTCGGCGCCCGCGGGGTGTCCGGGATCCTGAACGTCGAGATCACGCCGGAACTGGCCGTGCGGCTGGCCGGCGCCTACGCGACCACGCTCAAGAAGGGGTCCACGGTCACCACGGCCCGCGACCACTCCAGAGGCGCCCGGGCGCTGAAGCGGGCGGTCATCTCCGCCTTGCAGGCCAGCGCCATCGACGTACGGGATCTGGAGAACGTACCCCTGCCCGTGGCGCGGCAGCAGACCGCGCGGGGGAGTGCCGGCGGAATCATGATCCGGACGTCTCCCGGGGTGCCTGACTCCGTGGACATCATGTTCTTCGACGGGCAGGGCGCCGATCTGTCGCAAGGTAGTCAGCGCAAGCTGGACCGGGTCTTCGCGCGGCAGGAGTACCGGCGGGCGTTCCCGGGAGAGATCGGGGACCTGCACTTCCCGGCCAGCGTGTTCGACTCCTACACCGGGTCGCTGCTGCGGAACGTCGACACGACCGGGATCGCCGAGTCCGGGCTGAAGGTCGTGGTCGATGCCTCGAACGGCAGCGCGGGTCTGGTGCTGCCGAGCCTGCTCGGGAAGCTCGGGGTGGACTCGCTGACCGTCAATCCCGGCCTTGACGAGTCCAGGCCGACGGAGACGACCGAGCAGCGGCGGTCCGGGCTGGTGCGGCTCGGGGAGATCGTGGCCTCGTCGCGGGCCGCGTTCGGGGTGCGGTTCGACCCGGTGGGTGAGCGGCTGTCCCTGGTGGACGAGAAGGGCCGGATCATCGAGGACGACCGGGCGCTGCTGGTGCTGCTCGACCTGGTGGCGGCGGAGCGCCGCAGCGGCCGGGTGGCGCTGCCGGTGACGACGACCCGGATCGCCGAGCAGGTGGCGGCGTATCACGGGACGCAGGTCGAGTGGACGACGACCTCGCCGGACGATCTGACGCGGGTCGGGCGGGACGAGTCGACGATCTTCGGCGGTGACGGCAAGGGCGGGTTCATCGTCCCGGAGTTCAGCAGTGTCTTCGACGGCACGGCGGCGTTCGTGCGGCTGATCGGGCTGGTGGCGCGGACACAGCTCACGCTCAGCCAGATCGACGCCCGGATTCCGCGCGCGCACGTCCTCAAGCGGGATCTGGCGACCCCGTGGGCCGTCAAGGGCCTGGTGATGCGGCGGGTCGTCGAGGCGGCCGGAGACCGCTTCGTGGACACCACCGACGGCGTGCGGGTGGTGGAGACGGACGGGCGCTGGGTGATGGTGCTGCCCGACCCGGCCGAGGCCGTCACCCATCTGTGGGCGGAGGGGCCGGACGACGCCTCGGCGCAGGCCCTGCTCGACGAGTGGTCGTCGGTCGTGGACAGCGCCGGACGCTGATTCGCGCCGTACACGCGTGTGCCGGACCGGGCCTGGTCAAGGGGGTCCGTCCGGCACACGGGTGGGGCCGTTCGGAGGTATCGGCCGCGGCGTGCGACGATGTGCGGCATGCCGCAGCAGCCCCCCGTTCGGAGCACACCCGCGCGTGTGCCGCGCCCGGACGCGTCCATGTCGCTGCTCACCAACGTCATGGATCACAGCCTCGACGAGGGTTATGCCGAGGCGGCCGCCCGGAAGCAGGCGGACGGTACCGGTGGCCTGCCCCGGACGGCGCGCGCGAAGCTCGTCCTGGCGGCCGGGCTGGTGCTCGCGGCGCTGGTCGTGACCGTGGGCGCCGCGCAGACGCGCTACGTGGCCCCGGTGGTGGCCAAGGAGCGCGAGGAGCTGATCGACCGCATCGACCGCCAGACCGAGGCGGCCGAGGAGCTGGAGCGCACCGTCGACAAGCTGCGCGACGACGTGAACGCGCGGCAGCGTGAGGCGCTCGAGGAGAGCGGCGACAGCGGCAGTACCGACCTGGTGGCCGTCCTGTCGGGCGCCGTCGCCGTGCACGGGCCCGGTCTCAAGCTGGTCGTGGACGACGCGGCGGAGGCCACTACGGGCGGGGGGACCGATCCGCGCGAGACCTCCGGTTTCTCCGACACGGGGCGGGTCAAGGACCGTGACATGCAGCGGGTGGTCAACGGCCTGTGGGAGTCGGGCGCCGAGGCCATCTCGATCAACGGGCAGCGGCTGACGGCGCTCTCGGCGATCAGGGCCGCGGGTGACGCGATACTGGTGGACAACAAGCCGTTGGTGCCGCCGTACACGGTGCTCGCGGTGGGGGACGGGAAGCGGCTCAGCAGCCGGTTCCAGGACAGTGCCGACGGTGTGTACCTGTCCGTGCTTCAGGACAACTACGGCATCCGGACCGCGATCTCCGTGCAGGAGGACGTCCGGTTGCCGGCCGCGCCGAGTGTGACCGTTCGTACAGCACAGCCGAGAACTGAGAAGGACGCATCGTGATCGCCGTATTGGGCCTCGTCGTGGGGGTCGTGGCGGGCCTGCTGGTCCAGCCCGAGATTCCGGCGGCGGTAGTGCCGTATCTGCCGATCGCCGTGGTGGCGGCCCTGGACGCCGTGTTCGGCGGGCTGCGGGCCATGCTGGACGGGATCTTCGACGACAAGGTCTTCGTGGTGTCGTTCCTGTCCAACGTGGTGGTGGCCGCGCTGATCGTCTTCCTGGGCGACGAGTTGGGCGTGGGGTCGCAACTGTCCACGGGTGTGGTCGTCGTGCTCGGTATCCGGATCTTCTCCAACGCGGCGGCCATTCGCCGCCACGTGTTCCGGGCGTGAGGCCGATGAGCGACCAGGACGCGACGCCCGAGAACAGGCTGCGCAAGGAGCTGCCCGCCGAGGTGCCGGCGGAGATCCCGGCGATCCCGGCGCAGCCCGGCGGTTCCGAGGAGGTGGCCGCGCCCGAGCTGACCGGGCGGCAGCGGCTGGTGAAGGGGTTGTGGCCGCCGCGGGTCAGCCGGGCCCAACTCATCGTGGCGCTGCTGCTGTTCGGACTCGGCTTCGGGCTGGCCGTGCAGGTGGCCTCCAACAGCGACAGCGGGAACGCCCTGCGCGGGGCGCGTCAGGAAGATCTCGTGCGCATCCTCGATGAACTCGACGACCGAAGTCAGCGTCTTGAGGACGAGAAGGCCGGGCTCGAGAAGCAGCGGGACGAGCTGGAGAACAGCTCCGACCAGGCGGAGGAGGCCCGCAGGCAGACGGTCGAGAAGGAGCGGCAACTCGGCATTCTGGCGGGCACGGTGGCCGCCGAGGGGCCCGGTATCACCATGACCATCGAGGACACGAAGGGGACGGTCGAGGCGGACATGCTGCTCGACGCGATCCAGGAGCTGCGCGCGGCCGGTGCGGAGGCGATCCAGGTGAACGGCGTGCGCGTCGTCGCCGGGACGTACCTCTCGGATTCGGGCGAAGGTGTCGGCGTCGACGGGAACAAGATCAACGGGCCCTTTCGTTTCAAGGTCATCGGCAAGCCGCAGGACCTGGAGCCGGCGCTGAACATCCCTGGAGGAGTGGTGCAGACTCTGGAGAAGGAGCAGGCCACCGTGACCGTCGAGCGATCGAGCAAGATCGTCGTGGATGCCTTGCGAGCGGCGAAGCAGCCTGACTACGCTCGGTCGTCCTCGCAGTGAACCGGGGGTGCATGGGGGCCGTCGGGCAGGGGCAAGAGGTTGCGGGGGGTCGACGCACCGATCGGGTGGTGCGTGGTGGAAACTGTCTGGTGGATACGGACGTTGTGAAGGTGTCCGGGTCGACCGGTGTATTCAGTCAGGGTTCGTCCTGCCCCACGGGCGGGTCTGTTTCGGTCAAGGGGAATCGCCCGTGAAGTTGTTTGCGAAGTTGTTCGGCAAGAGTGCGCGAGAAGGCAGCGACAACGCGACCGCTCGCCATCGCGCCCAGCCCGACGCGGAAGGCCAGCGGCCGTTGTTCCGGGACCAGGTGGGTGGTCAGGGCGGCGACATTTCCGGTGGTCAGGGCGCGGCGTCTGTTGACCCTGCCCAGTCCGGCGGCATAGGTTTCGGCCAACCGTCAACCTCAAGCGCGGGTGGAGGGTTTTCTCCTATGTCGGCCCTGGTGTGTTCGAGGTGCGGTAACCGCAACCCGGAGAACAGCCGCTTCTGTTCCAACTGCGGTGCCCCGTTGCGCCCCGGGCTGACGCCCGAGCGTCCGTCGGAGACGACCTCGACCATCTCGATCTCCGGTCTCGAGGCGTACGACGCGGAGGCCACCGGCCAGACGCAGTTGCCGGCGCTCTCCCCGGAGGCGCAGGCCGCGGTCGACGCGCTTCCGCTGGGTTCCGCGCTGCTCGTGGTGCGCCGGGGACCGAACTCGGGCAGCCGCTTCCTGCTGGACGGCGATCTGACCACGGCCGGACGTCATCCGCAGAGCGACATCTTCCTGGACGACGTGACGGTCTCGCGTCGCCATGTGGAGTTCCGGCGCAACCCGGACGGCACGTTCAAGGTCGCGGACGTCGGCAGTCTGAACGGCACGTACGTCAACCGTGAGCGGATCGACGAGGTCCCTCTGGCGAACGGCGACGAGGTGCAGATCGGCAAGTACCGGCTGGTCTTCTACGCGAGCCAGCGGGGTTACTGACCCTCCCCCGGACCTATGTCCGGGGGGAACCGAGGGAAGGTCCATGCTTCGAACACCGAGGGGCGGTGCCGGGTTCGGCACCGCCGCCGCGGACGGTGGGCTGATGAGCATCGGCACCGTGCTGAACGCGCTCCGCGACGAGTTTCCCGAAGTCACCGTCTCCAAGATCCGCTTCCTGGAGTCGGAGGGGCTGGTCGAGCCGCAGCGGACCCCGTCGGGATACCGCAAGTTCAGCGCGGACGACGTCGAGCGCCTCGGACACGTCCTGAGGATGCAGCGGGACCACTATCTGCCGCTCAAGGTGATCCGGGAGCATCTGGACGCCATGGAGCGCGGCGAGGCCGCGGCGCTGCCCACCGTGGGCCGGCAGCGGGACGGCGAGGCGGTCCCGGAGGCGGCCGAGGCGCCCACCGTGGCCCGGATCGGGCGGTCCGAGCTGCTGGCGGCCGCCGGGGTCGACGAGTCCGAGCTGCTGGAGTGGGAGTCCTACGGCCTTCTGGTGCCGCTGGAGGACGGGGCGTACGACGCCGAGGCGGCCACGGTGGCGGCCCTGGTGGCCGAACTGGGGCGGTTCGGGATCGAGCCCCGGCATCTGCGGGTGATGAAGGCCGCGGCGGACCGTGAGGCAGGGCTGGTGGACCAGGTGGTGGCCCCGCTCAAGCGGCACCGCAACCCGCAGACCAGGGCCCACGCGGAGGCCCGTACGAAGGAGCTGGCGGGTCTCACGGTGCGGCTGCACGCGGCGCTGGTGCAGACCGCGCTCCAGGTGAGGCTGCCCTGACCCCGGCGGTTTCGCCCTGGGCGGATCGGTCACCCGTTCCCGGCCCGACTACCCAAACGTCCCGGGCACGGCCTAGGGTTGCTGTGTGAACGAGCTCGATGTCGTAGGTGTCCGGGTCGAAATGCCCTCCAACCAACCGATCGTGCTTCTGCGTGAAGTGGGAGGAGACCGTTACCTCCCCATCTGGATCGGACCGGGGGAGGCGACGGCCATCGCCTTCGCCCAGCAGGGCATGGCTCCCGCGCGACCGCTGACCCACGACCTGTTCAAGGACGTGCTGGAGGCCGTCGGCCAGGAGCTCACCGAGGTGCGTATCACGGACCTGCGGGAGGGCGTGTTCTACGCGGAGCTGGTCTTCGCCAGCGGGGTCGAGGTCAGTGCGCGCCCGTCCGACGCCATAGCTCTGGCGCTGCGCACCGGGACGCCGATCTACGGCAGCGACACGGTGCTGGACGACGCGGGCATCGCGATCCCGGACGAGCAGGAGGACGAGGTGGAGAAGTTCCGCGAGTTCCTCGACCAGATCTCGCCCGAGGACTTCGGCACCAGCAACCAGTAGCCGCACCGGTCGGGGTGGGCGGCCGGCACCGCGGAGCCGCCCCGTTCCCGGCAAATGCCAACGGCGAGTGAGAGCGTCCTGCGGCTACTCCTCAGCGCATTCGGCTAGCCTTTCCCCGCGGTGGGGTACGGGAAACCACTCCTAGGGTGATTATCACTCGGCGTGCCGAGTGTGGCGATCGTTGACGCACCCCTGGTGACTGCCTACCGTCGAGAAGGCAGTTCAAGGACGGAGGTCGGCGTGAGAAGCAGCGGCGACGGTACGGCTGGGGGTGCCCCCGGACTCGGTGTCGGGGGAAGCGGTCCGTACCCGCTTCACGGCAGCGCGGCGGCCGATCACACACCGCAGCGACCGGCGGCCGTGCCGAGCGGCGGAGGGGCGACGTCCATGGCGTCCGAGGAGATCGGCTACCGCGGTCCGACGGCCTGTGCGGCCGCCGGGATCACCTACCGGCAGCTCGACTACTGGGCCCGTACCGGCCTGGTCGAACCGAGCGTGCGACCCGCCCACGGGTCCGGCACACAGCGGCTCTACAGCTTCCGGGACGTCGTCGTCCTGAAGATCGTCAAGCGGTTCCTGGACACCGGGGTGTCCCTCCAGAACATCCGCACCGCCGTCCAGCATCTGCGGGAGCGCGGCTTCCGCGATCTGGAGCGCATGACGCTCATGAGCGACGGCGCCACGGTCTACGAATGCACCTCGCCGGACGAGGTCCACGCCCTGCTCCAGGGCGGCCAGGGCATCTTCGGCATCGCCGTGGGCGTGGTCTGGCGGGACGTCGAGAGCGCCCTGTCGCAACTGCACGGCGAGCGGGTCGACACCGGTGAGACGCTCGTCGGGCACAATCCGGCCGACGAGCTGGCGCGCCGCCGCAACCGGGCGGTCTGAGCCCCTCCTCGGCGGGTGCGTGACGTCTGACGGCGTCATTGTCAGTGGCGTGGTGCAGCATCGGAGATGTGAGAAACGCGCCCACGATCCTGCATCTCGACATGGATGCCTTCTACGCCCAGGCGGAGCAGGCGTCCAAGCCGAGTCTGCGCGGGAAAGCCGTGGTCGTGGGCGGTCTCGGGCCGCGCGGTGTGGTCGCCACCGCCTCCTACGAGGCGCGGGTGTTCGGCGTCCACTCGGCGATGCCGATGGGCCAGGCCCGCCGCCTCGCCCCCAACGCCGCCTATCTCGTGCCCCGCTTCTCCTTCTACCGCTCGATCAGCGAGCAGGTGATGGGGCTGCTGAGGGCCCTGTCGCCGCTGGTGGAGCCGCTGAGCCTGGACGAGGCGTTCGTGGATCTGGAGGCCGGGGAGGCGGCCTGGGACAGCGAGTCCGCGCGGCTGGCCGGGATCCGGCTGCGGGCCGACATCCGGCGCGTCACGGGCCTGACCGGGTCGGTGGGGCTCGCGGCCTCCAAGATGCTCGCCAAGATCGCTTCCGAGGAGGCCAAGCCCGACGGCCTGGTCCTGATCGAACCGGGGACCGAGCGGGCACTGCTGGGGCCCATGTCGGTGCGCACCCTGCCGGGGGTGGGGCCGGCCACCGGCGACCATCTGAGACGGGCCGGGATCACCACGGTCGACGAACTCGCCGAAGCCGGTGAGGACGAGCTGGTGCGGCTGGTCGGCAAGGCACACGGACACGGGCTGTACGCCATGGCGCTGGCCCGTGACGACCGGCCCGTGGTGGCCGAGCGGGAGACCAAGTCGGTGTCCGTCGAGGACACCTACGACGTGGACATCCACGACCGGACCCGGGTGGAGCTGGAGGTGCGGCGGCTGGCGGAGCGGTGCGTGAGCCGACTGCGCGGGGCCGGTCTGTCCGGGCGGACCATCGTGCTGAAGGTGCGGCGCTACGACTTCTCCACGCTCACCCGGTCCGAGACGCTGCGTGGGCCCACGGACGATCCCACGGTGGTGCGGGAGGCGGCGGCACGGCTGCTGGATTCCGTGGACACGACAGGTGGGGTGCGGCTGTTGGGGGTGGGGGTCAGTGGATTGGCGGACTTCACCCAGGAGGACCTGTTCGCGCAGGCCGTGGGGGAGGGGCGGGACGAGGAGCGGGCGGAGGGCGGCGGGGAGGAGACGGTGCCGGCCGCTGCGCCCGTGGTGGAGGAGGCCGTGCCGGCGGCGCACCGGTGGCGTCCGGGGCACGATGTGCGGCACGCCGAGTTCGGGCCCGGGTGGGTGCAGGGGAGCGGGCTGGGGCGGGTCACCGTGCGGTTCGAGACGCCGGAGTCGGAGCCGGGGCGGGTGCGGACGTTCCGGGTCGACGATCCGGAGCTGGAGTCGTCGGATCCGCTGCCGTTGGTGCGAAGACCCGGTGACGGCGCTGCGATCGCGGCGGCGGGGTCGGGAGCCGAGAATCCGGGTGTGAGCGCCGGGAACTCCTGAGAGACACCGCCCGTTACGCAGAGTGACTGGATGGATGGTGTCGGCTGGGGAGTGACGGGGAGTCGCTGTGCTGGAGGAGAGCGGGAGCGGTATGGACGGGCTGGAGCTGGAGGGTGTTCGGCCGGCGGCCGGGCAGGCGGTTCAGGCGCGGGAGGCCGAGAGGCTGGCGGTGATCGACCGCGTCACCCGTTGGGGTGCGAACCGGAGCGATGTCGTCGGGGTCCTGCTGGTCGGGTCCTGTGCGCGGGGGACGGCGCGGCCTGAGTCCGATGTGGACCTCGTCGTGCTCACGACGGACCCGTCCGGGTACGGCGAGGGCGGGGCGTGGCTGCGTGAGCTGAGCCTGGGGGAGGTGGCGCGGGTCCGGGAGTGGGGGCCTGTCACCGAGTGGCGGCATGTGACGGCGAGTGGCCTGGAGGTGGAGTTGGGCATCACGTCGACGAACTGGGCGCGTACGGATCCGGTTGACGCGGGGACACGTGCGGTGGTCGTGGACGGGGCCCGGCCCTTGTACGACCCGGCTGGGTTGCTGGGGGCGCTGATAGGGGTGTGTGGCTGAGGTGCGTCGGCGGGTGCGGGTGCGTGGGGGCCTTTCGCGCAGTTCCCCGCGCCCCTGAGTCTCGGCTGCGGCTGGCCCTTGCCCGGGGCCTTGTCTCAGGTCTCGTCTGTGCCTGCCAGGCGGCCGAAGTCGTGGTCCGGGAGAGGGGGTGGGGCGGCGACGTCCAGGCCGTAGTGGTGGTAGAGCTGGAGTTCCTGGTCGGGCGAGAGGTGGCGGCCCACGCCGAAGTCCGGGGCGTCCTTGATCAGCGAGCGTTCGAAGGGGACGTGGAGGGTGCCTTCGATCAGCTCGCTGGGCTCCAGCGGGACGAAGGCGTCCCGGGAGAACAGACCGGTGCGTATGGCGGCCCACTCGGGCACGCCGGTCGCGTCGTCGAGGTAGACCTCGTCGACGGTGCCGATCTTGGTGCCGTTGCGGTCGAACGCCTTGCGGCCGATCAGGTTGCGCGGATCGATGTCGGTCTGCACGGGCCCTCCACATGGTCGCAAACTCATCCGTAGGCACTACATCCGTAAGCACTACAAAAGAGCACATCGGGGCTCGCGGCCACTCGAAGGAGGTGGCGTTGACCTCGCTGGTAGTCTGGCAACGGCTGCTGACCCCGTGCGGGAGAGTCCTCCGGACATCACCGGAGGCGCCGAAGGAGCAAATCCTCCCCGGAATCTCTCAGGCCCAGGTACCGCACGGACGAGGTCACTCTGGAAAGCAGGGCGGGTGTCGACGGCTTCCGCTCTCACCGACGGTGAAAGCCGGGTGCCCCTTCGTGGGCGGCCGGTGAAGCTCTCAGGTTGAGATGACAGAGGGGGAGGCCGTTCGGGTACCCGCGCCGTGGTGCCCCTCGAAGGTCGTGTCGACCAGGAGGCCCCCGTAATGACCGCCTACCGCATTCCGCTCTCCGAGCTCGAGCGGGGTATCCCCTTCGAGCAGCGCCACATCGGCCCCGACCAGGAGGCGCGGGCCAAGATGCTCGCGCACGTCGGGTACGGCTCGCTCGACGAGCTGACCGCCGCCGCGGTCCCGGATGTGATCAAGAACGCCGACGCGCTGGACCTGCCGGACGCGCGCACCGAGGCCGAGGTGCTGGCCGAGCTGCGGTCGCTGGCCGACCGCAACCAGGTGCTCGACTCCATGATCGGACTCGGGTACTACGGCACCTTCACGCCCCCGGTGATCCTGCGGAACGTCATGGAGAACCCGGCCTGGTACACGGCCTACACCCCGTACCAGCCGGAGATCTCGCAGGGCCGGCTGGAGGCGCTGCTGAACTTCCAGACCATGGTCGCCGACCTCACCGGCCTGCCCACCTCGGGTGCCTCGCTGCTGGACGAGGGCACCGCCGCCGCCGAGGCGATGGCGCTGTCGCGGCGCATGGGGAAGAACAAGAAGGGCCTCTTCCTCATCGACGCGGACGTGCTGCCGCAGACCATCGCCGTGATCCAGACCCGGGCCGAGCCGACCGGCGTGGAGATCGTCGTCGCCGACCTCGGTGACGGCATCCCGGCCGACCTCGCGGCGCGGGAGATCAACGGCGTGCTGGTCCAGTACCCGGGCGCCTCCGGTGTCGTACGCGACATCACGGCCGTCATCGAGCAGGCGCACGAGCTGGGGGCGCTGGTGACGGTCGCCGCCGATCTGCTCGCGCTGACGCTGCTGAAGTCCCCGGGCGAGCTGGGGGCGGACATCGCGATCGGTACGACGCAGCGGTTCGGTGTGCCGATGGGCTTCGGCGGTCCGCACGCCGGCTACATGGCCGTGCACGAGAAGTTCGCGCGCAGCCTGCCCGGGCGGCTCGTGGGTGTCTCCGTGGACGCCGACGGCAACCGCGCCTACCGGCTCGCGCTCCAGACGCGTGAGCAGCACATCCGCCGGGAGAAGGCCACCAGCAACATCTGCACCGCGCAGGTGCTGCTGGCCGTGATGGCCGGCATGTACGCGGTCTACCACGGGCCCGAGGGCCTCCGGTCGATCGCCTGGCGCACGCACCGCTACGCCTCGATCCTCGCCGCCGGGCTGACCGCCGGCGGGGTGGAGGTCGTGCACGGGTCGTACTTCGACACGCTGACCGTGCGGGTGCCCGGCAAGGCCGCCGAGGTCGTGGCCGCGGCGCGCGCGGGCGGTGTGAACCTGCACCTCGTCGACGCCGACCAGGTGTCGATCGCCTGCGACGAGACCACCGCGCGGGCGCAGGTGGCCGCGGTGTGGGCGGCCTTCGGGGTCGAGGGGGACATCGAGGCGCTGGACGCCGTCACCGAGGAGACGCTGCCCGCCGGGCTGCTGCGGTCCGACGAGATCCTGACGCACCCGGTCTTCCACGACCACCGTTCCGAGACGGCGATGCTGCGCTATCTGCGCCGGCTCGCCGACCGCGACTACGCGCTGGACCGGGGCATGATCCCGCTGGGGTCCTGCACCATGAAGCTCAACGCCACCACCGAGATGGAGCCGGTGACCTGGCCGGAGTTCGGGCAGCTCCACCCCTTCGCGCCGGCCGAGCAGGCGCGGGGCTACCTCACGCTCATCCAGGAGCTGGAGGAGCGGCTCGCGGAGGTCACCGGGTACGACAAGGTGTCCCTCCAGCCGAACGCCGGGTCGCAGGGTGAGCTGGCCGGTCTGCTGGCGGTCCGCGGCTACCACCGGGCCAACGGGGACGAGGGGCGCACGGTCTGTCTGATCCCCTCCTCCGCGCACGGCACCAACGCCGCGAGCGCGGTGATGGCCGGGATGAAGGTCGTCGTCGTGAAGACCGCCGAGGACGGCGAGATCGACGTCGAGGACCTGCGCGCGAAGATCGAGAAGCACCGCGACGAGCTGGCGGTGCTGATGATCACGTACCCGTCGACGCACGGCGTGTTCGAGGAGCATGTCGCCGACATCTGCGCGCAGGTGCACGAGGCGGGCGGGCAGGTGTACGTCGACGGCGCCAACCTCAACGCGCTCGTCGGGCTCGCCAAGCCCGGCCACTTCGGCGGGGACGTCTCGCACCTCAACCTGCACAAGACGTTCTGCATCCCGCACGGCGGCGGTGGTCCCGGCGTCGGTCCGGTGGCCGTGCGCTCGCACCTGGCGCCGTATCTGCCGAACCACCCGATGCAGCCCGCGGCCGGGCCCGCGACGGGCGTGGGGCCGATCTCGGCCGCGCCCTGGGGCTCGGCGGGGATCCTGCCGATCTCGTGGTCGTACGTGCGGCTGATGGGCGGCGAGGGGCTGAAGCGGGCCACGCAGGTCGCGGTCCTCGGCGCGAACTACATCGCCAAGCGGCTCGAACCGCACTACCCGGTGCTGTACACCGGCCCGGGCGGGCTCGTGGCGCACGAGTGCATCATCGACCTGCGGCCGCTGACCAAGGCGACCGGGGTGACCGTCGACGACGTGGCCAAGCGGCTCATCGACTACGGCTTCCACGCGCCGACGATGTCCTTCCCGGTGGCCGGCACGCTGATGATCGAGCCGACCGAGTCCGAGGACCTAGGCGAGCTGGACCGGTTCTGCGACGCGATGATCGCCATTCGCGCGGAGATCGAGAAGGTCGGCGCGGGCGAGTGGCCGGCCGAGGACAACCCGCTGGCGAACGCCCCGCACACCGCGGGCGCGCTCGGCGGGGAGTGGGCGCACGCGTACTCGCGCGAGGAGGCCGTGTTCCCGGCCGGGGTGTCCGTCGCCGACAAGTACTGGCCGCCGGTGCGCCGGATCGACCAGGCGTTCGGTGACCGCAACCTGGTCTGCTCGTGCCCGCCGCTGGACGCGTACGACGACTGACGGCCGAAGCGGCTCAGGCCGTTGAAGCGGTGACCGAGGGCTCCCGTCCGGGCAGGGCGGGGGCCCTCGGTGTGTTCGGGGCCGGGCGGGTCATGCCGTGGCCAGGGACACCTCGGTCGACTTGATCAGGGCGACGACCGGGGAGCCGGTGGCGAGGGCCAGGTCGGTCACCGCCTCCCGGGTGACGGCGGAGGTCAGCGAGCCGCCGTCGATGTGCACCTTGACCGAGGCCATCGCGCCGCCGGTGGCGATCTCGGTGACCGTGCCGGGGATCCGGTTGCGGATCGACAGACCCTCGACCGGGCCGGTGGCGAGGGCGACCTCGGTCGACTTCACCAGGGCCCGGACGGCGGATCCGGCCGTGAGACCGAGGTCGGTCACGGCCTCCAGGGTGATCGCGGCGGTGAGGTCCTGACCGCCGGTGAGACGGATCCCGACGACGGCCATCACCTCGCCGGCGGTGACGGTGGTGACGGTGCCGGGGAGCTGGTTGCGGATGCTCAGGGTCATGGGCACCCACCGTAGGCGCGGGGACGGCGCGTCCCCGGGATGCGGCGGTGTGCGTCGCGGCCGGGCGTGGTTCAGACGCGGTCGATATGGACGTTCGTCGACTTCACGCGGGCGGTGGCCTCCATGCCGACCTCCAGGCCCAGTTCCTCGACCGCCTCCCGGGTCAGCAGGGAGACCAGGCGGTGCGGGCCGGCCTGGATCTCCACCTGGGCGGCGACGTCGCCGAGCTTGATCGCGGTGACGATGCCGGGGAAGGCGTTGCGCACCGAGGTGTACGAGGGTTCGTCGTCCGGGGCGTCCGACCGGGCGAGCTCCACGGAGAACGCGGCGAGGTCGGCGCCGTCGATGAGGCGTCGGCCGGAGTCGTCGCGGTGGGTCGTCACCCGGCCGGCGTCGGCCCAGCGGCGCGCGGTGTCGGGGCTCACGCCGAGCAGCCGCGCCGCCTGGCCGATTGTGTAGGACTGCATGCCGGTCACGATAGGGCCGCGGGCGCCCGGAGACGGAGCCGGGGCCGGTACGGGCCGGGCGCGTCGGGCGCGAGACGGACGACCGGGCGGGCCGCGCTCACCGAGGTGCTCGGCGGGGGCGGCGGGCACGCCCTGCGCAAGGCCCCGCGCAGTCGGCGGGTGTCGGTGGCGAAGTGCGCCGAACTCATGAGGAGGAATGCGGTGTTGCCCGTCCTGCCGGCGAGTCGGCCGTCGGGCAGGAGGCCGACGACGCTGGTCCCCGGGCGGCGGTCCCACGCCGTCCGGGTGGCGCTGAACGGGCCCTGGCCGGTGGGCCGTTCGCGAAGCCGAGGTGTCTCAGGCCGCGGTGACCGCCGGGCGGTGCGGGGCGATGACCTGGCCGTCGGGCAGCAGTTCGCCGGTGTCCTCGAAGAGCAGGACGCCGTTGCACAGCAGGCTCCAGCCCTGTTCCGGGTGGTGCGCCACGAGTCGGGCGGACTCCCGGTCTGCGGAGCTTGCGGTCGGGCACGGTGGCTGGTGCTGGCACATGGCTGGGTTCTTCCGCTCTGGCGTGTGAGGTGAGTTGACTGTCGTTTCTGACCCGCGGCGTGAAGCGTCGGTCACGTCCTTCATGGCCGCCCCCCGTTGTGATAGTGGTCGGAACCAGTGTTGCCCCACGGGCGCCGATCCGCAGGGATTTCGTGGCACCGCTTCTCACAGGTTGATGACGCATCACCCACGCGGGCGGTTCATCTCAACTGCACTGTCTCTTCGGGTGGTTTCGCGTGGCCGGATAGGGCTAGTCCGCCCGGGGACGCGGGGAGGAACGCCGTGCACGGCACCGTACCCCGCCACCGGGGCCGTGGTGGCGGGGTACGGGTGCGGTCCGGTCAGGTGCGGGTCGGGCGCGGGTCAGGCCGGTGAGCCGAGCAGCGGGGGCGGGGCCGCCGGCGGCACGCGCAGGGTCAGTACCGGGAGCAGTTCCGCGACCCGGTGCGGGCGGTGGGCGGCGATGCCGGGCGGTGCCGGGGCCAGCGGCACCAGCAGGTCGGTGGCGGCCGGGTGGCCGGTGGAGCCGTCCCCCTCGGTGTCGCCGTGCAGCCAGAGGGTGAGCATGTAGAGGCCGGGCACCGACAGCAGCCGTGCCTGGTACGGCCGGTCCGCCGACTCGGCCTGGCGCAGGGCGCGTTCGGTGGAGGCGATGTAGGGGCCCTCGAAGAAGTGCGAGAACGCCCAGCCGTCCGGGGTGAGCCGGGTGTCGGCGGCGGCGACCGACCGGTCACCGCAGCGGATCAGGAACCGCCAGCCGACCAGCCGGGTCGCGGAGACGCCCTCCGGGGTGATCCGGTCCAGGACGTGCAGGGGGAGCGGCTGTTCGGGCGTTGCCTCGCCCTGCGCGGTGCGCAGGGACGGTGTCCTGGCCTCACGGACCGCGGTGGGGGAACCGAGGGCGGTGAGGACGGAGCGGAGGGCGGGCGCGGGTGCCGGAGGGACATGCAGCGGCATGGTGGGTCGCCTCTCATTCACAGGCGGTGGCGCGAGGGCGGGGGCGGACGGCGCTGTCGGCTAGCTCTCGGGTGGTCAGAGAGGCGGGGGCCGGAGTCTGGGGTTCTCGGGGTGCGCGAGCGGCCTGCCGCCACCGGGACGACAGGCTCCTTCGACTGTGGATGCCCAACCTTCTCTGCCTTGTTTGCGGAGTTTATACGACACGTGTTCAGACTGTGTTTCGTCTACCCGATCCCAGGTCACTCGGCAAGGGTTCATTCGGTCGCGGAAACGCGTAAAAAATCCCGATTCAAAGCGGTCACACGGCGATGACCTCGGGATATGTGCGCGGAGCGGTCGGCCCATTGTCGTCGGTGTTTTTCACGAGTTCTCAATGGGAAAGGGCGCTCTGCCGCATGCCCGGTGAATGTGCCACCGGTCACCTCGGGCACGTTTCCGGTCAGCGTAGCGGGTCACACGCCCGTCAGGAGACGTTATCGATCGGTCCGGCTGGGCATCATCCCACCTGACCCGGAGACCGGCGGCCGCGGTGGCGGCCCGCCCATGCGAGGAGGGACGCTTCGATGGGGGAGAAGGTCGTGGCGGGCGCGTTCGATCTGTCCGATCGGCAGCAGTACCGCGACAAGCTCCGGCGCTGCCTGACGGGGCTGGAGCGGCTTCTGGCCCAGAAGCGCTTCGACCGGCCCAAGAACCTCATGGGGCTGGAGATCGAGTTGAATCTCGCGGGCGCGGACGGACTGCCGAAAATGCTGAATGGGCAGGTGCTGGAGCGGATCGCGAGCCGCGATTTCCAAACAGAACTCGCCATGTTCAACCTGGAAGTGAACATAGCCCCCCATCGATTGGGCGGGCGGGTATTCGATCAGCTCGCGGAGGAACTCCGTACGTCACTGGCATATGCCCATCGAAAGGCCGGTGAAGTCGACGCGGGAATCGTGATGATCGGTATTCTGCCGACCCTCGACCGGGACGACCTGGTGTCGTCCAACCTTTCCGAGGTCGACCGGTACACCCTGCTCAACGATCAGATCGTGGCCGCCCGCGGCGAGGACTTCGCGCTGCGGATCGAGGGCGTGGAGACGCTCTCCTGTACGTCGAAGTCGATCGTGCCGGAAGCGGCCTGCACCTCCGTGCAGTTGCACCTCCAGGTCACCCCGGCGCGCTTCGCCGACGTCTGGAACGCGGCCCAGGCCGTCACCGCCGCGCAGATCGCCGTCGGCGCCAACTCGCCTTTCCTGTTCGGCCGTGAGCTGTGGCGCGAGTCGAGGCCGCCGCTCTTCACGCAGGCCACCGACACCCGCCCGCCGGAACTCCAGGCGCAGGGCGTCCGGCCGCGCACCTGGTTCGGGGAGCGCTGGATCGGTTCGGCCTACGAGCTGTTCGAGGAGAACCTGCGCTACTTCCCCGCCCTGCTGCCGATCTGCGACGACGAGGACCCGCTGGAGGTGCTGGACGCCGGCGGGATCCCCTCGCTCGCCGAACTCGTCCTGCACAACGGCACCGTGTACCGCTGGAACCGGCCCGTCTACGGCATCGCCGACGGCGTCCCGCACCTGCGCGTCGAGAACCGGGTGCTGCCCGCCGGACCGACCGTCACCGACGTCCTCGCCAACGCCGCCTTCTTCTACGGCGTCGTGCGCGCGCTCGCCGAGGAGTCCCGGCCGGTGTGGACCCGGCTGCCGTTCGAGACGGCCGAGGCCAACTTCGACGCGGCCTGCCGGTACGGCATCGACGCCCGCCTCCAGTGGCCCCGGCGCGGCCGGCTCGGCGGGGTCACCGAGGTCGACGCGGTGAGCCTGGTCCGCGAGGAGCTGCTGCCGCTCGCGGAAGCCGGGCTGAACGCGTGGGGGGTGGAGGCGGCCGACCGGGACTTCTATCTCGGCGTCATCGAGGAGCGCTGCCGGCGGCGGGTCAACGGCGCGTCCTGGCAGGTGGCGACCTTCCACAAGGCGGTGGAGGCGGGACTCGCGCGCGACGAGGCCCTGGCGGCGACGACACGCCGGTACGCGGAGCTGATGCGCCTGGGCGAGCCGGTGCACACCTGGCCGGTGGGGCTGCCGGAGCCGGTGCCGGCGGGGTGAGGGGCGGCGGTGCAGGTGGGGTGAGCGGGTCGGTCCCGGTGGGGTGACGGCCACCGGTACCGCGGCAGGCCGAGGGGGCCGGTGCCGCCCGCGCCAGGATCATCGGGCAAGCTGTGACGTCCGATGACGGTGGCGTACTGGAGGCAGGTGTGCAGGTGGAGGCGGGGTCGCTGAGCGAGCCCTATCCCCAGGGGCGGCCCCCGCGGCGGATCCTGCGGGACGAGACACTGCTCGTCCTGGGGCTCTCGCTCGGTGCGAGCGGTGTGGCCGCGCTGATCAGCTTTGTCGGATCCGTGACGAAACCGGGCGGTCTGAAGGACCAGGCGGCGACCCTCAACGCGTCCGCCGCGCCGGGCCGCCCCTGGCTCGATCTGGCCTGGCAGCTCTTCGGGATCGCCTCGGCGCTCGTCCCGGTCGCCCTCGTCGCGCACTTCCTGATGCGCGAGGGCCAGGGGCTGCGCACGCTCGGCTTCGACCGCACCCGCCCCTGGTTCGACCTCGGGCGGGGCGCCGGGGTGGCCGCCGTGATCGGCAGTACCGGCATTGCCTTCTACCTGCTGGCCCGGGGGCTCGGTTTCAACCTCACCGTGGTGCCCGAGGCGCTGCCCGACGTGTGGTGGAAGTTCCCGGTGCTGATCATGTCCGCCCTCCAGAACGCGATTTTGGAGGAGGTCATCGTCGTCGGCTATCTGCTGCGCAGGCTGCGGCAGTTGGGCTGGAGCCCCGGGAACGCGCTGATGGCCAGCTCGGTCCTGCGGGGCTCGTACCACCTCTACCAGGGCATCGGCGGGTTCATCGGCAACATGGTGATGGGCGTCGTCTTCGTGTTCCTGTACCGGCGTTGGGGCCGGGTGGGGCCGCTGGTGGTGGCGCACTCGCTGCTCGACATCGGGGCGTTCGTCGGGTACGCCCTGCTGGCCGGGAAGGTGTCGTGGCTGCCCACGCCGTAGACCTCCTTCCGCCGGACGTCCGTTGCGTCAGACCAGCAGTTCGCCCTCGATGACGGTGACCGCGCGGCCGCCGAGCAGGGTGCGTTCGCCGCGCAGCTCCGTGCGGACGCGGCCGGCGCGCGGTGAGGCCTGGAGGCCGGTGAGCGTCGTACGGCCGAGGCGTTCGGCCCAGAAGGGGGCCAGCGCGGTGTGGGCGCTGCCGGTGACCGGGTCCTCGTCGATGCCGACGTTCGGGAAGAAGCAGCGGGAGACGAAGTCGTAGCCCAGCGCGGGGTTCTCGGCGCGGGCGGTGGCGATGACGCCCCGGCGGGAGTGGGCGCCCAGGGCCCGGTGGTCGGGGCGCAGGGCGTGCACGGACTTCTCGTCGGGCAGCTCCACCAGCAGGTCACCGACGTGCGGGCCGGTGTCGTAGGCGGAGAGCGGCTCGGTGCCCAGGGCCTCGGTGACGCCGTCCGGCAGGGCGACCGGGGTGAGCGGAGCGGTCGGGAAGTCCAGGGTGATGGAGCCGTCCTCGGCGGGCGTGGCCACCAGGACGCCGCTGCGGGTGGCGAAGCGTACGGGGCCCGCGTGGACGCCCGTCGAGTGCAGGACGTGGGCCGTGGCGAGGGTCGCGTGGCCGCACAGGTCGACCTCGGCGGCCGGGGTGAACCAGCGCAGCGCCCAGTCCGCCTCGCCGCCCGCCGGGAGCGGGTGGGCGAACGCCGTCTCGGCGTGGTTGACCTCCAGGGCGATGTTCTGGAGCCGGTCGTCGCCGGGGAAGGCGTCGAGGAGCAGGACCCCGGCCGGGTTGCCGGCGAAGGGGCGGTCGGTGAAGGCGTCGACGATTCGAATCCGCATGGCCGTGACGGTAGGCGGTGGCGGACGCCCGCGGCCAAGGCCAATCCGGGAGTCCTGGACTGGCCGCTCCGCGGGGCGATCGGCCGGTGCAGGTGATCATCGGTGGTCAACTGTCCTATATTTAACGGCAGTTCATGGCTTCCGGATGTGTGGTGAGGGGAGGACGGGGTGGCGGGGAACGGCACGGTGGTGGTGACGGGGGCGACCGGGTTCATCGGGTCGCACGCGCTGCGCGCGCTGGCGGAACTGCAAGGAACCGACGGCGACCGTCCCGCGCCACGGCTGCGGGCGCTGGTGCGCACCGTTCCTGATGTGCTGCCGCCCGGCACCGTGGAGTGGGTGCGCGGCGATCTCACCGACCCCGCGTCGGTGCGCGGGCTCTGTGAGGACGCGGCGGCGGTCGTCCACCTCGCGTCGTACATCGGCGGGGACGAGGAGCGGTGCGAGGCCGTCAACGTGGGCGGCACCCGGGCGCTGACGGCGGAGGCCGAGCGTGCCGGGGCGGCCCGGGTGGTCCATCTGTCCACGGCCGCCGTCTACGGGGCCGGGCCGCACCGGGGCATCGCCGTCGACGAGATCGAGGCCGAGCCGGTCTCCGCCGTGAGCCGGACCCGGCTCGCGGGGGAGGCGTACGCGCGCCGGGCGGGCGCGGTGGTGCTGCGGCCGGGGATGGTGCTCGGCGCCGGGGACCGCTGGGTCGTCCCCGGGCTGCGGGAACTCGTGGACCGGGTGCCGGCCGAGTGGGACGGCGGCCGGGCCTCGCAGACCGTGGTGGACGCCGGTGACCTCGGCCGGCTCATCGCCGCGATCGCCGTGGGGCCGTCCGTCGTACCGCCCGGCACCTATCACGCCGGGCATCCGGAGCCGGTGCGGATCGGCGCCCTGCTGGCCGAACTGGCCGCGGTGGGCGTGCTGCCGCCCCGCCCGGACGCGGACTGGCCCCTCGCCGACTGCCTGGAGCGGCTGCGGACGACGCCGGGTCGGGTCTCGGAACGGCAGTTCGCCCTGGCGGCGGAGGACCACTGGTACCTGGCCGACGACCTGTGGAAGCTGGCCGGTACGTCGCCGGGGCCGGGTCCGCTGTCGCGGCTCGCGGGGGTGGCTGCTTGGTATCGGGGGTGGTTGAGGGAAGCCGGGGGAGCGGGCTCGTCTGCGGGCGGGTGAGCTGGGTCGTCTGTTTCCCGCTGGTTTGTTCCTGCTGGTTTGTTCGGGTGTGGGCGGGGGTTCGCCCTGGGCGGGCTGGCCGCACTTGTGGAGGTGGGCCGGCACCTCGCTCGGGTCGGGTCCGCTCTCGCGGGTCGCGGGTCGCGGGTCGCGGGTGGCGGGTCGCGGGTGGCGGGTCGCGGCGTGGTATCGGGATGGTTGCGGGAGGCCGGGGTAGCGGGCTCGCAGCGGTTCGCCCTGGTCGCGCGTGACCGCTGGTACCTCGCCGAGGACTTGTGGACGGTGGCCGGCACGTCGTCCGGCCCGGGCCCGCACTCGCGGCTCGCGCGGTGCCGGGTGGCCGGCTCGCCCACCGGTGGGACCGCTGGGCGGCGGTTCGCCCTGGGTCGCGCCGGACCACCGGCATCTCGCCGACGATCTGTGGGAGTCGGCCGGTACTGCGCCGGGGACCGGGTCGCTCTCGTGGGGCGCCTCGGGCGGATCGCTGGGATGCTGAAGGTGGCGAGCGCCAGCTCATGACCTCGCGGTCGACCAGGGCGGTGAACGGATGGCTGGGCCGGACGAGGACGATCCGGAGCCGACGGCGTCGGCGGACCCGCGCGCGTCGGACGATCCGCGCGCGTCGGACGATCCGCGCGCGGCGGAGGCGGATCCGCGCGGGGATCCCTATCTGCGGACCCGGTTCGCGATACCCGCGCGCCCCGCGACTTTCCTCCGGCGCGACCGGCTCGTCACCCACCTGGACCAGGCCCTCGGCACCCCGTTGACGATGGTCAACGGCGCCGCAGGCGCGGGCAAGACCCTGCTGCTCGCCGACTGGGCGGCCGGCGTGGAGGGCCCCCTCGCGTGGTTCACCACCGACGCGGCGGACCTGGGGCCCGGCGTGTTCTGGGCCTATCTGATCGAGGCGCTGCGCCCAGCGGGCGTCACCCTGCCCCCGGGCGGCGGCAGCCCGGCGGACGCGAGCCATGTGCCCCAGACCCTGCTGGCCCGGCTCGCCGCCGAGCTGAGCACCCGCGAGCAGCCGGTGATCCTCGTGCTCGACGAGTACGACCGGGTGACCGACCCGGAGATCGCGGAGCAACTGGAGTTCGTCCTGCACCACGCGGGGGCGGGCCTGCGCCTGGTCCTCGTCACCCGCACCGAACCCCTGCTCCCGCTGCACCGCTACCGCGCCGCCGGCGATCTCACCGAGATCCGGGGCGCGGAGCTGGCCTTCACCCCGGAGGAGGCGGCCGCCCTCCTCGCGCTGCACGGCCTGACGCTCCCGGTGAGCGCAGCGCGGGCGCTGGTGGAGCGCACCCGGGGCTGGGCCGCGGGACTGCGGCTGTGCGCGCTCGCCGCGCAGGAGGACCCGGATCCGGAGCGGTACCTCAAGGAGTTCGAGGCCGACCGGTCCACCGTCGCCGATTTCCTGCTGGCCGAGGTCCTCAAACGGCAGAGCCCCGAGATCCAGGACCTGCTGCTGCGGGTCAGCGTCCTGGAGCGGTTCGGCCCCGAGCTGGCCAACGCCCTGACCGGCCGGTCCGACGCCGGACCGCTGCTGGCCGGACTGCACCGCGACAACGCGTTCGTCGAACACCTCGGGCACGACAGCTACCGGCTGCATCCGCTGTTCGGCGAGATCCTCCGGGCCCATCTGCGGATGCGTGAACCCGGCCTGGAGCCCGAACTGCACGGCCGGGCCGCACGCTGGCTGCGGCGCTCCGGATCCCTGACCGAGACGCTCGGGCACGGCGCCGCCGCGGGCGACTGGGAGTTCACCGCGGGCGCCCTGGTGGACGACCTCGCCATCGGCCGGCTCTTCACGGGACTGCACTCGGACGACCTGGTCGAGCTGTTCGCGGGCATGGCGCCCGAGGCGCACGGCCCCGCGCCGGACCTGGTGCGCGCCGCCCGTGACCTCGCCCGCCGCGACCCCGACCACGGCCTCGCCCATCTGCACCGTGCCGAACAGGCCCTCACGGAGCTGCGCCGGGCGGCGGACCCGCCGGACACGGCCGCCGCCGAACTGAGCTGTGCCCTGCTCAAGGCCCTGGCCGCCCGGCTGACCGGTGCCGCGGGACCGGCCGAGGAGGCCGCCGAGGCCGCCGTACGGCTGCGCGAACGCGTCCCGGCCCGGCTCCTGGACGAACACCCCGAGGTCACCGCCCTCCTCCAGGCCCACCTGGGCTCCGCCCTGCTGTGGGCCGGCCGTTTCGACGAGGCACGGGCCGCCCTGACCGAGGTGGCCGACTGTGCGGGCGGCGCCGCCACGGCCCTGCTGCGCGAGGACGCCCTCGGCCGACTGGCACTCATAGAACAACTGAACGGATGGCCCGGCCGGGCCGAGCGCACCGCACGGGCCGCGATGACCGAGACCGAGCGCTTCGGGCTGCCCCAGCCCGCCGGTTCCGGCGTCGCCCGCCTGGTCCTCGCCGCCGTCGCCGTAGACCGGAACGAACTGCGGCGGGCCCACGCGCTGCTCACCGTCGCCGACGCCCCGCACGCCGCGCTGTGCGATCCGGTCCTGGAGGCCGGTCGTGCGCTCGCCACCGCCCGCCTCCACCTGGCACGCGGTGACACCCGCGCCGCCCTCGCGGCGACCGAGCCCGCCGTCGCCGCCGTCACCGAATCGCCCTGGGTCCGTACGCAGACCGCGCTCGTGGCCGCCGCCGCGCACCTCGCCGCCGGGCGGGCCGAGGCCGCCGTGGAACTGCTGGAGGAACGGCTGCCCGACGACCGTGGGCCCGCCGTCGTGGCCGCCGCCCGGGCCCGGCTCGCCGCCGGACGCCCCGACGCGGCACGGGAACTGCTCGACCTGCTCCGCCCCGACGGCCGTACCGGGCCCGCCGTCACGGTCCGCGCCACCCTGGTGCGCGCGCAGGCCGCCGACGACACGGGCGATCCGGCCGCCGCGCGCCGGCTGGTCGCGCAGGCCCTGCACGACGCGCGCCGCGATCTGCTGCGCCGGCCGTTCCTGGAGGCCGGGCCCTGGATCCGGCCCTTCCTCACCACCGCGCCCCTGCGCGCACTGGCCGAGGACTGGCTCACCCCTGGTTCCGCGCACGGTACGAGTCCCAGCGCGGCTTCCGGTTCCACCCCCGCCTCCGTCCCGCCCGAGGACCGGCCGCCGCCGGTCGTGGAGGAGCTGAGCGGCCGTGAACGCGATGTGGTGCTGCGGCTGTCCCGGATGATGTCGACCGAGGAGATCGCCGCCGACCTGTACGTCTCCGTGAACACGGTCAAGACGCACCTCAAGAGCGCCTACCGAAAGCTGTCGGTGAACCGCCGCAACGACGCCGTACGCCGGGCGCGGGAGCTGGGACTGATCTGACCCGCGTCGTCCTCGCGCCGTCCCCGCGTCGACCTGGCGCCGAGCGGGTCTCGCCCGTGGCGGGTGAGGCGCGTCGGGGGTTCCTCGGATGGGATCGGGGGTGGCGGCCGGTCGCGGGGGCCGGCCGCCGGTCGGCCGGTCCCGGCCGGCGCACCCGGCCCCGAGCGGACGAGGTGGACGATGGCACGCTGGCGGGCCCTGGCCGTCCTGGGCACGGCCCAGTTCCTGATGGTCCTGGACACCTCGGTCATGAACGTCTCGATCAGCCAGTTGGTCGAGGACTTCGACACCGAGGTCACGGCCATCCAGGCGGTCATCACGCTGTACGCGCTGGTCATGGCCGCCTTCATGATCGTGGGCGGCCGGCTCGGGGACATCTTCGGGCGGCGCCGGCTGTTCCTGGTCGGTCTCGTCGTCTACGGCATCGGATCCGCCCTGACCGCCGTGGCACCCACCCTCTGGGTGCTCGCGCTGGGCTGGTCGGTGATCGAGGGGCTCGGCGCCGCGCTGGTGCTGCCGGCCATGGCGGCCCTCGTCGCCGAGTCCTACCAGGGCCGCGACCGGGCCGTCGCCTACGGCGTCATCGGCGGCCTCGCCGGTGCGGGCATCGCCGTCGGACCGCTGCTCGGCGGCTGGGTGACGACGTACCTCACCTGGCGGCTGGTGTTCGCGGGCGAGGTCGTGGTCGTCCTGGTCATGCTGCTCTGCCACCGGGTCGTCACCGAAGCTCCCCGGACCGGCCCGCGCCCCAAGCTGGACGGCGTCGGCGCCCTGCTGTCGGCCGCCGGGCTGGGCCTGTGCGTGCTCGGTGTGCTCCAGAGTGGAACGTGGGGGTGGGCGCAGCCCCGCAACCCGCCCTTCACCGTGCTGGGCTTCGCGCCGACCCTGTTCGTCATCGCCGCCGGAGCGGTCGTCCTGGCCGCCTTTCCGCACTGGGAGCGGCGCCGGGAGGACCGCCGGGAGGATCCCCTCTTCCACCTGGGGCTGCTGCGCGTCCCGGCCCTGCGTTCCGGGCTGCTGACCCTGCTCGCCCAGAACCTCATCCTGCTGGGACTGTTCTTCGCCATCCCGCTGTATCTCCAGGTGGTCCAGGGGTTCGACGCCTTCGAGACGGGGCTGCGGCTGCTGCCGGTGTCCGCGACCATGCTCGTGACCTCGCTGGCCGCCGCGCCGCTCGGACGGGCGGTCGGGCCCCGGCGGGTGGTCCGGCTGGGGCTGCTCCTGCTGGCCGCCTCGGTCGTGTGGCTGCTGGCGACCATCGACCCCGTCATCGACGACGGTCAGTTCGCCGGCGCCATGGCGCTCCTCGGCATCGGCATGGGGCTGCTCGCCTCGCAGCTCGGCAACATCGTGCAGTCCAGCGTCGGCGAGGCGGAGCGCAGCGAGGTCGGCGGCCTTCAGTTCACCGCCCAGAACCTGGGGTCGGCGCTCGGCACCGCGCTCATCGGGTCACTGCTCGTCGGGGCGCTCGCCCATGCCTTCACCACCGAGATCGAGGACGATCCACGGCTGTCCGAGCAGGCCCGGCAGGAGACCGGGGTGGCCCTGGAGTCCGGGGTCAGCTTCGTCTCCACCGACCAGGTGCGCACCGGTGCCGAGCGGGCCGGGCTGCCGCCGGGCGAGGTCGACGCGCTGGTGGACTCGTACGCGGCGGCGCAGCTCGACGGCTTGAAGGCGGCCGTACTGGCGGCGGGGGGTGTCACGCTCGCCGCGTTGCTGGTGACGCCGGGGTTGCCGGGTCGGGCGGGGGTGCGTTCCAAGTCGTCTGAAGGGGTCGGTGGGTCCGGCGCGTCCGATGAGTCCGGCGGGTCCGGCGCATCTGATGAGTCCGGCGGGTCCGATGCGTCCGGTCTGTCCGGTCCGACCGGCTGATTTCGTCTTCGGCTGACCCCGTCCAAGGAGGCCGCCATGTCCCGGACCGAGCGCGACGCGGGCGCCGGCCACGGTGAGGAGCACCGGGCCCGTGCCGACTACACCGGTGGTGTCTACGGCTCCATGCTCGCCACGTCCGTGATCGTCGGCGCGGGCACCCTGGGCTCGTTTCCCCGGGCGGAACTGGTGATCCTGCTGGTGCTGACCGGTGTGGTGTTCTGGCTCGCGCATGTGCACGCCCAGGTGTTCGGTGCGCGGCTGACGCGGCGGACGCCGGACCGGCGGATGCTGCTGCACGTGTGCCGCGACGAGTGGCCGATCGTCCAGGCGGCCTTCCCGCCCGCCGCCGCCGTGGCCGTCAGCCCGCTGCTCGGCCTCGACGTGGAGGGTGCCCTGTGGTTCGCGCTGTCGGTGGCGGTCGCGGGACAGGTGGGCTGGTCCGCGGCCGCGGCGCGGCGGGCCGGGGCCGGGTGGGGGATGGTGGCGGTCAGCGGCGTGGTGAACCTGGTGCTCGGGCTGGTGATCCTGTCGTTCAAGCTGTTCTTGAAGCATTGACGCAGGTCGTGGGGTCGGGCGGGGGTTGGCAGGGCCGGTGCCGGCGCTCGGGGCTTATCACCTGCACGGGGTGAGGCCGGGGGGGCTTGTCCGGGCGGAGGATCGCAGGAGTGGTAGAGGATCGCCGGAGTGAGGGCGCAGCCCGCCTGTCCCAGGCCCACCCGGGGAGAGCAGCTCATGCGCTATGAGATCCGCGTCGACGGACATCTGACGGAGGCGCTGAAGAGTGCCTTTCCGGAGCTGGACCATGTCGTGATGTCCGGTCAGACGGTGCTGTTCGGGCAGGTCGTCGACGAGGCGCATCTGTTCGGACTGCTGGCCCGCTGCCAGTCCCTGGGGCTGCGGGTGCTGGAGATGCGCCAGCTTCCGGAGTGACGGCGGGGCGTCCCTCTTCCCGGTGGCGGTATCACCCGTGGGGGGTGACCCGGGGGCCGGGGACGGGCGGCACGCTTTCCGGTGTGGGGTCACCACACACCGCCCCGTCGGCGGTCCGATCGCGGTCCGCCGGAGCGTGCGAGGAGGAGCCATGACCGAGTCGCGTGGTCCGGCACCGCACAGCGGACCGGAGTTCGAACCCGGCGGGGCGGAGGTGGAGCCGGATCCCTACGGGTCGGCCCCCGTCGCCGGACGTCGTCCCGCCCAGCCGTACGGCAGTGATCCGACCGCCGCTCTCACCGTGCTCGGCCGGTCCTGGACGTGGATCCTCGGCTCGGCCGTCGCCACGCTGGTGCCGGGCATCCTGGTCCTGGTGTGGCCGGACGAGACGCTGCATGTCCTGGCGGTGCTCATCGGTCTGTATCTGCTGGTGGCCGGGGCGTTCCGGTTCGTGTCGGCGTTCGGCCGCGAGGACCATGGGGAACGGCTGCCCGGGCTGCTGCTCGCCGTGCTGTACGTGCTGGCCGGTGTGCTGTGCCTGCGGAACCCGTTGCAGACGATCGCGGCCCTCTCGTTGATCGTCGGGGTGGTGTGGCTGGTGTCCGGCATGCTCACCCTGTTCACGGCGCTCGGTGCCAAGGATCTGCCGCACCGCGGCTGGGTGCTCGGCGCGGCGCTGCTCGCCATCGTCGCCGGCATCGTCGTCCTGGCCCTCCCCACGGAATCGGCCCGCGCCCTCACCCGCCTCCTCGGCCTCTGGCTCGTCCTGATCGGCCTGGTCGAGGTAGCGGTCGCCCTCGCATGGCGGTCGGCGCTGCGGCGGGCGGGGGTTTCGGGTGGGGGCGACGGGTAGTCCGGGGGGCGGCTGGGACGACGGGGGTGTGCGGCGGGCTGGGGTGGCCCGGGGCCGGCGTGTTCGGCAGGTCTGGCGGGCCTGTTGGTTCGGCAGGACTGGGGCGTGCGGTTGGTCTGGGGATCCCGGGGTGCTGGCGCATGCGTCACGCCGAGCTGGTTCCGTTGGTTCGGCAGGTTCGGTGTGTGCGGTTGGTCCGAGGGTTTGGCAGGACGGGCGTATACGGCGGGCCCTCGTGGGTTCCGTTGGCCCGGTGGGGCCGCGCGTGGGGCGGAACCGTTGCATTGGTTGGTCCGGCAGCCCCGGTAGGTCTTGGGGGACGCCGGGCGGGTTCTGTTGGTTCAGCGGGGCCGGCGCGTGTGGTTGGCCCGAAGATCCGGGGATGCTGGCCTGGTCGGCATGCGTGGCGAGTTCCGTTGGTTCGGCAGATCGGCTGGTGCGGCAGGACCGGTGGATCCCGCACGCCTGGCGGCCTTGTGGCTTGAGCGGGTCCGGGGCGTGTGGTTGGTCCGGGGATGCGAGAGGACCGGCGCATCCAGCGGGCGTCGCGGGTTGCGTCTGGTTCGGCGGGCCGACGGGTGCGGTGGGACCGTTTCATTCGGCTGGTCCGGCAGGTGGGGCGCGTCCCGCAGGTCCGGCGCGAACGGCTGCCCCGGGGGCGTGTCCGGCGGGCCTGTGCGTTCCATTGGTTCGGCGGGCCAGCGCGGGCGGTGCGGACCGTGGCATCCGGTTGGTCGGGCATATCTGGTGGGACTTGTGCCCGCCGGGTCCGCCTGGCCCCCCGTTCCCACCGGTTCCGCCCAGCCCAGCCACCGGCTCCGCCTGGCCCGCCGAACCCCACCAGCCCGACCGAGCGCACCAGCTCTACCTGCCCCACCGGTTGCACCTGCCCCCTGAACCCCACCACCCCGACCGCACCCACCGGCTCCGCCCAGCCGACGGGGACCTACCGAACCCCACCAGCCCGATCGAACCCACCGCCCCCCCCACAACCCACTCCACCGGCCCCGCCGCCCCCCCAACCCCCACCCCACCCCGGGTGAACCCCCCGATCACCCTCCCCGGGTGAGGCGCGCGCCGCTTGCCGTGCGCACGCTGAGAGCCGTACGGGCTCGGGCTCAGGTCCGGGGCGTATGTCGGGCGCAGGCCCGGTCGGACATCGGGCGAACGCCCGGAACGGAGGAGAGACATGTACCTCGCGTACGACTACCCGCTGCTCAGCGCGTTCTGGACCATGCTGGTCTTCTTCCTGTGGGTCATGTGGTTCGTGCTGCTGTTCCGGATCGTCGTCGACATCTTCCGCGACGACGACCTCAGCGGCTGGGCCAAGGCCGGCTGGCTGGTCTTCTGTGTCGTACTGCCCTTCCTGGGCGTGTTCGTCTACGTGGTCGCCCGCGGCAAGAACATGGGCAAGCGCGAGATGGCCCAGGCGCGTGCGCAGCAGCAGGAGTTCGACCAGTACATCCGTGACACCGCCAAGGGTCACGGCGGCGGCTCCGGCAGCAGTGTCGACCAGCTCCACAAGCTGTCCGAGATGAAGAGCCGCGGTGACATCACGGACGAGGAGTTCCGCCGGGCCAAGGCGCAGATCCTGGGCGACCAGCCCCCCGCGGACCGCCCCGGACCGGTCGCCTCCGGAACCGGCGCGAGCCGCTGAGCCCCGGGCACACCGAACGACACCGAATCGAGGCATCGGGATGACACACGCCACGCAAAAGACGTCGTCCGCGAGGCGACAGTGGGCCGAGGGCCTGATGGTCTTCGCCGCCGTGACGCTCATGATCGCCGGGGTGCTCGACATCTTCCGCGGCATCATGGGCATCGCCGAGGACGACATCTTCGTCACCACACGCGACTACGTCTTCCAGTTCGACCTCACCGGGTGGGGCTGGATCCATCTCGCCCTCGGCGTGGTCGCGGTGATCGTCAGCATGGGGCTGTTCCAGGGCGCCACCTGGGCGCGCTGGTCCGGTGTGGCGATCGCTTCGCTGATCATCATCGCCAACTTCCTGTCCCTGCCGTACTACCCGGTCTGGTCGGTCGTGATGATCGCGTTCTCCGCGTTCATCATCTGGGGCCTGTGCGTGGCACGCCCGACCGAGGACTCCGGCTACTAGAGCCGCCCGGGTACCGGGCCGGTGCGGGGAGCCCCACGCCGGGGCGGGCGGCGCCGACCGGGCGCCGCCCGCCCCCGCGCACCCGCCCGGACAGCAACATCGCACCGCCGACCAGGAAGGCAGGACCATGTGCCGTTGGCTCGCCTACTCGGGAACGCCCATCCTGCTGGACACCATCCTGTACAAACCCGAGCACTCGCTCATCGACCAGAGCCTGCACTCGCGGCTGGGCGTCGAGACGACGAACGGCGACGGCTTCGGGATCGGCTGGTACGGCGACGGGATGAAGACCCCCGGCGTCTTCCGGGACATCGGGCCGGCCTGGAGCAACCGCAACCTGCGGGAACTGGCCGACCACATCCGCTCGCCGCTGTTCTTCGCGCACATCCGCGCCACCACCGGGACGGCGGTGCAGCAGACCAACTGCCACCCCTTCCGGCACGGCCGCTGGATGTGGATGCACAACGGCGCGATCGCCGAGTTCCACCGGACCCGGCGTGACCTCGCGCTGGCCGTCGACCCCCAGCTCTTCCTGGACATGGAGGGCTCCACGGACTCGGAGATGATGTTCTACCTGGCCCTCACCTTCGGCCTGGAGGACGACCCGCCGGGCGCCGTCGCGCGGATGGCGGGCTTCGTCGAGCGCGTCGGCCACGAGCACGGCGTGGAGTACCCGCTCCAGATGACGGTCGCGGTGACCGAGGGACGGCGGATGTGGGCCTTCCGCTACTCCAGCCAGAAGCAGTCCCGGTCGCTGTTCTACAGCACCCGGGTGCAGGCCCTGCGCCAGCTCCACCCCGATCTGGGCTTCCTGCAGGAGGTCTCCGACGAGACCCGTCTGATCGTCTCCGAACCGCTGGGCGACCTCCCCGGCGCCTGGAACGAGGTGCCCGAGAGCACGTACGGCGTGGTGGAGGACGGGGACGACGAGATGCACACGTTCACTCCCCAGGCCGCGTAGCGTCACCGCCCGCCGGTTGCCAGCGCGCCCCCGTGCGCTGCCGGAACGCGGCGACGGCGGCCTCCACCGTCGGGAAGAAGTGCTCCGGGTCGATGGTGCGGGTCAGCTCGTACCGCTCGATCTTCCGGCGCACCGGGTCCTTCAGCTCGGCGAACACCAAGTGGACGCCCTCGGCGTTCAGGGTCGCGTCGAGTTCCTCCAGCACGTCCGAGGCGGTCGTGTCCACGTCCGTCACCGGCTCCGCCGCGACCACGATCCAGGTGGGCCTCGGCTCGGTGCGGGCGAGCCGCAGGATCTCGTCGCGGAACGTCTTGGCGTTGGCGAAGATCAGCGGCGCGTCCCACCGGTGCAGCACCAGTCCCGGCAGCCGTTCGGCCCCCGGGTGCGAGCGCACGTCGTGGTACCCCTCCAGCCCCTTCACCCGCCCCAGCACGGTGTTGTACGGCCACCAGGCGCGCCGGAACACGTTCAGCACCGACAGGGCCACCGCGATCGCGATGCCCTCCAGGACGCCGAGCAGGGCCACCCCGGCGAACGCGGCGAGCGACAGCAGGCATTCGGCCCGGCGCTGCCGCCACAGCCGTACCGTGCCGGGGATGTCGGCCAGGGACAGGGACGCGGTGACGACGACGGCGGCCAGGGCCGGCTGGGGCAGGTCGCGGAAGAGGCCGGGGGCGACCAGCAGCATCAGGGCGATCAGCGCCGCGCCGACGACCCCGGTGAGCTGGCTTCTGGCCCCGGTGCGCTCCGCCACCGCCGTACGGGATCCGCTGGCGCTGACCGGGAAGCCCTGGAAGAGGCCGGCCGCCAGGTTCGCGGCGCCGACGCCGGCCATCTCCTGGTTGCCGCGGACCTCCTGGCCGGTGCGGGCGGCGAAGGCGGAGGCGTTGGAGATGGTGTCGGCGAGGGAGACCAGCGCGATGCCCAGCGCCCCGACCGACAGCGGCGCCAGGTCGGAGAGCCGGACGTCGGGCAGGGTGAACGGCGGGAAGCCCTCGGGGAGTTGACCGACGAGGTGCACCCCGCGCCCGCCGAGGTCGAAGGCGGCGGTCGCGGCGATCGCGAGGACCACCATGACGAGCACGGCGGGGATCTTCGGCAGCAGCCGTTGCAGGACCAGGATCAGCGCGATCCCGCCGCAGCCGACCGCGGCGGCGGCCGGCACCACCGCGCCGTCGGCGATCTTCTCCACGACCCCGGCGGCCTCCTCGACGAGATGGTCCGCGTCGACCGAGAAGCCGAGCAGCTTGGGGAGCTGACCGATGAGGATGGTCAGGGCCAGGCCGTTCATATAGCCGATCATGGTCGGCTTGGAGATCAGGTCGGCGACGAACCCGAGCTTCGCCACCGAGGCCAGGATCATGATCGCGGCCACCATCACGGCGAGCATGGAGGCCAGCGCGACCGCGCGGTCGGGGTCGCCGTCGGCGGCCACCAGGGGCAGCACGCTCGCGGCGATCATCGGTCCGAGCGAGGAGTCCGGGCCCAGCACCAGGATCCGGGACGGCCCGCACACCGCGTAGCCGAGCAGACAGAGGATCGTCGTGTAGAGGCCGGTGATCGGCGGCAGCCCGGCGAGTTCGGCGTAGGCCATGCCCTGCGGCACCAGCAGGGTGGTCAGGACGACCCCGGCGACCAGGTCCTTCGGCAGCCAGGCGCGCCGGTACGTCGTCACCGCCCGGATCCCGGGGACGGCCCGCCACCACGAGGCCGCTTGTCGTCCGTCGTTCGTGGTCGTCATCGACCGCCCTTCCACATCGCCTCACTCGGTCGGTCGGGGACGTCCCTCGTCGTGCCGGTTCAGATGCCGATTCAGTGCACCGAGAAGCCGCCGTCGACGAATATCGACTGGCCGGTGACGTACCCCGAGGCGCGGCTCGCCAGGAACACCGCGGCTCCGGCGAAGTCGCCGGCCAGGCCGTTGCGGCCGACCATGGTCCGCGCGGCCAGGGCCGCGACCCGCTCCGGGTCGGAGGACAGCCGGGCGTTCAGCGGTGTCATGACGAAGCCGGGCACCAGCGTGTTGCAGGTGACGCCGTACGGCGACCACGCCTCCGCCTGCGAGCGGGCCAGCGACTCCAGCGCCCCCTTCGAGACGCCGTAGGCGCCGCTCTGCACGAACGCGCGGTGGGCCTGCTGGCTGGTGACGTGGATGATCCGGCCGAAGCCCCGCTCGGCCATGCCGGGCCCGAACCGGCGGCTCAGCAGATGCGGCGCCTCCAGATTGACGGCCATGGTGGCGTCCCAGACGTCGTCGCCCAGCTCGTCCAGCGGGGGCCGCAGGTTGATCCCGGCGCTGTTGACGAGGATGTCGGGCTCGCCGAACGCCTCGACGGCCCGCTCCGCCGCCGTGTGCACACCCTCGCGGCTGCCCAGGTCGGCGCTCACCCAGGCCGCCCGGCAGCCGTCCCGGGTCAGCTCCGCCACCGTCTCGGCCAGCTCCGGCTCCTGGCGCGCCACGACCACCACGCTCGCCCCGGCCCGGGCGAGCGCCCCGGCGACGGCGCGCCCGATGCCGGAACTGCCCCCGGTCACCACGGCGACCCGGCCCTCCAGCGAGAACAGTTCGGCGAGATAGCTCCGCGAGTCCATGCCCGAACCCTAGGGCTTGTCCGCCGGGTGTTCGCCGCCTGCATGCCGCCTGCTTGCCAAGCGAAGTGTTCCGATATATCGTTGACGCATCGCGACAGATCAACGATCGATGGAATGGAGTGGTTGCGATGCGTACCCACGGATATGAGCGTGGACATGGTCAGGACGGCCCCTTCCGGCGTGGCCGGGGTGGCTTCGAGGGTGGGCGTGCGGCCTTCGGGCCCTTCGGTCCGGGGGGCCCGGGTGGTCCGGGGTTCGGCCCCGGCGGCGGGTTCGGGCCCGGATTCGGGCCCGGTGGGCCCTGGGGCGGCCGAGGGCGTGGCGGGCCCAGGGGGAGGGCGCGGCGCGGTGATGTGCGGGCCTCGATCCTGGCCCTGCTCAAGGACCGGCCGATGCACGGCTACGAGATGATCCAGGAGATCGCCGAGCGCAGCGGCGGGGCGTGGAAGCCCAGCCCCGGTTCGGTGTACCCCACCCTCCAACTGCTGGAGGACGAGGGCCTGATCGGCAGTGAGAGCGAGGGCGGCAAGAAGCTCTTCGCGCTCACCGAGGAGGGCCGCGCGGCCGCCGAGGAAGGCCCCGACGCCCCCTGGGAGGACGCCGGCCGCGGTGTCGACTGGGAGGCGCTCGGCGAGGTCCGCCAGGCCGGCTTCGGTCTGATGGAGGCCTTCGGGCAGGTCTGGAAGGCCGGCAGCAAGGAGCAGCGCGAGAAGGCCCTCGCGGTCGTCAACGAGGCCCGCAAGAAGCTGTACCTGATCCTCGCCGACGAGGACTGACCGGCCGACGACGGCACTTGGTGTCGTACGACGGTGAAGGCGCCCCGCGGAACACTCCGCGGGGCGTCTCGCGTACCCGGGGCCCGGGGCCCGGGCCCGTGTCAGGAGACCAGGCCGCCCAGCTTGCGCAGCGATTCGTTGAGGGCCGCCGTCCCCGAGTCCTTGAGCCGGCCCGCCATCAGCGACACCGCCGCGCCCGTGAACTCGCCGTCGATGCGGACCGTCGTCCCGTCGCCGTCGGGGGTGAGGGTGTACCGGGTCGCGACGTCCACGGCCATCGGGCCCTTGCCGCGGATGGCCAGCACGCGGGCCGGTTCCAGTTCGGCGACCGTCCACTCGACCTCGGCCGGGAAGCCCATCAGCTTCATGTTCTCCTGGAAGGTGGCGCCCACCTCCAGTGAATCGGGGCCGCCCTGCGGGAAGTTGGTGTGGGTCGCGTTCCACTCGCCGTACGCCGGCCAGTCGGTGAGCTGGGCCCACACCTTCTCGGCCGGTGCCTCGATGCGTGCCTCGGCGTTGATCTCGGCCATGCGACCACCTCTTCGTGTCAGGCAACTCCGGCTGCGACGGCGTGCGTTGTCGCGGAAAGTAGCTCCGGGGCCGTCAATGTTCAATACTGATGAACTGTCAGAATCAGTGCGGGGCGGCCTGATCTCCTCCCCGAGGAGGAGATTTCGGCCCGCCCGGTCCACTCGACGTGGGACGCCGAAATGGTTCCCGCCGGGGATGCCCCCGCCGGCCGGGGCTGGTGGGGTGGGGGAGTGCAGCCCCGTACTCCCGGTACTTCCCGCGGTCCCCGGCAGCCGATCCGTGAGCGCTCCGGGCTCGGTGCCGAGCCCACGGCTGCGCTGGCCGCCGCGCGCCGCCGGGCCCTGCGGGACGGGGACCGGCAGATCGACACCGCGCACCTCCTGCACTCGCTCCTGGACCACGACCCCCAGGTGTGCGCCCTCTTCGACGGCCCCCAGCTCGCCCGGCTGCTCGGCTACCTCGTGCAGCGCAGCATCGGCTACGGCTTGCGCTGGCGCGGCGGTGTCGAGGACTCCGGCGCCCTGCCCGTCGTAGGCCCGAACGCCCCGCCCGGCGAAGGGCTCTCCCCGCTGGCCGCCGTCGCCCTGGAGCGGGCCGGTGCGCGGGCCGCCCGGCGGGACGGCGGGCCCGCGCGCGGCGCCGATCTGCTCGCGGCGATCGTCGACGACCCGCGGGCGCGGGCCGTCGAGGTCCTCACCCGCGCGGGCGTCGACGTCCCCGCGCTCCGCACCCGCCTGGGCGACGGCTCGCAGGAGCCCACCGGGGAGTGAGGCCCGCGCACGGGTCCAGACGGTGAGACAGGTGTCATCGAGGATGACGGTCATGTCATGCCCTGTCATCATGGGTGCCGTGCATACGTCTGTGAGCAGTACGGTCAACCGCGGCAAGGGCATCGGGCTCGGTCTGGCGGTCGGGTCGGCCATCGCCTTCGGCGGGTCCGGGGTCGCGGCCAAGCCGCTGATCGAGGCGGGCCTCGACCCGCTGCACGTGGTCTGGCTGCGGGTGACCGGCGCGGCCCTCGTGATGCTGCCGCTCGCCGTACGGCACCGCGCGCTGGTGCGCCGCCGCCCCGCGCTGCTCGCCGGGTTCGGTCTGCTCGGCGTGGCCGGCGTCCAGGCGTTCTACTTCGCGTCCATATCCCGGATCCCGGTCGGGGTCGCGCTGCTCGTCGAGTACCTGGCGCCTGCGCTGGTGCTCGGCTGGGTGCGGTTCGTGCAGCGGCGGCCGGTGACACGTGCCGCCGCGCTCGGGGTGGTCCTCGCGGTGGGCGGCCTCGCCTGTGTGGTGGAGGTCTGGGCCGGACTCGGCTTCGACGCCCTCGGCCTGGCGCTCGCGCTGGCCGCCGCCGGCTGCCAGGTCGGCTACTTCGTCCTGTCCGACCAGGGCAGCGACTCCGGCGCGGACGCGCCCGACCCGCTCGGCGTCATCGCGTACGGCCTGCTCGTCGGCGCCCTCGTGCTGACGGTCGTCGCCCGCCCGTGGGGCATGGACTTCTCGGTCCTCGGGCACGGCGCCGACATGAACGGCACCGAGGTGCCGGCCTGGCTGCTGCTCGCCTGGATCGTGCTGATCGCCACGGTCGTCGCGTACGTCACCGGTGTGGTGTCCGTGCGCCGCCTGTCCCCGCAGGTCGCCGGGGTCGTGGCCTGCCTGGAGGCGGTCATCGCGACGGTCCTGGCCTGGGTCCTGCTCGGCGAACACCTCTCCGCACCGCAGATCGCGGGCGGCGCGGTGGTCCTGCTGGGAGCGTTCATCGCACAGTCGTCCACCCCGTCGAAGGGCTCGGCAACGCCGGTCGTGACGGGCAGCCCGGAGCCGGTGCCTGCGCGGGAGTCCGAGCCGGTGCCCCGCTAGAGCGTCGTCTGACGAACCCCCGAGAGGCGGGCCGCCCGGGTCGGGTCAGTCGGCTCTCCGTCGCAGGAGGTGCCCCAGCGCCGCCGCGTCGCCCGGTGCGTTTCGTGCCGCCAGTTCGGCCGCGATCCGGTCCCGGACCTCGGTGGGGCGGCGGCCTCCGTACTTGAACTTTGCTCGGACGCCGGTCACCTCCAGGCGTAGGCCGCGGATTCCGGGAAGCAGGCGGCCGTACGGGGCCTCGCCTGCCGTCGCGCGGGCCGAGCCGCCCTCGGGCTGGAAGTGTTCGACCTGGCGGTTGAGCAGGGTGGCCTTGGCGGTCGGGTCGTCCACGATGTGTGCCCGGCAGCGGAGCTGGACGGCCGCGTAGAAGCTCGTCGGCGTGCCGTGCTCGGCGGGTCCGTCGGGCGGTGCCTGCCAGGGGCCCGGCACGAACACGTAGTCGTCCACCACGCTCAGCACGACCTCCGGAGCCGCCTCCAGTGCGGGCCAGAGGGGGTTGGGGCGGGCCAGGTGGGTGAGCGCCTCGCCGCGGTCGGGGTCGTAGACGAAGTGGAGGGGCTGGACGAACGGGGGCTCGCCGGCCGGCCCGTTGACGGCGAGCTGGCCGAAGTCGCGTCCGGCCAGCCAGCTCTGCCATTCGGTGTCGTCGCGGGGCGCGTCCCAGGGGTGGATCAGCATCAGAGCGCGGCGAGGTAGTCGGGGAACGTCGTGCCGGGGGCGAGGTCGGCCTCGGGGAGCGGGGCGCCGTAGCCCGTGCGCAGCGGGATCACGCCGGCCCAGTGGGGGAGGCCGAGGTCCTCGGGCTCCTCGTTCACCCCGCCGGTGCGGGTCTTGGCCGAGACCTCGTTCAGGTCGAGACGGATCACGGCGGTGGCGGCGAGTTCCTTCTTGTTCGCGGGGCGGGAGTCGGCGGCCCGGCCCGGCACCACATGGTCGACCAGGGCGTCGAGGGCGACGCGCTTCTCCTCCGGGTCCGTGACGGTGCGGGCCACGCCGTGCACCACGACCGAGCGGTAGTTGATCGAGTGATGGAAGGCGGAGCGGGCCAGGACCAGGCCGTCCACGTGCGTCACCGTCACGCACACCGGCAGCCCCGGGTCGGCCTTGCCCGTCATCCGCAGCGGCCGCGAGCCCGTCGAACCGTGCAGATAGAGCGTCTCGCCGACCCGGCCGTAGAGCGTCGGCAGCACGACCGGCGCGCCGTCGCGGACGAAGCCCAGATGGCAGACGTACCCCTCGTCGAGTATCGAGTGCACCAGTTCCTTGTCGTACGACGCCTTCTGCGCCGACCGTGTGGGGACCGTGCGGTCGGTCGGGGTGTAGGCGGCGGGCCGGGTCGTCGTCTCCGGGGTCCCCTGCATGGCGCTCTCCATTGCACTAGTGCATACTTGGGTTTGTGCTAGGAGAGTATCGGATCACGGGGCGGCGCGCAGCGGACATTTCCGCGAGCATCGAGCGCGCGGTCGGCGAAGGCGCGCTGGAACCGGGGCAACTGCTGCCCCCGATGCGGGAGTTGGCGGCCACGCTCGGGGTGAACCCGAACACCGTCGCGGCCGCGTACCGCACCCTGCGGGAGCGCGGGGTGATCGAGACGCACGGGCGCCGGGGCAGCCGGGTGCGGCCCAAGCCGGCCACCACCGGCCGCGAGAAGGTGCGGCTCGACGTGCCCGAGGGGGTGCGCGACCTGGCGGGCGGCAACCCCGATCCGGCCCTGCTGCCCCCGCTCGCGGGCGCCTTCGCCGCGGCCGCCGAGCGCGGCGACCGGGAGCCTGTGCTCTACGGCGCCGAGCCCGTCGACCCGGAGCTGGCCCGGCTCGCGCGGGCCGCCCTCGACGCCGACGGGGTGCCCGCCGGTCCGCTGACCGTGGCCTCCGGTGCCCTGGACGCCGTCGAACGCGTCCTCGCCGCGCATCTCAAGCCGGGGGACGGCGTCGCCGTCGAGGACCCCGGCTGGGGCCGGACGCTCGACCTCGTGCCGGCGCTCGGGCTGCGCACGGTCCCGGTCGGCGTGGACGACGAGGGTCCGCTGCCCGACCGGCTGCGGGCCGCGCTGGAGGGAGGGGCGAGCGCCGTGGTGGTGACCGCCCGCGCGCAGAACCCGACCGGCGCCGCCGTGAGCGCCGCCCGCGCCCGCGCCCTGCGGGCCGTCCTCGCCGACCACCCCGGAACCCTGCTGATCGAGGACGACCACGGCCACGGCGTCGTCGACCTCCCGCTGCACCCCCTCGCCGGTGTCACCCGGCACTGGGCGTTCGTCCGCTCGGTCGCCAAGACGTACGGCCCCGACCTGCGGCTCGCCCTGCTGACCGGGGACGACGTCACCGTCGACCGGGTCCGGGGACGGCAACGCCTCGGCCCCGGCTGGGTGAGTCTGCTGATGCAGCGGGCCGTGGTGCGGCTATGGACGGACGGCGCGGTGGACGGCCCCGCGGTGGCCGCGGCCTACCGGGAGCGGCGCGAACGGCTGATCGACGCGCTGGCCGAGCGGGGGGTGACGGCGCACGGGCGCAGCGGGATGAACGTCTGGATCCCGGTCCCGGACGAGACGGGAGCGGTGGCACGCCTGCTGCACGCGGGCTGGGCGGTGTCCCCGGGGGCCCGTTTCCGCCTGTCCTCCCCACCGGCGATCCGCATCACGATCTCCACCCTGACCGAAGAGGAAACGGCCCCCTTGGCGACGGCGGTGGCAGCAGCCTCGGGCCCGTCCCCGTCCCGCAGCTATGTCTGACAGCGAGGTCAGGCACCCCAGGGGCGACTTCGAACGCGGGTCGCGGGTGCCGGCCTCAGGGGCGCGGGGAACTGCGCGACCGGCCCCCACGCACCCGCACCCGCCGACGCACCGCACTTCCCGGGACCGTACGCGCGGCCCCGGTTCTGCGGCGGCTGTCGAACGCGGGTCGCGGGTGCCGGCCTCAGGGGCGCGGGGAACTGCGCGACCAGCCCCCACGCACCCGCACCCGCCGACGCACCGCACTTCCCGGGACCGTACGCGCCGCCCCCGTCTCCCCGGCGGCCCTCGAACGCCGGCCGCGGATGTCGCCCTCAGGGGCGCGGGGAACTGCGCGACCAGCCCCCACGCACCCGCACCCGCCGACGCACCGCACTTCCCGGGACCGTACGCGCCGCCCCCGTTTCCCCCGGCGGCCCTCGAACGCCGGCCGCGGGTGCCGGCCTCAGGGGCGCGGGGAACTGCGCGACCAGCCCCCACGCACCCGCACCCGCCGACGCACCGCACCCCCCGTGACCCCACGCGCCCCCCGAACCTGCGTCAGCGCCGCCCCCGCCAACACCACCACCGCCCCCACCGGCGTCGACCACCGCAGCGACTCACCCAGCACAGCCACCCCCGCCCCCGTAGCGATGACCGGAATGAAGTACGTGACCATCTGCGCCGTCGTCGGCCCGACCTCCGTCACCAACCCGTACTGGATCAGCAGCGCCAACCCCGTCCCCAGCGTCCCCAACGCGACGATCGCGAGCAGCGGCAGCACCGCGAACCGGCTCGGGAACGACGTGAACAGCGGCGTCACCACACCCAGTTGCACCGTCGCGAGAAACAACTGCGCCCCCGTCATCGACAGCGCCGAGAACCCGGTGTCGGCCAGCGTGCGGCGGACGTAGATCCAGCCGATCGGATAGCTCAGCGAGGCCAGCAGTGCCATCGCCGTGCCCCGCGCGTCCAGACCGTGGAAGCCCTGCCAGGCGCCCAGGACGGTCAGCACCCCGAGGAAGCCCAGGCCGAGCCCCGCGACCCTGACCCGGGTGGGCCGGTCCTCGGAGAGGGCGACCAGGGAGAGGGCCATGCCCCACAGGGGCGAGGTCGCGTTGCAGATGCCGGCCAGCGTGGAGGGGATCGTCAGCTCGGCATAGGCGAACAGGGAGAACGGCAGCGCGTTGAGCAGGAACGCGGCGACCGTCAGATGGGCCCAGGTCCGCACCCCGCGCGGCAACCGCTCCCGCTTCACCGCCATCGCCGCCGCCAGGACCGCCGTACCGAAGACCAGCCGGCCCAGGGTGACCTGGAAGGGCGCGTAGCCGTGCGTGCCGACCTTGATCAGCAGGAAGCTGAAGCCCCAGATCAGCGAGAGCGCGCCGAAGCGCAGCCGCCAGTCGAGCGCGCGGCGCGGGGTGGAACGGGGTGCGGTGCCGAGGTCGGCCTCGGGAACGGTGACGGGGGTCGTGGTCCTCATGGTCCACACCATGCCGCCCACGATCTCGTAGCACAAGCGAGACTTCGCACCCGATACCTCGTAGTATCGCTTACATGTTGAACCTGGAGCGCCTGCGCACCCTCGACGCCCTCGCCCGGCACGGCTCGGTCAGCGGGGCCGCCACCGCTCTGCACATCACCACCTCGGCCGTCTCGCAGCAGATGGCCAAGCTGGAGCGGGAGGTCGGGCAGCAGTTGCTGGCCAAGAACGGGCGCGGGGTGCGGCTCACGGACGCGGGCCGGCTGCTCTCCGCCCACGCGGCCCGGATTTTGTCCCAGGTCGAGCTGGCCCAGTCCGATCTGGAGGCCCAACGCGGGCAGGTGGTAGGGGAGTTGAGACTGTCGGCGTTCCCGACGGCGGCGCGCGGACTGTTCCCGGTGGCGCTCGCCGCGCTACGGGAGGAGCACCCCGGGCTGCGGCTGCGCTCGTGCGAGCTGGAGCCGGAGCGCGGTATCGCCGGGGTGGTCCGCGGCGACCTGGACCTCGCGGTCGTCCTCGACTGGTACAACAAGCCGATGCCGCTGCCCGACGGCCTGGTCAAGGCGCCCATCCTCGACGACCCCGCCGAGGTCGCGATTCCCGCCGGGCACCGACTCGCGGACCGGGACGAGGTGGACCTCGGGGAGTTCGCCGGGGACGAGTGGATCACCTGGGGCGAGGGCGAGTTCTGCCACGAGTGGCTGATGTTCACGCTCCGCTCGCGCGGCGTCGAACCGATCGTCGGCCACCGGGCCGCCGAGACCCACACGCAACTGAACCTGGTGGCGGCCGGGTTGGGGGTGTGCATCGCCCCGGTGCTGGGCCGGCACCCGGTGCCCGACGGGGTGGTGATGATCCCGCTGCGTCAGCGGGTGCGCCGGCACGTCTACGTGGTGTGGCGGGCGGACGCCGACCGCCGTCCGTCGATCCGGGCGGCGGTCAGGGCGCTGAAGTCCGCGGCGACAAAGGTGGGTTGACCTGGGCCGACGGGCTACCGGTCGCCGAGCTTGCGGAAGTCCCAGGACACGATCTTGTCGGGCCGCAGCCGCACCCAGGCGTGCCGCCCGTCGTGCGGCATCGCGTCGAGCCCGAAGTTCTTGCGGGCGAACAGCGTCTCCACGGCGTCGAGTTCGGCGCACAGTTCCCCGGTGCGCGGAGCCTCGCCCACGAACTCCACGGCCCCCGACAGCTCGACGCCGCGCAGCGACTCGTACTCCTCTCCGGTGTCGACCACGATCGCGACCCGCGGATCGCGCCGGAGCTGGGTCCAGCGCTTGCTGCGGACGACGGAGTACAGCCAGAGCGCGCTGCCGTCCCACAGGTACCACAGCGCGCTCACATGCGGCGCGCCCTCGGCGGACACCGTGGCCACCCGGCAGGTGCGCTGGGTGGTGAGGAACGCGTCCAGCTCGCCCGGCGTCATCATGATCTTCCGGCCCCGGCGCTGTGTGACGGTCATCCGGCCCCCTCTTCTCTTCTCCTGTGCCGCTTTCTGACGTACCGTCAGAAAAGAATGAGACTTCTTCCTGCTCCGCGCAATGGCGGTTCAGTGTCGCCGCCCGGTCCGCACCGACACCAGGGGGAGCCGTGCCGCCGTCCGAAGAACTGAGCGCCCTTCTCGACCCCGGCTCCACCGTGCTGATCACCGTGGAGTGTCAGCAGGGCGTCGTGGGACCGGACGCCGCGCTGCCCCAACTCGCCTCTGAGGCAAGGGAGTCGGGGGCTCTCGCCAATGTGGCCCGGCTGGTCGGCGGCGCGCACGCGGCCGGTGTCCAGGTGATCCACGCCGTCGCCGAACGCCGCCCGGACGGCCGGGGCGCGAACCGCAACGCGCGCCTGTTCCGCGCCGCCGGGCGCCTCCCGGTCCAGCAGCTCACCGGCACCCCCGCCGTCCGCGTGGCACCCCCGATCGAGGTCGCCGAGCACGACCTCGTCGTCCGGCGGCTGCACGGACTCTCGCCCGTGCAGGGCACCGACGTCGACGCGCTGCTGCGCAACCTCGGCTGCCGTACGCTCGTCGTCGCCGGAGTCTCGGCCAATGTGGCCGTTCCCAACACCGTCTTCGACGCCGTCAACCGCGGCTACACGGCCGTCGTGCCCTCCGACGCCATCGCGGGGGTGCCCGCCGACTACACGGACGCCATGATCCGTCACACCCTCGCGTTGGTCGCCACGGTCGCGACCACGGACGAGGTGCTGACGTGCCTGCGGACGCCGGACGTCAGGCCAGACTGATCGAGTCGCCGCTCACGGTGATCTTCACCTCGGGCAGCGGCTTCGTCGCCGGACCGCTCTTCACACTGCCGTCCTCGATCGAGAAATTGCTGTTGTGGCAGGGGCAGTTGATGACCCCGTCCGCGACGCTCTTCACCCCGCAGCCCGCGTGCGTGCACACGGCCGAGTACGCCTTGTACGTGCCCGCCGACGGCTGGACGACGACCACCTTCTCGGAGCCGAAGACCTTGCCGCCGCCCTCCGGGATGTCGGCCGTCGTGGTGAGCGCGCCGCTGTCCGTGCCGCCCGCGGCGTTGTCCCCGCCGCCCGTGCCTCCGCTGCTCGCCCCCGCGGAGCCGCCGCCCGAAGCGCCCCCGGACGACACCGACGAACTGGCGCCGCCGTCGTCGGACCCCCCGCACGCGGTCAGCGCGACGGCGAGCCCCGCGGCTCCGGCGGCCGTCACGACGGTACGACGGGCGGGCCCCGACGAGGGTTTGATGGATGCGCTGGTCATGCTGTGGTCCCTTCCAGGGGGATCGGGTGGATCTGCCGAGTGGTACGGACCATCTGAGCCGCTCGTTCAGTGCCCGTGCCAACTCCGGACAGTGTCGAGATATTGACCGTTTCGAGGTCGGGGCCGCGTAAGCCGGAGCTGTCACCAACCTGTCGGCGCCGCTCCGTCGCACGCCAGTAACCTGGGTCGATGCTCAAGGAAGTCACCGCCACCCGCTACATCACGCCCCTGCGGGAGGGCGGCTCGCTGCCGGGGCTCGTCGAGGCCGACGACCTCGGGACCTACGTCCTGAAGTTCACCGGCGCCGGACAGGGCCGCAAGACGCTCGTCGCCGAGGTCGTCTGCGGTGAACTCGCCCGCAGGCTCGGCCTGCGGATGCCCCGCCTCGTGACCGTGCACGTGGAACCGGTGCTGGGACTCGGCGAACCCGAACAGCAGGTGCAGGACCTGCTGCGCTCCAGCGGCGGCACCAACCTCGGTATGGACTTCCTCTCCGGCGCCCTCGGCTTCGACCCGCTGGCCTTCCCGGTGAGCCCCGAGGAGGCCGGCCGGATCGTCTGGTTCGACGCGCTCGTCAACAACGTCGACCGCTCCTGGCGCAACCCCAACCTCCTGGTCCACCACGGCGATCTGTGGCTCGTCGACCACGGCGCCACGATGATCTGGCACCACAACTGGCCCTCCGCCGAGACCTCCGCGGCCCGCCCCTACGACGCCTCCGACCACGCCCTCGCGTCCTTCGCGCCCGACATCGCGGCGGCCGCCGCCGAACTGGCCCCCAGGGTCACCGCCGGCCTGCTCGCCGAGGTCACCGCCGAGATCCCCGACGTCTGGCTCACCGACGAACCGGGCTTCGCCACCCCCGACGACCTCAGACGGGCCTACGCGCGGCCCCTGCTCGCCAGGGCGGCGGTCGTCGCCGGGCGCATCCAGGGCATCGACGGCCGCCAGGAGGAGGGCAAGTGAGCGGCAACCGCATCCACATGGCCGGCCATGTCACCGAGCGCCACATCACCCGCTCGGGCCAGGGCGGCGACCGGGACGTCTACGAGTACGCGCTGCTGCGCGTCGTACCGCGCGTCGAACGCGGCGAGTGCATCAACGCGGGCGTCCTGGTGTACTGCCGCGCCCGGGGCTACCTCGGCGCCCGCACCCATCTGGACGAGGCACGGCTGCTCGCCCTGGACCCGGCGGCGGACCTGGCCGGGGTGCGGGCCGCGCTGGGCGCCGTCGAGGGAGTCTGCGCCGGTGGCGCGGCGGCCGGGCAGGCGGCCGGGGACGACCCCGGGCGGCGGTTCCGCTGGCTGGTCGCGCCCCGCTCCACCGTGGTCCGGCCGGGACCCGTGCACACCGGGCTCACCACCGATCCGGCGGCCGAGACCGAGCGGTTGCTGGATCTGCTGGTGAGGTAATGGATCACACCGGCGCCGTGTGCCGTTGACACCGGGTGCCATCGCTTCTAGCGTCACGTGACGAAGGTACTAAGCGGTCGCTCACCACATCACAGGTTCTACTCGAGGGCGAGGAGACACATCAATGTCCACCACTGAACAGCGGGTCGCGGTCGTCACCGGCGGGGCGCGGGGCATCGGCGCCGCCACCGCCGTACGGCTGGCCGCCGAGGGCCGCGCGGTCGCCGTGATCGACCTGGACGAGGCCGCCTGCAAGGACACCGTGGAGAAGATCACCGCGGCCGGCGGCCGGGCGATCGCGGTCGGCGCGGACGTCTCCGACGAGGCCCAGGTCGAGGCGGCCGTCGCGCGCGTCGTGGCCGAGCTGGGCGCGCCGACCATCCTCGTCAACAACGCGGGCGTGCTCCGCGACAACCTGCTGTTCAAGATGAGCGTCTCCGACTGGGACACCGTGCTCGGCGTGCATCTGCGCGGCTCGTTCCTGATGAGCAAGGCCGTCCAGAAGCACATGGTCGACGCGGGCTTCGGCCGGATCGTCAACCTGTCGTCGTCCTCGGCGCTCGGCAACCGCGGCCAGGCCAACTACTCGGCCGCCAAGGCCGGTCTCCAGGGCTTCACCAAGACCCTCGCCATCGAGCTGGGCAAGTTCGGCATCACCGCCAACGCCGTCGCCCCCGGCTTCATCGCCACCGACATGACCGCCGCCACCGCGGCCCGCGTCGGCATGGGCTTCGAGGAGTTCAAGGCCGCGGCCGCCACCCAGATCCCCGTGGCCCGCGTCGGTGAGCCCGACGACATCGCCAACGCGATCGCCTTCTTCACGAACGAGGCCGCCGGCTTCGTCTCCGGCCAGGTCCTGTACGTGGCCGGCGGACCGCTCGACTAGCCGACCCGAGCCCGACCCGAGCCCGATCCGACCCGGATTCCGGCCCGGACCGGCCCCTTCGACCCCCTGGGATCATCACCATGACTGAACTGCCCGCACTCTCCGGCAAGGTCGCCCTCGTCACCGGCGCCAGCCGGGGCATCGGATACGGCGTCGCCGAGGCGCTGGTCGCCCGCGGCGACCGGGTCTGCATCACCGGCCGCAACGAGGACGCCCTCAAGGAGGCCGTCGAGCAGCTCGGCGCCGACCGGGTCATCGGCGTCGCCGGCAAGGCGCACGACCTCGCGCACCAGGCCGCCGCCGTCGAGCGCACCATGGAGGCGTTCGGCCGCGTCGACTACCTGGTCAACAACGCCGGGACCAACCCGGTGTTCGGGCCGATCGCCGACCTCGACCTCGACGTCGCCCGCAAGGTCTTCGAGACCAACGTGGTCTCCGCGCTCGGCTTCGCCCAGCGGACCTGGCACGCCTGGCAGAAGGACAACGGCGGCGCGATCGTCAACATCGCCTCCGTCGCCGGTCTGTCGGCCTCGCCGTTCATCGGCGCCTACGGCGTCAGCAAGGCGGCGATGATCAACCTGACCCAGCAGCTCGCGCACGAGTTCGCCCCGAAGGTGCGGGTCAACGCGATCGCCCCGGCCGTGGTGAAGACCAAGTTCGCCCAGGCCCTGTACGAGGGCCGGGAGGAGGAGGCCGCCTCCGCCTACCCGCTGGCCCGGCTCGGCGTCCCCTCCGACATCGGCGGCACCGCCGCGTTCCTCACCTCGGAGCAGTCGGACTGGATCACGGGGCAGACACTCGTCGTCGACGGCGGTATCTTCCTCAACGTCGGCGTCGGCTGAGCCCGCAGGACCGCGTCTCACTCCGCGGGCGCCGCTCCTTGACGGAAGCGGCGCCCGTGTCGGTGCAAAAAGGTCGCATCCGGCATGACAACGTCGTCAGGGCGACCGTGATCCAAATGGTGTATCGAGCAAGGGTCCAGGGCCCCGGGCGCTGCGGTATGGTCTGCCAACCCTTGGCATGGCTTATCGAGGAGCGTGCGCGTGTTCAACCGGAACCGATCCTTGCGTTACATGGCGGCGATCGTGTCCATATCCCTGGTGAGCGGATGCGGTCTTCTCGGCGACGAGAGCTCCGACGAGGCCGGACCCATCGTCATGGGGACGACCAGCGCTCCCAGTACGTTGGACCCCGCCGCGGCCTGGGACGGCTCCTGGGAGCTGTTCCGCAACATCTACCAGACGCTGCTGTCCTACCCGCCGGGCGCGACGACCCCGCAGCCGGACGCCGCCGAGAACTGCAAGTTCGACGACAGCGCCAGCCGTGTCTACCGCTGCACGCTCCGCGACGACCTGAAGTTCTCCAACGGCGACGCCATCGACGCCGAGGCCGTCAAGTACTCGGTCGACCGGATCAAGAAGATCAACGCCGAGACCGGCCCCGCCGGTCTGCTCGGCAGCCTGAAGAGCGTCGAGGTCTCCGGCGACCGTGAAGTGACGTTCAAGCTCAACAAGTCGGACGCCACCTTCCCGTTCGTCCTCGCCACCCCGGGCCTGGGCCTCGTCGACCCCGACGAGTACCCCGCCGACGCCGTCCGCAAGGACTCCGGCATCGTCGGCTCCGGACCGTACCGGCTGGACTCGTACGAGGAGGGCAAGCAGGCCGTCCTCGTCCGCAACGGCAACTACAAGGGCTTCGCCGACCGCAAGAACGACGCGGTGACCATCCGCTACTTCCAGGACTCCGGCGAGATGGTCAAGGCCCTGCGGGCCGGCGACATCGACATCACCTACCAGGGTCTCGCGGCCGACGACATCGTCGCCCTGGACACCAAGGGCGGCGAGAACGCGGGCCTCCAGATCGTCGAGGGCGTCACCGCCAACATCAACTACCTGGTCTTCAACCCCAAGGACCCCTGGTCGGACAAGCTCGCCGTGCGCCGCGCCGTCGCCCAGGTCGTCGACCGGGCCGCGATCGCGCACAAGGTCTACAAGGACACCGTCGACCCGCTGTACTCCATGGTCCCGACGGGCCTGACCGGCCACACCACCGCGTTCTTCGACGACTTCGGCGACCCGGACCCGAAGAAGGCCCGCGCCATCCTCACCGAGGCCGGGATCACCCAGACCGTCCCGCTCACCCTCTGGTACACCACCGACCGCTACGGCTCCGACACCGCCCTGGAGTTCAAGGAGCTGAAGCGGCAGCTCGAAGCGTCCGGGCTGTTCAAGGTCACCCTCAAGAGCCGCCCGTGGAACACCTACGTGGTCGGCTACCAGAAGGGCGAGTACCCGGTCTTCGGCCGCGGCTGGTCCCCCGACTTCCCGGACGCCGACAACTTCATCGCCCCCTTCGTCGGCGAGCAGAACGCGCTCGGTACGCCCTACCCGGCCAAGGAGATCACCCAGGTGCTGCTGCCGCGCTCCCGCGAGGAGAGCGACCGCGCCAACGTGGTGAAGGACTTCGAGGCGGCCCAGCAGATCCTCGTCGACGACGCCCGGCTGCTGCCGCTGTGGCAGGGCAAGCAGTACCTCGCCGTCAACGAGGACCTGTCCGGCGCGGAGCGCTCGCTCGACCCGTCGACGATCATGATGGTCTGGGAACTGTCCCGCAAGACGAGCTGGTAGCCACTCGGGGCCCCCGTTGTCAGTGGTCGCCTGTAGGTTCTGTGGCAGGTAAGTGACCGCACGACGGAGGACGTTGACGTGACCGACATCGCCATGCTGCCCGAGACCTGGCGCGAGGTTCTGGGCGGCGAACTCGACCAGCCCTACTTCAAGGAGCTGACCGAGTTCGTCGAGGAGGAGCGGGCGAAGGGCCCCGTCTACCCGCCGCGCGAAGAGGTGTTCGCCGCGCTGGACGCGACACCGTACGACCAGGTCAAGGTGCTCGTCCTCGGCCAGGACCCGTACCACGGCGAGGGGCAGGGCCACGGACTGTGCTTCTCCGTGCGCCCGGGGGTGAAGATCCCGCCCTCGCTGCGCAACATCTACAAGGAGATGCACGAGGAGCTGGGCACGCCCATCCCGGACAACGGCTATCTCATGCCGTGGGCCCGGCAGGGCGTGCTGCTGCTCAACGCGGTCCTCACGGTCCGCGCGGGCGAGGCGAACTCGCACAAGGGCAAGGGCTGGGAGAAGGTCACGGACGCGGTGATCCGCGCCGTGGCCGACCGGCCCGACCCGGCGGTGTTCGTCCTGTGGGGCAACTACGCGCAGAAGAAGCTCCCGCTGATCGACGAGAGCCGGCACATCGTGGTCAAGGGCGCGCACCCCTCGCCGCTGTCGGCGAAGAAGTTCTTCGGTTCGCGTCCGTTCACCCAGATCAACGAGGCGGTGGCCGCGCAGGGCCACGACCCGATCGACTGGACCATCCCGAACCTGGCCTCGGCCTGAGGTCCCCCCGGGCCGGTCGCTCCGCGCACCGGCCCGGTGCCGCCTGACCGGGAATGCCGGTGGCTGCCGATAGCGTCGCCCTGAGGACGCAGCGTCGTCCCGGAACGGCAAGGAGAACGCGGTGGCGGAGCGACACGGGCAGACGGCGCCGGACGCCCTGCTGACGCGGATCGGGCAGGTCGTGATGCTGCACCACGGCGGCGACCGCGAGGAGGCCCGCCGCCGGCTCCTCGAACTGTGGGCCGAGGTCGGCGAGGACGGTGACGCGCTGCACCGCTGCACCCTCGCCCACTACCTCGCCGACACCCAGGACGACCCCTTCGACGAACTCGCGTGGGACCTGCGCGCGCTCACGGCCGCTGAGGAGCACGAGGAGTCCCGCGCGGCGCGGGCCCTGTACCCCTCGCTGCATCTGAACCTCGCGGCCGACTACCTCAAGCTCGGCCGCGCGGGCGCCGCCCGCACCCATGTCCGCAAGGCCCGCAGAGCGGCCCGCGCCCTGACCGACGACAGCTACGGCGACGGCGTACGCGCGGCGATCAGCCGGATGGAACACCGGCTGGGCGAGGACGGGCGCGACACCTGATCCGGCCCGCCCTACCGTCCGTACGCCTGGTCGCAGATCGTCGCCTCCGGGCTGTCGCCCTTCCAGCCGCCGTACTTCCGGCCGAGCGCGCACACGTCGGCGCCGCCGCGCGGCACGCTCGGGATCTCGGCGCGTGGTGCCGCGGGCCGTCGCGGTTCCGGACGGGCGGACCGCGGGAGGGGGCGCGGCTGCGCCGGACGTGGACGGGCGGGGGCCACTTGCTGTCTCTCCGCCGGGGCCGCCGACCGCTCCGGCCCGCGGGACGGCCCCGGCCCGGTCATCTCCAGCGCCTCACGGGCGGGCGCCTGCACGACCCGCGTCCCGGCCCGCCCGTCCGGCCGGGGCACCGACGCCCGGGACGGTACGGCGGCCCCCGGCGCGGGCTCCGTCGGCGCCTGGACGGTCACACACCCGGTGAGGGCCGAGACGGCCACGGTGACCAGGAGCGTTGCGGTAGTCGTCGTTCGCTGCACGCGCGCAACTCTGGTGGCTGCGGGCGCCGCGGCGACAGCGGACGGGCGCAGGTTGCCCCGCACGGGTGATCTCGTGCCCCGTACGGATGGGGGCGCGGTCGCTCGCGCTGACGTCCGTCGGGTCAGGCGGTCAGGCGGTCAGACACTCAGTCGCCGGTCGCGCCGTCGATGCGCTCGCGGATCAGGTCGGCGTGGCCGTTGTGGCGGGCGTACTCCTCGATCATGTGGGTGTAGATCCAGCGCAGGTTGAACGGCTCCCCGTTGTGCCTGCTCAGGTTGCGCGAGAGGTCGTCCAGCGCGAAGCCGGCGGCGTTGCGCCGGGCGGTCTCGATCTCGGCCTGCCAGGTGGCGTACGCCTCCTCCCAGGTGTCCTTGTCGGTGAGATGGAAGTCGCCGTCGTGGTCCTCCTCGCTGTAGTAGATCGGGTCCGCGTCCTCGGCCAGGAGCGTCCTGCGGAACCAGCCGCGCTCCACCTCCGCCATGTGCCGCACCAGCCCCAGCAGGGACAACTCCGAGGGCGGCACGGAGGCGGTCCTGAGCTGGGCGTCGGTCAGCCCCTCACACTTCTGCGCCAGGGTCTGCCGGTGATACTCCAGCCACCCCTCCAACATGGCGCGCTCATCGGCGTTCTGGGCGGGTTCACTGCGCTGCGTCGTCGTCATCCTGGCATCGTCGCCGGGGAGGGGCGCGGGGGCCACGGGTTTTCCACCGTGGCTTCTCGCTGATCGCCGGCCGGTGGCCCGTGGGAGCCCCGTATGCTGCGAGGAAAGGTGGGGTCGTGGGTGAGGGAGTTGGCGTGAAGGTTGGTTGTGTCGGGCTTGGGGACATTGCTCAGAAGGCCTATCTGCCGGTGTTGAGTGCGTGGCCCGGGGTCGAGTTGCACCTTCAGACCCGTACGCCCGCCACTCTCGACCGGGTCGGGGACGCCATGCGTGTGCCCGACGCGCAGCGGCACCGGGATCTTGACTCCTTGATCGGGGCCGGGCTCGACGCCGCCTTCGTGCACGCGCCCACCGGTGCGCACCCCGAGATCGTCGGGCGGCTGCTGGAGGCGGGTGTGCCGACGTATGTCGACAAGCCGTTGGCGTACGAACTCGCCGACTCCGAGCGGCTGGTGGCGCTCGCGGAGGAGCGGGGCGTGTCCCTGGCCGTCGGTTTCAACCGGCGTTTCGCCCCCGGGTACGCCCAGTGCGCCGACCATCCGCGCGAGCTGATCCTGATGCAGAAGAACCGCGTCGGACTGCCCGAGGAACCCCGCACGATGATCCTCGACGACTTCATCCACGTCGTCGACACCCTGCGGTTCCTCGCGCCCGGTCCCATCGACGACGTCACCGTGCGCGCCCGCGTCCGGGACGGGCTGCTGCACCACGTGGTCCTTCAGCTCGCGGGGGACGGGTTCACCGCGCTCGGTGTGATGAACCGGCTCAGCGGATCCAACGAGGAGATCCTGGAGGTGTCCGGGCAGGACACCAAGCGCCAGGTCGTCAATCTCGCCGAGGTGATCGACCACAAGGGCCAGCCGACCGTGCGGCGGCGCGGCGACTGGGTGCCGGTGGCCCGGCAGCGTGGCATCGAGCAGGCCGTCGGGGCCTTCCTGGACGCCGTGCGCGCGGGCAAGCAGCTCAGCGCCCGCGACGCGCTGGCCACTCACGAACTGTGCGAGCGGGTGGTACGCGCGGTGGGGGAGCCCGACGGGGCCGCATGACCGCCGCCGACCCCGCCGTGCTGCCGCACCGCGCGTGCCCCCTCCGTGAGCCCCAGCGCGGCCAGTACCAGCAGCGCCAGATGCAGCGGCCAGTCGCCGAAACGGACGTACAGGGTGGTGCCGTCGGCGCGCGGGACGTCGTACACCGCGAAGGCACTCGTGTCCGTGCCCAGCCAGGAGCCGATCCGGTGGCCGCCCGGGTCATGGACGGCGGAGACGCCGGTGAGGGTGGCGTGGACGAACGGCCGCCCGGTCTCCGCGGCCCGCAGCGCGGCCAGCGAGGCATGCTGCCCGGGCGCCCAGCTCCCCTGGAACGTGGACGTCGACGACTGAGCGACCAGCACGTCCGCGCCGTCCTCCGTCAGATGCCGGCTCATGTCGGGGAAAGCCGTCTCGAAACAGACCATCGGCCCGATCCGCAGCCCCGGCCCCGCGTGCATCACGACCTGCTCGGTCCCGCGCCGCCGGTCCTCCCCGGCCGCCTTGCCGACGGAGGTCGCCCAGCCGAGCAGCGAGCGCGCCGGGACGTACTCCCCGAACGGCACCAGCCGCATCTTGTCGTACCGGGCGCCCGTCGGACCGTCCGGACCGACCAGGACCGAACTCTTGTAGATGCCGGGCCGGTCGGCGCGGCGGGCGTCGACGTTGACGAGGATGTCGGCGCCGGTCACCCGGGACAGCGTCGCGAGCCGGTCGGCCAGGTCGGGCCGGTCGGAGAGATCGAAGCCCACACTGCTCTCGCCCCACACGATCAGGTCGACGTCCTGCCCGGCCAGCCGCCGGGTCAGCTCCTCCTCACGGTCGAAACGGGCGTCGGGCCCGTCGATCACGCCCGGCTGCACGACGGCGATCCTGACCCGCCCGTCGACGTCGGGCCGCGGCGACCACGCCCAGGCCGCCGACGCGGTCGCGGCCGTGGCCACGAGCCCCGCGACCGCCGGCACCCGGGCCGCCGGGACCGCGACGAGCACGGCGACCGCCACATTGACCGCCACCACCAGGAAGCTCAGCAGCCACACCCCGCCCACCGAGGCCAGCCGCAGCGCCGGTTCCACCTGCCACTGACTCGCCCCGAGCACACCCCACGGCCCGCCCAGCCCCTGCCAGGACCGCACCAGCTCGACCGCCAGCCAGGCCGACGGCACGACGAGCAGGGCGGCCAATACCCGGCCCCGGGCCGGCACGCCGTCGGGCGCCGCGAGGAACCTGCGCACCAGCCACGCCCACGGCGCCCACAGGGCCCCCAGCAGCGCGGCGATGACCAGGGTGAACACATGCAGGCTCGGCAGCAGCCAGTGGTGCATCACCAGCATGAAGCCGAACCCGCCGCACCAGCCGTCGAGCGCCGCCCGCCGTGCCGTCGGCGCCGAGCGGATCAGCAGGATCCACGGGACGAGCGCCCCGTACGCCCACCACCACAGCCCCGGGGCCGGGAACGCGAGCACGGGCAGGGCGCCCGCGAGGGAGGCGACGGCACCGCGCCGCCAGGGGGAGGCGATCCAGTGGCCGAACGTCCTCACACGGCACCTCCCTGTCCCCACCCGTCCCCTCCAGTGTGCGCGTCCGGGACGATCTACGACAGGGCGCCTTTCGGCTCAGGCGGGCATCCTGCGCCATTTCTCGGCGACGACCACCTCGCTCAGCCGCCAGCCGTCGGCCGTCCGCACCAGACCGAAGGAGTATCGGCCGCCGCAGACGAAGTCCGGCGCGCCGGCCGGGGAACCCTCCGCGGTCGCGGCCAGCCGCATCGGGTTGACGTAGTCGGCCCGTACCCGGGCCGTGTCGCCGGTGTCCTGATCCAGGATCCCGAAGGCGATCCTGCGGTTGACGATGAGGTGCTGGCACATCGAGAACAACTGCATGCTCTCCGCGAGCCACGCGGCGACGCTCCCCGCTTCTCCCTCGATCCCGCCGGCCGAGCGGTAGTCGGCCCGCCCGCCGGGTGCGAACAGGTCGCGGTACGCCGTCCAGTCGCCGTCGTCCACCGCCCCCGCGTAGTCGGTGATCAGTCCGTCGACGGCCAGTCGGTCCATCACGGTGGCCAGCTCCACACGCTGCGTCATGGGCCGAGTGTTGGGCATGACGGCCCGGGGGCCAAGAGCCCTGCGGTGATATTCGGTGGCCCCGGCTGGCGTTCGGCACCGATTCTGTTGCCGTGAACGATCTCCCCGAACCCGAACCCGCGACCGCAAGCACAACCGAACCCGAACCCAAGTTCCGCATCCGCGCCCGGCACACCGGGACGACACTCACCGTCTACCAGGCGTACCGCCCGGGGTTGGGCCTCCCGGCGGCCCGCAACGGCCGCTTCCCGGCCAAGTGGAGCCGTACGCGCATGACCTGGATCAAGCCCAGCTTCCTGTGGATGATGTACCGGTGCGGATGGGGCCTGAAGGAGGGTCAGGAGACCGTACTGGCCGTGGAGATACGCCGTGACGGCTTCGAATGGGCCCTGCGCAACTCCTGCCTCTCGCATCACGTGCCCGTCCTCCATGGCGAACAGGACGAGTGGAAGCGGCAGTTGAAGCAGGCCCCGGCGCGCGTGCAGTGGGACCCGGAGCGTGACCTGCGGTTGCAGCCCTTGCCTTACCGGTCCTTGCAGTTGGGCCTCGCGGGGGAGGCGACCGAGCGGTACGCCGACGAGTGGATCGTCGGCATCGAGGACGTCACCCCGCTGGCCACCGAGATCCACGCCCTCGTGCGGGCCGGTGAACTCGACCGCGCGCAGGCGCTGTTGCCGGTGGAGCGGCCGTATCCGACGGAGCCGGGCATGCTGGATCACCTGCGGCGTTAGGGCGCGTGGCCGAATATAGGGTGGCGGCATGTCTGCCCCGCTGAGTTCCGCGAGAACCCGTGCCGCGCTGCGCGCGTCCGCCCGTGCCTCGCTCGACGTGCTGCTGATTCTCGTGCTGCTCGCCGTCGCGCTGTGGGCGCTCGGCCGGATGTGGTCCGTCGTGTGGCCGCTCGTCGTCGCCCTGTTCCTCACCACGCTGACCTGGCCGGCGACCCGCGCGCTGCGCCGGTGGGGGTGGCGTCCGGCGCCCGCCGCGTCGGCCGTGACCCTGCTGTTCCTCCTGGTCGTGGCGGGTATCGTCGCGCTGATCGCCGTCCCCGTGTCCTCGCAGTCCGGGGAGCTCACCGACGGTGTCGTGGCCGGTATCCAGCGGCTGCGGGAGTGGGCCTCGGGTCCGCCGCTGAACATCGGCGACGACCAGATCGCGGGGGCGTTCGACTCCGCCGTCGACCGGGTGCAGAACAGTGTCGGCAGCATGGTGTCGGCGGTCGCCACGGGGGTGGGGACCGTGCTCAACGGGGTGGTCACCGCGGTGCTCGCGCTGTTCCTGATGTTCTTCTTCCTCAAGGACGGTCCGCGGTTCCTGCCGTGGCTGACCCGGCAACTGCCGGGCCGGCTCGCCGTCGACGTGCCGATCGTGGCCGAGCGCGGCTGGAACACGCTGGGTTCGTTCGTGCGGTCGCAGGCGCTCGTCGGGCTGCTGGACGCCGTCTTCATCGGCATCGGGCTGTGGGTCCTGGACATCCCGCTGGTGCTGCCGCTGGCGGTGCTGACGTTCGTCTCGGCGTTCGTGCCGATCGTGGGCGCGCTGTTCGCTGGCTTCGTCGCGGTCCTCATCGCGCTTGTCTCGAACGGGCCGATGGACGCGCTGATCGTGCTCGGGATCATCGTGGTGGTGCAGCAGTTGGAGGGCAATGTCTTCCAGCCGATGATCCAGAGCCGCGGGCTCGGTCTCCACGCGACGGTGATCCTCCTTGCGGTCACCCTGGGCGGCAGCCTGGCGGGCATCGTCGGCAGCCTCCTCGCGGTACCGGTCGCCGCGATGATCGCCGTGGTGTGGAACTACGTGCGGGAGCAACTCGTCGATCCGGCGGGCGAGTCGGGGGAGCCGGGGGAGCCGGACGACGTGGAAGAGACGCGGGAATCGGGGGAATCGGGGGAGTTGGCGGGGGCCGCTGTGCCCGAGGGGGCGGTCGCGCAGCCCGGACCTGAGCCGGCCGGGGCCTGAGATCGCCTGCACTCGGGGTGCGACCAAAGTCGGGACGGCGTAGACCATCGGCCGACGACCGGGCGTGCGACGGCCGCGCAGAGTGGTCGCATGAGGAAGAGGACGGTGGTCGCGGAGTCGGCCCGGGGCGTGATGGCGTTCTGCGTCGGGTGCGGGGTGGGGGTGGGGCTGCTGGTCCCGTTCCTCGCGGACTGGCTGGTGTCGCTGCCGTGGGCGCCGTTGAAGGGTCCGGCCGAACTGGTGGACTCGGTGCCCGAGCCCGCCCGCACCCTGGGCACCGCCGTGGTCGGTGCCGTACTGGGCCTGTTCTTCGGGTTCGGCGCGCTGCACGAGTCGTTGACCGTGACGGTGGACGACGCGCGGGTGGGTCTCGCGGTCCGGGGCGAGAAGCGGGAGTTCGCCCGCGAGGAGATCGCCCTCGCCGCGCGTGACGGCAAGCAACTCGTCCTGCTGAGCCGGACGGGCGCGGAACTCGCCCGGGAGAACTGCGGCTTGTCCTGGGCGCGACTGGCCCGGGCCTTCACCGAGCACGGCCACCGCTGGGCCGACGAGGATCCGCACCGGGAGGAGTTCCGGCGTTGGGTGCCGGGTGCGGCCGGTCTGCCCGAGGGCGCGAACGCCCTGCTGCACGCCCGGGCCAGGGCGTTGAAAGCGAAGGACGACGCCTCGGACGCCCGTGAGCTGCGGACGGAACTGGGGCGGCTCGGCGTGATCGTGCGCGACGAGAAGGACCGGCAGTACTGGCGCCTGCCCGAGCCGTGAGCGTGCCGCGCGCCCGGCCTCACGCCGCGACGACGACCTCGCCCCGGACCGCCTCGGCCCAGGCGACCACCAGCACCTCGTACTCCGCCCGCTCGTCGGTCGACAGCGACCCGCCCGCGCGCAGCCACAGGGCTCTGATCCGCTCGTTCAACTCGGTCGCGGACAGCACGGAACCAGGGGCACCAGAAGTGGGGGACACGGCGCAAGCCTAGGCGCAAGCACTGACAGTGCGCTACCGGACGGCTACGCGGGGGGTATGGGGTTGGTCACGGATGATCGATCAACCGGTGCCGTGGCGGCGGGGGGTTCGCCGGGTCAGTCGATCCAGGTCAGCACGCACAGGCCCCGCTCCGCCGCCTCACGGTAGAACATCCGCAGCGCCTCGAAGTGCCGGACCAGGTACTCCCGGACGTCGCCGTTGAATCCCCCGAACCCGCAGGCCTCGGCCGCCTCTCCGGGGGAGGCAGGCAGGGCGGCGAGGTATGCGTCGAGGTCGATGGCGTCGAGGCCCCGGGACAGCTCCCGCACCGCCTCCGGCGCCAGCAGGCGGGGCGGGTCGCCGTAGCCGTCGTAGACCTCGTCATGGTCGAGGAAACCGATGTTCCCGCCGGGGTCGCCGTCGATCGCCCGCTGGATCAGCGCCCTCGCTTCGGCGTCGGCGTCCGCTCGGCGGCCGTACCAGAGCAGGCCCCACAGCCCCCAGTCCGTGTCGAGGAGGTCGGTGTCCGGCGGGTCCCAGCCGGGTGCGGCGCCAGGAGAGTCGAGCGCCGTGTCGCGACAGCGGTCCAGGTACGGCACGGAGACGCGCGCCAGCTGTTGGGTGAGGGCCATCGGTCGTGGTGGGTCAGCCCGCCGACTCCGCCGCGTGGGGGCTGAGGGCGCCCATCGCGACGAGGGCGATGATCACTATGCCGAGGACGACCCGGTAATAGACGAACGGCATGAAGGACTTCGTGCTGATGAACTTCATGAACCACGCGATCACCGCGTACCCGGACACGAACGCGATCACCGTCGCGAAGGCCGTCGGTCCCCAGTCCACGTGTCCGCCCTCCATCGCGTCCTTCAGCTCGAAGACGCCGGAGGCGAGGACGGCTGGGATGGCGAGGAGGAAGGAGTAGCGGGCCGCCGCCTCGCGCCGGTAGCCCATGAAGAGGCCGCCGCTGATCGTGGCGCCGGAGCGGGAGACGCCCGGGATGAGGGCGCACGCCTGGCAGAGGCCGTAGATCAGGCCGTCCCGGACGCCCAGGTCCTCCAGCGACTTGCGCTGCTTGGGGGCGCGGTGTCGGCCGCCCTTCTCGTCGCGCGCGGCCAGCCGGTCGGCGATGCCTATGACGACGCCGATCACGACGAGCATGGTCGCGGTGATCCGCAGATCGCGGAACGGGCCCTCGATCTGGTCCTTGAGTGTGACGCCCAGCACACCGATCGGGATGGAGCCGACGATCACCAGCCAGCCCATCTTGGCGTCGTGGTCCTTCTTGCGGACCGCGCTGTCGAACAGCGACCGGGTCCACGCCGAGATGATCCGCCCGATGTCCTTGCGGAAGTAGATCAGCACCGCGGCTTCCGTGCCGATCTGGGTGATCGCCGTGAAGGCGGCCCCGGGGTCCTCCCAGCCGGAGAAGGCCGCGGTCAGGCGCAGATGCGCGCTGGAGGAGACGGGGAGGAACTCGGTCAGCCCCTGGACGAGTCCGAGGATGAGGGATTCAAACCAAGACATGAGGTTAAGGAGTCCAAGCGCCGATCGGGAAAAGGGGCGGCGGGGACGGCATGCCGCCGCGCGCGTGATCAAGAGGTGTGCACAGGAAGCGTAGCGGTCCTGGGTGACGGCCCCGCACAGGGGTTTGGTGCACGACGGCCCGGGGCGTTCGGACGGTTGACCGGGCCGGTGGGTGGCGCCTACTTTGCTGCCGGGTGGGGAAAGCGCTTGCTACGGCTCTGGTGTCGGCGTTCTCCTCGCGTGTACCGCTCACGAGCCGTGTCCGCCGTCCGTCGCCCCTCGGAGGAGTGCTGATCCGCCGATGTCGTCGTCCCACATCCCGCCACCGCGGCCCGCTCCGCTCGCCGACCGTCCGGTCCGCGTCGCCGTGATCGGGACCGGCGCCATCGCCCGGGGCTCCCATCTGCCCGCGCTGCGGCAGCTCGCCGCCGAGGGCGGGACGGAGGTGGTCGCGGCCGTCGACATCGACGCCGCGGCGGTCGAGGCGTTCTGCGCCGAGGGCGGGGTCCCGCACGCCTACACCGACCTGGAGCGGATGCTTGCCGAGCGGCGCCCCGACCTGGTGACCGTCTGCACCCCGCCCACCCTGCACCGTGAGCAGAGCGTGGCGGCGCTGCGGGCCGGCGCCTGGGTGTGGTGCGAGAAACCCCCGGTGCCGACCCTGGCCGAATACGACGCCGTACAGGCGGAGGAGGGCGCGGAGAGCGGGCCGTACTCCTCGATCGTCTTCCAGCACCGGTTCGGCTCCGGGGCCCGGCAGGTGCGGCGGCTGCTCGCGGAGGGGGCGCTCGGGCGGCCGCTCGTCGCGCACTGCCAGACCACCTGGTACCGCGACACCGCGTACTACGCCGTGCCCTGGCGCGGCCGCTGGGGGACCGAGGGCGGCGGCCCCGCGATGGGTCACGGCATCCATCAGATGGACCTGCTCCTGGACCTGCTCGGCCCGTGGAGCGAAGTCCGCGCCATGGCGGGCCGTCTCGTCCACGACGTCGAGACCGAGGACGTCTCCACCGCCCTGCTCCGCTTCGACGGCGGCACGCTGGCGACGGTCGTGAACAGCGTCCTCAGCCCCGACGAGGTCAGCCGTATCCGCATCGACTGCGAGCGCGCCACCGTCGAGCTGACCCATCTCTACGGCCACTCCAACGCCGACTGGCGGATCACCCCCGCCCCTGGCGTCACCGCGGACGAGGTGGCCGTCTGGCGGGACTTCGGCCCCGACGAGCCCAGCTCCCACCTGGCCCAACTGCGGGAGCTTCTCGCCGCCCTGCGCGCCGGGACGCGGCCGCGGGGCAGCGGCGCGGACGGGCGCACCAGCCTGGAACTGGTCACCTCGCTCTACAAGTCCGCCTTCACCGGCGCGACGGTACGGCGCGGGGAGATCGGCCCCGGGGATCCGTACTACACGGCCCTGCACGGGGGTGCCCCGGGCTGGGCCCCGGCGGTCGTGGAGGCGGCCGTATGAGCGCCGCAGGAGGTGCGGACGAGGGCGGCGGTCTGCGTCTCGTGCACTCCCTGGGCGACCGGATCACGGTGAGCGACCCCGCGAGCGGCGTCGAACTGCTCGCCTACGTCTACCGGCCCGAGGCGGCCTGGGAGGCGCCACGGCCGTACCTCCACCCGCTGCGGACCCTCCGGGGCGACCTCGTCACCGGCTACCGGCCGAACGACCACCGCTGGCACAAGGGCCTCTCCCTGACCGCCTCCCATCTGTCCGGGGCCAATCTGTGGGGCGGCAACACGTATGTGCGCGGTGAGGGGTATCTCGCCCTGCCCGAGCGGGTCGGCTCGATGGTCCACGTCGGCTTCGACGAGGTCGCCGCCGACGGTGACCGGGCGGTCGTCGCCGAACGGCTGACCTGGCATCCGTACGGCGGGGAGCTGTGGGCCGAGGAGTCGCGCCGGATCGAGGTGCACGACGTCGACCGGGACGCCGGCGTCTGGGCCCTGACCTGGGCCAGTGCCGTCACCAACCGCCGCGAGGAGCCGTTGCGCTTCGGCAGCCCGTCCACCGCCGGACGGGAACTGGACGGGTACACGGGCCTGTTCTGGCGTGGCCCGCGCTCCTTCCGGGGCGGCCGGATCATCGGCCCCGACGGGGAGGGGCCGGGTCTGATGGCCTCGCAGAGCGAGTGGCTCGCGGTCACGGGCGAGCACGACGGCAGCGACGGTCACGCCACCGTCGTCGTCGCGCACGCCCCCGGGAACGACCACACGGGCGCCCGTGGCACCCACCCCGCCCACTGGTTCGTCCGCAACGAACCCTTCGTGGGACTCGCCCCGTCCTGGGCCTTCTTCGACGAGCTGGAGCTGGCCCCCGGCGACACCCTCACCCGCCGCTACCGCGTGATCGTGGCCGACGGCGCCTGGGGGCGGGAGGAGATCGCCGGGTATCTGGAGTCGCATCCCTGGTGAGCGTGAGCGTGAGCGGGTGCGCGCATCGAGTGTGCTAGGCCGCCGTCGGTCCCTGGGTCGTCCAGCCCGGGGCCTGGGGGTGGGCGATGAGGTCCTCGTGGCGGACCTCGTCGCCGCACGCCTGGCAGGTGACCACGGGGACGAGTTCGTTGCCGCAGGCGTGCTCGATGACCATGGGGCGCTCCGCGTCCCCGCGCAGATGGCGGTCGCCCCAGGCCATCAGGGTCATCAGGACCGGCTCCAGGTCGAGGCCCGCCTGGGTGGGCCGGTACTCGAAGCGCTGCGGGCGTTCGCTGTAGGGCCGCTTGGTGAGGATGCCGGCGTCGACCAGGCGGCGCAGCCGGGTGGTGAGGATGTCGCGCGGGGCGCCGATGTTGCGCACGAGCTGGTCGAAGCGGCCGTTGCCCAGGCACACCTCCCGCAGGACGAGCAGGGAGTACTTCTCGCCGACGAGCGCGAGGGCGTCGGCGATCGAGCAGGGGCGCGGGTCCTTGGGGGAGGCCATGGCCGACAGTCTAGGTGAGGGTTGGAAAAACAAACTCTAGTGGGTTGGATTTTCAAACCCTCGGGTCTATGGTGAGTTCGGATTTCCTACTCACCAGTAGCCGTGCCCGTAGCCGTACCCGTACTCGTGCCCGTACTCGTGGAGGCCCGCCCATGCGTGACGCCGTCATCGTCGAAGCCGTACGCACACCGATCGGCAAGGGGAAGCCGAACGGCTCCCTGGCCCATGTCCACCCCGTCGAACTCCTCGCCCACACCCTGCGCGCCCTCGTCGAACGCTCCGGGGTCGACCCCGCGCTGATCGACGACGTCATCGGCGGCACCGTCGACCAGGTCGGCGAGCAGGCCATGAACACCACCCGGCAGGCCCTGCTGTCCGCGGGCTTCCCCGAGTCCGTCCCGGCGACCACCGTCGACCGGCAGTGCGGCTCCTCCCAGCAGGCCGTTCACTTTGCCGCGCAGGGCGTCATGGCGGGCGCGTACGACCTCGTCGTGGCCTGCGGGGTGGAGTCGATGAGCCGCGTCCCGATGTGGTCCAACGTGCCGCCCGGCGTGGACCCGTTCGGCCCCGGCGTCGCCGCCCGCTACCCCGAGGGGCTCGTGCCGCAGGGCATCAGCGCCGAGCTGATCGCCGCCAAGTGGTCGATCACGCGCGAGCAGATGGACGCCTTCGCCGTGTCCTCCCACCAGCGGGCCGCCGACGCCTGGCAGCGCGGCCTGTTCGACGCCGAGGTCGCCCCGCTGGACGGCGTCTCCCGCGACGAGTGCGTACGGCCCGGCAGCACCCCCGAGATCCTCGCCGGGCTCAAGTCCGCCTACCACGACCCGGCGTTCGCCGAACGCTTCCCGCAGATCGAGTGGAACGTCACCGCGGGCAACGCCAGCCCCGTCAACGACGGCGCCTCGGCCGTGCTCATCACCTCCGGCGAGACCGCAGCCCGGCTCGGGCTGCGTCCGCTCGCCCGGCTGCACAGCTTCGCCGTCACCGGCTCCGACCCGCTGCTGATGCTCACCGGTGTCATCCCGGCCACCGAGAAGGTGCTGCGCCGGGCCGGACTCCGCCTCGACGACATCGACCTCTTCGAGGTCAACGAGGCGTTCTCCAGCGTGGTTCTGGCCTGGCGGCAGGAGACCGGGGCCGATCTCGCCAAGGTCAATGTGCACGGCGGCGCCATCGCGCTCGGCCATCCGCTCGGCGCCAGCGGCACCCGTCTCACCACGACCCTGGTGCACGCCCTGCGGGAACGCGGAGGGCGCTACGGCCTCCAGACCATGTGCGAGGCGGGCGGACTGGCCAACGCGATGGTGGTGGAGGCCGTCTAGCCGCCGCCCGCTCGGTCCCTACCGCGTCTTTCGCCCCCGCAGATGGTGCCGCTTGCGCCAGGTCAGCACCGCCGCCGCGACCATCGGCAGGGTGATGCCGGCCAGGGCGATCAGGAAGGCGGGGGAGGTGGGGGCCGACGCCTGGGCGCCGGCGACGACGTAGGCGGCCGTGTTCGGGATCGAGCCGAGGGCGGTCGCCAGCAGGAACGGCACCCAGCCCATCCGGGAGATCGCCGCGCAGTAGTTGACACCCCAGAACGGCAGCCCGGGGAAGAGCCGTGCCGCCAGCATCGAGCGCATGCCGTGGCGGCTGAGCTGGCCGTCCGCCGCCGTCAGCAGTCTGCCGCGCAGCAGCGGCCGTAGCGCGTCCTGGCCGAGCACCCGGCCGAGCCCGAAGGCGAAACCGGCGCCCAGGACCGTGCCCGCGAGCGCGGCGCCCAGGCCGAGCTGGGAGCCGAACAGCGCGCCCGCGGCGAGGTTGAGCAGCGGGCGCGGTACGAACGCCACCGTGCACAGCCCGTACGCCACCGCGAACACCACGGCCGCCGAGGCACCGGCGAGCTGGGGCGGCCAGCCGTCCGCGAGCAGTCTCTGCGGCTCGAACAGCAGGACGCTCGCGCCGGCCGCCGCGAGCAGCGCGACCAGCAGCGAGAACCGTGACCAGGGCGAGAGCAGCACTCTCGCCCAGCGGGCGACGGCAGCGGCGGGCGCGGTGGCCGCGGGCGCGGCGTTCGCGGTGGCGAGGGCGGGCACGGGAGCCACGGGCACGGGGAGGAGAAGCTCCGTGGCGGCGGCCGGGGGAGCGGCCGTGGCGGTGCCCCCAGAGCGGGTGTGGGCATCGAGCATTCCGCGACAGTAACGGAAGGAGATGTCTGATCGCCGTATGGTTCGTCTCATGACCGCCACAGCCCGGGGAACGTCCGGCGCACCGCACAGCGCGCTCGCCGACACCGTGCTGGAGCGGCTGACCGTCGCGTACGCGGGCGCGGCCGACCCGGTCAGGGCGGCGGGGATGCGGTCGTACATGAAGGACGTGTCCCCCTTCCTCGGCATTCCCACCCCGGAGCGCCGCGCCCTGTCGCGGACCGTCCTGGCGGGTACGCCCCGCCCGAGCGAGGGTGACTGCACGGCCGTCGCCCTGCGCTGCTGGGCGTTGCCGGAGCGGGAGTACCAGTACTTCGCCGTCGACTACCTGCGCCGGCACACCGCGCGCTGCTCGTCGGCGTTCCTGCCGGTGGCCCGCGAGCTGATCGTCACCAGGCCCTGGTGGGACACGGTCGATCTGCTCGCCGCGCACGTCGTCGGCGGTCTGGTCGCCGCCGACCCCCGCCTGACCGCCGTCATGGACGACTGGATCGCCGACGACGACCTGTGGCTCGCCCGCACCGCCCTGCTGCACCAGCTCCGCTACAAGGACCGCACCGACACCGACCGGCTCTTCGCCTATTGCCTGCGCCAGTCCGGGCACCCGGACTTCTTCATCCGCAAGGCGATCGGCTGGTCCCTGCGCGAGTACGCCAAGACCGATCCGGACGCGGTCCGCGCCTTCCTCGCCCGTGAGGGCGACCGCTTCGCGCCGCTGTCGGTCCGCGAGGCGCTGAAGAACATCGGGGCCGGTTAAGAAGTACCGCTGTGTGAGGGTCGCCAGCGGGGCGCCTCGTCGTCCGCGGTGTCCGGGCTCGCGAAGTGGAACGGCACGCCGAGGTGGGCGGCCAGGGCCCTGCCGGTCCGGTCGGCCACCAGCGCGGACGGGTGCCGGGCGCCGGGGTCCTCGCCGTCGAGGTGACGGACGGCCCGCCCCCGGTACACGGTCGCGAGACGGTGGTCGCCGTCGGGAGCGGTGGTCACGGCGAGCAGGTTCACGAACCAGTCGTGGACCGTGTCGCCGTCCCAGACGGCCTCGACCGCCACCACCCGGCCCGGCGCACCGGCCGCGAGCGCGGTGAGCGAGTCGACGTCCAGCGGATCGTCGGGGGTGCGCGCGATCCGGTCGCCGAGCCGGACGTACCGCTCGTGGACGACGCGCTGCGCGTCGGTCAGGCCCAGACCGGCGGCCCGGCCCGCCGTCCAGGCCACGCGCACCGCGCGCATGAAGGCGTCCTGGAGGACGTATCCGTCGACCTGCGCGCGGATGCCGTCCGGCAGCAGGTCCCACCACTCGTCCGCGCTCGTCTCGTCCGCGTTCATCGCCCTGATCACGCCCCCTGTGGAAAACCTGCGGCTGTGGAAAACCATTCGACGCCGAACGAACCGTCGGCGATGATCTGTTCCATGTTCCGGTACGCCTTCCTCCTCGCAGCATCCGCGGTCGCGGATGCGCCGAAGGCTGCCGTTCCGCTTCTCCCGGCCGCTGTCGACGGCGCCCGAAGCTGACCCTCTCCGGATCGTCCGGCGGACCCCGCAGGGGGAGGGTCGGGCAGGACCGCGGGGTCCCCTCTCCCACCGGAGATCACCAGGACACACGGACACGCTTCGAGGTACAGCCATGCCCAAGACCGCTTACGTGCGGACCAAGCCGCACCTGAACATCGGCACGATGGGTCACGTCGACCACGGCAAGACCACCCTGACCGCCGCCATCACCAAGGTCCTCGCCGACCGCGGCGCCGGCACGTACGTGCCGTTCGACCGCATCGACCGCGCCCCCGAGGAGGCGGCGCGCGGCATCACCATCAACATCGCGCACGTCGAGTACGAGACCGACACCCGGCACTACGCGCACGTCGACATGCCCGGCCACGCCGACTACGTCAAGAACATGGTCACCGGTGCCGCGCAGCTCGACGGGGCGATCCTCGTCGTCTCCGCGCTCGACGGGATCATGCCGCAGACCGCCGAACACGTCCTGCTCGCCCGGCAGGTGGGCGTCGACCACATCGTCGTCGCGATCAACAAGGCCGACGCGGGCGACGAGGAGCTGACCGACCTCGTGGAGCTGGAGGTCCGGGACCTGCTCACCGCGCACGGCTACGGCGGTGACGCCGCGCCCGTCGTCCGGGTGTCCGGGCTCAAGGCCCTGGAGGGCGACCCGCGCTGGACGGCGTCCGTCGAGGCGCTGCTCGACGCGGTCGACACGTATGTGCCGATGCCCGAGCGGTATCTCGACGCGCCGTTCCTGCTGCCCGTCGAGAACGTGCTCACCATCACCGGGCGGGGGACCGTCGTCACCGGTGCGGTGGAGCGGGGCACGGTACGGGTGGGCGACCGGGTCGACGTGCTCGGCGCCGGGGTGGAGTCCGTCGTGACCGGTCTGGAGACCTTCGGCAAGCCGATGGAGGAGGCGCAGGCCGGGGACAACGTGGCGCTGCTGCTGCGGGGTGTGCCGAGGGACGCGGTCCGGCGCGGGCATGTGGTCACGGCGCCGGGGAGTGTCACCCCGAGCCGCCGGTTCACGGCGCAGGTGTATGTCCTGTCGGCGCGCGAGGGGGGCCGTACGACGCCGGTCGCCACCGGGTACCGGCCGCAGTTCTACATCCGTACGGCGGACGTCGTGGGCGATGTCGACCTGGGCGAGGCGGCCGTGGCGCGGCCCGGTGAGCGGGTCGTCATGACCGTCGAGCTGGGGCGTGACATCCCCTTGGAGCCGGGCCTGGGCTTCGCGATCCGCGAGGGCGGCCGGACGGTGGGGGCGGGGACGGTGACGTCCCTGCTCTGAGCCCCGGTCCGGCCGACGGGCTCCACCGTGCGGGCACAATTGAACGGTGGAGCCCATACCCGTCACCCGAGCCGTCGACCACGGCACCGCCAAGCTGATGCCCGACGTCGACCGGGAGCGGGCCTGGCTGCTGACGGTCGACGGCGCGCCGCAGTCGTACGTCGACCTGGACGAGCCCGAGCATCTGGAGTTCGAGTACGCGCGCCGTCTCGGGCACGTCCTGGACACGGTCGCCGAGCCGGGACGGCCCCTCGACGCGGTGCACCTCGGCGGCGGGGCGCTCACCCTGCCCCGCTATCTGGCGGCGACCCGGCCGGGCTCACGACAGGACGTCGTCGAGGCCGACCGGGCGCTGCTGGAGCTGGTGGCCGACCATCTGCCGCTGCCCGCCGGCACCGGTGTCACGCTGCACCCGGCCGACGCCCGGGCCTGGCTGCAGTCGGCCCCGGACCGCTCGGCCGACGTGCTCGTGGCCGACGTCTTCGGCGGCTCCCGCGTCCCCGCCCATCTCACCTCCCTCGCCTACGCGCGCGAGGCGGGGCGGGTGCTGCGCGGGGACGGCGTCTACCTGGCCAACCTCGCCGACGCGGCGCCGTTCGCCTTCCTCAGATCCCAACTGGCCAACTTCGCCGAGGTGTTCGAGGAACTGCTTCTGATCGCCGAACCGGCGGTCCTGCGCGGACGCCGCTTCGGCAACGCCGTACTCGTCGCCGCACACCACCCCTTCGACGTCCCCACCCTCACCCGCCGCACCGCCTCCGACGCCTTCCCGGCCCGCGTCGAACACGGCCCACCCCTCCACGCCTTCATCGGGACCGCCCACCCGGTCCACGACGAGGACGCGGTCCCGTCCCCGGAACCCCCGGAGGGCGCGTTCGGCATCGGCTGACCCGACGGACTCATCCCAACGTGGCGCCGAACCGGCCGGCTTCGGCGTCGGCACCGGACAACTGGACCGTCCCCCGGTGGGAGACCTCCACTTTGTAGAAGTCCTTGCCCTTGGGGACGTTCTCGACAGCGACATCGAACGTGCAGCTTCCGGAGGCCAGTGTCGAGTCACCCAGGTAGCCGGTGGCGATGACGGTGCCGGCCGCGTCGTACACGGTGACGGACGAGCCTTCGGCAATGTCGTCGTAGCCACCGGTGCCCTTGCAGCCGGTCGAACCGTCACTGACCGCGCCCTCGGTCAGCTCGAAGCTGCCGGTGAGCGTGAACGTGGTGGGCTCCGGCTCGGCGGTCTGCGTCTCCGTCTCGCCGGCGCTCGCACTCGTCCCGCTGACGGCGGAGTCGGGGTCGGGGTCGCCGGTGAGGGCCCACACCGCCCCCACGGCGCCGCCCCCGATGACCGCGCCCGCGAGCGCGGCGAGCAGGAGAGGCACGCGCCTGGGCGCGGGTGGTACCGGAGGTCCCGGAGGCACATCTGGTGGTGGCGGTGGAAATTCGGCGGTCATGGCCCCTCTTGGACGTACGTGCCAGATGCGCCTATCGTGCGCACCGCGAGGGCGGGGTGCACGCAAAGCGTCCAACTTGTAACCGAACGTGCTCGCCGATTCCTGGTCGGGAAGGTGAGCTGGCGTCGAGCGAGGTGAGCGTCGCGTGAGCGGAGGGGTGCCGTGGATGGTTCTGGTCGGTCCGGCCGGTGTCGGGAAGAGCACGCTCGGGCGGGAGTTGGCGGCGAGGACGTGCCGCTTGTTCGTCGACCTGGATGCCGTGGCCGACGCGTACTACGCGCAGGTGGGGTGGAGCATGGATCGGCTGCGTGAGCGGATCGCCGCCGTCGGGCGTCTCGAGGCCGAGGCCGAGTGGGAGCCGGCCCGGGCGCATGCGGTGGTGCGTGTGGTCGCCGACCATCCCGGTGCCGTGGTCGCGCTGGGGGCGGGGCACACCAGCTATGCCGACCGGTGGCATCTGGCCGCCGTGCGTGCCGCGCTCGGTCGTTGCCCCGAGGTGGTCCGGATTCTGCCGTCCGCGGACCGCGAGGTGTCGCTGGGCGTCCTGCGGCGGCGCTGCGAGGTGGACAAGGGTCGTTCCTGGGTCGTCGACGGCCATGACTTTCTGGCCCACTGGCTCGACGACCCCGGTGCTCGGCTCGTGGCGACGCGGACCGTCCACACCGACGGTGAGACCCCGGCCCAGACCGCCGCGCGACTGATCTGAGCGGTGTCAGCCGAGGCCCTCCAGGGCGTTTTCGGGGTGGGACGGCGTCGGGGTGTGGCGGGTGATCGGCTTTGTGCGGCGGGTCAGGTTGCGTACGTCCGGGACGCACAGGACCGCTGCCGTGACGATGACGACCAGGGCGGCGCAGCCCCAGAGGGCGTTCGTGCGGCCGAAGGCCGATTCCGCCGGGCCGGCCAGGGCCGTGCCGACGGGGACCATGGCGACCGAGCCGAACCAGTCGTAGGCGGAGACGCGGGAGAGCTTGTCCTCCGGGATCTCCTGGTGAAGGGCGGTCATCCAGGAGACGCCGAAGACCTCCAGGGTGACGCCGGTCAGGAACATCGTGGCGCAGAGGAAGGCGATCGGGACCGGGACGGCGAGCGCGGCGGACGGGAGGGCGAGGGGGAACAGGCAGAGCGTGCCGGCGAGAAGCAGGCGGCGGGGCTTCCAGCGGGTCATCAGGAGCGCCCCGACGACCGTGCCCGCGCCGAAGAAGCCGAGGGCCAGGCCCCAGGGGCCCGCGCCGCCCAGATGGTCCCGGGCGACCAGTGGGCCGTAGACCGCGTCGGCGGCGGCCACCATGGCGTTGACCACGGAGAACTGGAGGACGATCGTCCACAGCCAGGGGCGGCCGATGAACTCCTGCCAGCCCTCCCGGAGATCGGTCAGGAGACCGCCGTTGCGGTGCGGGCGGAGGATGTCCTCGACGCGGAGGAACGCGCGCAGCGACCCCGCGACGGCGAAGGCGACGGCGTCCGCGGCCAGCACCCAGCCGGGGCCGACCACCGCGACCATCGCCCCGCCGAGCGCCGCGCCGCCCAGGCCCGCGCCCTGCATCGCCATCCGGAACACCGCGAACGCGCGCCCGGCCTGCTCGCCCCGGACCGTGGACAGCAGCATGCCCTCGGCCGCCGGGGAGAAGAACGCCTGGCCGGTGCCGCCGAGCGCGGTCAGCAGCATCATCTGCCACAGCCGCGGCTCCCCGAGCAGCACGAGCGCCGCGAAGGCGCCCTGCGACAGGAAGTTCAGGGCGTTCGCCGCGACCATGACCCGATGCCGGGGGAAGCGGTCGGCGACCGCCCCGCCGATCAGCAGGAACAGCACCAGCGGCAGCGTGCGGGCCGCCGCCACCAGACCCACGTCGCCGCCGTCGCCGCCCGCCTCCAGGACGGCGAACGCGGCGGCGATCAGCGCGCCGTTGCTGCCCAGGCTCGTCACGAAGGCGGAGGCGGTCAGCAGGGTGTAGTTGCGGCCCGCCCAGGCGGGCGCGCGCAGGCGGCGGGAGGTGTCGGCGGCTCTGGTCACCGGCCGACTATCCCCGGAGAAGCACGGATGTGCCAATCCGGTTCCCCGCCACATGCGTGCCGAGCGCGCCCCGCCGCCGGTACGGCGGGGTGACGATCAGTTCGCCGTGGGCTCGCCGTGCAGCCGCACGGTGCTCAGGATCTTCAGGACCGTCTCCTTCGGGACCTCTTCCTTCACGCCCTTGGCCCCGTACCAGTTCCAGGACACGTAGTCGCCCTTGGAGTTCTTGAAGCCGAAGGTGATCGCCTTGCCGTCGCTGTCGCACTTGCCCTTCTGGGGCGTGTTCGTCGACTGCGCCCAGGCGTAGCTGCCCACGACACCGGACGTCGTCGTGTAGGCGGTCGCCTTCTTCTCGAAGGTGATGCTCTTCTTGTCCGGCTCGGTGTACCCGCCGAACACCCACCAGGCAGGCGTGTTGATCGCGATCTCGTCGGTGCTCTTGGCGCCCGAGGCGCCCTTGGAGCCGGCCATCGCGAGCGGGGTGTAGTCGATCTTGCCGTCCTTGTCGTCGTCCACGCCGCACCATTTGGACTTGTACTCGACGGTACCGCCCATGATGATCGAGTCGTAGCCGCTGGACTGCTTCTTGTCCTCCCACTCGAAGCCCTGGCTCAGCCCCGGCGACTGCACCTCCCAGTCCGCCGGCACGTCGAAGGCGATGCCCCACTTGGGGTTCACGACGACCTTCCAGCCGGCGATCGTCGCCTTCTCCTCCTCGCCGTTGCGGGGGTTGTCGTCGGAGCCGGCCGACGCGGAGGCCGAGGCGGACGCGGAGGCCGTCGGGCTGGGGCTGGTCTTCTCCGACGCCTTCGCCGGATCGTCGTCCTTGCCGCCCAGGACGAGGAAACCGGTGACACCGGCGGTCACGACGACGGCCGTGGCCGCCACGATCGCCACCAGCTTCGTCCGGTTGCCGCCGCCCCCGCCGCTTCCGTCCCCGCCGGTCTGCTGGAGCCCGACGGGCACCGTCGGGGCGCCCCACTGCGGTTGCTGTTGCCCATACGGGTTGGGCTGCTGCTGATAGCCGGGTTGCTGATAGGGATTCGGCTGCTGGTATCCCGGCTGCTGGTACGGGTTGTTCTGCGCCTGCGGGTTCTGCTCTCCCCCGGGCGGCTGCTGTCCTGGCCACATGGCCAGAAACCCTAGTTCCCCCATGGACACGGTTCGGTCACCGCCCCTTGTCAGGGACGTACCGAAATCGTGGCCCGGCCGCCCCGGCCCGCCGCCGTCGGGTACGCGGTCCCCCTCCCGCGCGTCTGGTCAGCCGCCCTACCCATGGGTAACATCGCGGCCATGAGCGCAGACCAGATGTCCATCGGCGAGATGCTCGCCGCCACGGTGCCCATGGCCCGGACCCTGAACCTCGACTTCCTGGAGACCACTCCGGAGAAGGCCGTCGTCGCCCTGCCCGACCAGAGCGACTACCACAACCACGTGGGCGGACCGCACGCCGGCGCGATGTTCACGCTGGGCGAGTCCGCCAGCGGCGCGATCGTCCTCGCCGCGTTCGGGGACCAGCTCGCGCGTGCCGTGCCGCTCGCCGTGCGCGCGGAGATCGCCTACCGCAAGCTCGCGATGGGCGCCGTCACCGCCACCGCGACGCTGGGCCGCCCGGCCGCCGAGGTCGTCGCCCAGCTCGACGCGGGCGAGCGCCCCGAGTTCCCGGTCGCCATCGAGATCCGCCGCGCGGACGGGGCGGTCACCGGGGAGATGACCGTGGTGTGGACCCTGCGGCCCAACGGCTGAGGAGGGCGGTCCGGGCGCGGCGGTCGTCTGAGCGCCTCGGCCCACCGGCTGCGAACGCCGCGTCCCGTGCTCACGCCGCCGCCCGCCCCTCCCGCCCCTCCCGCCACGGCTCCCCCTGCTCCAGGCCCGCCACGAACGTCTTCAGCCAGCCGATGAACTCCGGCCCCAGATCGGGGCGTTCGCAGGCCAGCCGGACGACCGTGCGGAGATAGTCGGCCTTGTCGCCGGTGTCGTAGCGGCGGCCGGAGAAGATCACGCCGTGGACCGTGCCGGTGGCGGCGAGGTGGGCCAGGGCGTCGGTGAGCTGGATCTCGCCGCCGCGTCCGGGGGCGGTGCGGTCGAGCACGTCGAAGACGGCCGGGTCGAGGACGTAGCGGCCGATCACCGCGTACCGGCTCGGCGCGTTCGCGCGGTCCGGCTTCTCCACCAGGCCCGTGACCCGCACGACATCGCCCTCGTCCCCGCCGCAGGGCGCGACGGCCGCGCAGCCGTACAGGTGGACCTGCTCCGGCGGGACCTCCATCAGCGCGACGACACTGCCCGCGTACCGGTCGCGGACGTCCAGCATCCGGCTGAGCAGGGTCTCCCGGGGGTCGATGAGGTCGTCGCCGAGCAGCACCGCGAACGGCTGGTCGCCCACGTGCTGCCGGGCGCAGAGCACCGCGTGACCGAGGCCGAGCGGGTCGCCCTGGCGGATGTGATGGATGTCGGCGAGACGCGCCGGATCGCGCACCGCGTCCAGCCGTACCGTGTCGCCCTTGGCCGCGAGGGCCTGCTCCAGTTCGAAGGCGTGGTCGAAGTGGTCCTCGATGGCCCGCTTGTGCCGGCCGGTGACCATCAGCACGTCGTCCAGACCGGCCGCCGCGGCCTCCTCGACGACGTACTGGATGGCCGGCTTGTCGACGACCGGGAGCATCTCCTTCGGGGTGGCCTTGGTCGCGGGCAGGAAGCGGGTGCCGAGCCCGGCGGCCGGGACGACGGCCTTGCGGACGCGGGCGGTGGTGTGGGGGGTGCTCATGGCGGTCATGCTGGCCGAGCCGGATAGGAGTTCCCGGTCAGACGGCTCGGAGGATCCTGTGGAGAGCGCCACGGTAGGCTTCCCGGGAATCCAGGAACGCCGAAGGGGAGGAAGCGCCGGTGCACGTGCAGGAGTGGCTCGACACGGTACCCGCGGCCGCCGTGTACGCCGTGGTCGGTCTGGTCATCGGACTGGAGAGCCTCGGGATCCCGCTGCCGGGCGAGATCATCCTCGTCTCGGCCGCGCTGCTGTCCTCCCAGCACGCGGGCATCGACCCCTTCATCCTCGGCGCCGTCGCCTCGACGGGCGCGGTGATCGGCGACTCCATCGGCTACGCCATCGGCCGCAAGGGCGGACGGCCGCTGCTGGCCTGGCTCGGCAAGAAGTTCCCCAAGCACTTCAGCGAGGGGCACATCGCGACGGCCGAGCGGTCCTTCGAGAAGTGGGGCATGTGGGCGGTCTTCTTCGGCCGTTTCGTCGCCCTGCTGCGGATCTTCGCCGGTCCCCTCGCGGGCGTGCTGCGGATGCCGTACTGGAAGTTCCTGATCGCCAACGTCTTCGGCGGGATCCTCTGGGCGGGCGGCACGACCGCGGTCATCTACTACGTCGGTGTCGTCGCCGAGTCCTGGCTGAAGCGGTTCTCCTGGCTGGGCCTGGTGCTCGCGGTGCTGATCGGCGTCACGTCGATGCTGGTCATCAAGCGGAAGGCTGCCAAGCAGAGCGCCGCCTCCGCGGAGGAGACCCCGGCGGAGGCGGAGCCGGTCGGCGTCACGGACTGACGGCGCGTACCGACGACGTCGTCCTACTCGTGGATCTCGTCGTGCGCCTTCGCCAGGTCCGCGTACAGCGTCCCGTTCAGCGTCACGCCCTGGCGTTCCTCCTCGCTCAGTTCGCGCCGCACCTTGGCCGGTACGCCGGCCACCAGTGAGCCCGGCGGTACCCGCATCCCCTGCGGCACCAGCGCCTGCGCCGCCACCAGGGAGCCCGCGCCGATCACCGCGCCGTTGAGGACGGTCGCGCCCATCCCGATCAGACAGTCGTCCCCGACGGTCGCCCCGTGCACGACGGCGTTGTGGCCGACGGAGACCCGCTCGCCGATGGTCACCGGGAACCCGGGGTCGGCGTGCAGGGTGCAGTTGTCCTGGATGTTGCTCCGCGCGCCGACGGAGATCCGCTCGACGTCACCGCGCACGACAGCGCCGTACCAGACGCTCGCGCCCGCCTCCAGCGTCACGTCCCCGATCACCGACGCCGTCGGCGCCACGAACGCCTCCGCGTCGACCTTCGGTTCCCTGCCGCCGATGCCCACGATCAGCGCCTTGTGCGTCGTCGTCACCGTGCCACCGCCTCCTCGTCGATCCGTGTCCCCGCACCGTACGCCACCCGGTGGGGTGAAGATCACAGGGCTCCGGGCCGGTGCGGTCACCGCGCGCTGAGTACGGTGAGCGGGTGCCGACGGACAAGAACACGTTCTCATCATGGCGCCGCCGCCTCGTACAGCGCGCGGTCCATGCGGGCTGGGCCTGGGCGCAGCGCGCGGGCTCCGTCACGGCGGAGCACCCCGGGCGGCTGCGTTTCGGCGCGATCGGCCCGGCGACCCGGCTCGCGTTCCCGCTCGGCACGGTCTTCGGCGAGCCCTGGATCCACCTCGGCTCCCACTGCATCGTCGCCGAGCAGGTCACCCTCACGGCCGGACTGATGCCCGACCTCGACCTCGGCCCGGACCCCATCCTGCGGATCGGCGACGGGGTCGTGCTCGGCCGCGGCAGCCATGTCATCGCCGACACCACCGTCACCATCGGCAGCGACTGCTACTTCGGCCCGTACGTCTACGTGACGTCCACCAACCACTCCTACGACGACCCGCACGAGCCCATCGGCCGGCAGTGGCCGCGCATGGAGCCCGTGGAGATCGGCCCGGGCTGCTGGATCGGCACCGGGGCGGTGATCCTGCCGGGTGCGCGGATCGGACGGAACGTGGTCGTTGCGGCCGGCGCCGTGGTGCGCGGCACGGTCCCCGACCACGCCGTGGTGGCGGGCGCGCCGGCCCGCGTCGTACGGCGCTGGACGCAGGCCGAGGGCTGGCAGCCGCCGCTGCGCACCCCGCCGCCGGTACCGATCCCGGACGGGGTCACCTCGGACCAGTTGGTCGCGCTGTCCGGACTGGACGAGGAGACGGCGGCGCGGCTGGCGCAGCTCGACGACGAGGGCGCGGGGGAGCTGGCGCGGATGGAACGCGAGGGCTGAGGGCCGTACGGGCATCGCCCACTCGTCGGACACTCCATGCCCGAAGCCTCCATCCGACGCTCACCGGGCAGGAGGCCGCCCGGGACCCGCACGGTCGGTGTCGTCGCAGTACAGTGCGGTGGACGATCAGGTGCACTTCACCGTAGTTCAGGCGACTGGACCCTGTCGTCCAACGCATTCACCTCTGAACGGAACGGAACGTGTCGGACCTCGACCTGCTGACCCAGTCCCTCGCGCGCAACGTCAAGCACTGGCGTGCGGTGCGGGGCTTCACCCTGGACGTGCTCGCCGCCCGGGCCGGGGTCAGCCGGGGCATGCTCATCCAGATCGAGCAGGCCCGCACGAACCCGAGCATCGGCACCGTCGTCAAGATCGGTGACGCCCTCGGCGTCGCCATCACCACCCTGCTCGACTACGAGCAGGGCCCGAAGGTCCGTATCGTGCCCGCCGACCGGGCCGTGCGGCTGTGGCACACCGAGGCCGGCAGCTACAACCGGCTCCTCGCGGGCACCGAGGCGCCCGGACCGCTGGAGATGTGGGACTGGCGGCTGATGCCCGGCGAGAGCAGCCCCTCCGAACCGCACCCGCGCGGCACCGTCGAGCTGCTCCATGTGAGCGCGGGCGAGCTGACCCTCACCGTGGACGGCGAGGACCACCGGATCCCGGCGGGCGCCAGCGCCTCCTTCGAGGCCAACGCCCCGCATGTGTACGGCAATCGCGGCGACGTGCCGATGGAGATGGTGATGGCCGTCTCGGTCCCGCCCGTGTCCGCGCAGCCCGCCCCGACGCCGCCGCCCGTGCAGTGAGACGGTGCGTCGTCGGCCCGGCGGGCCTTGTTAGCGTGCGGTCATGGACGCACCCATCGGACACTTCGACAACGCCCGGCCCGCCCCCGACTGCCTCGACGAGCTGACCCGCCCGGTCGCCGACGCCGTACGCCACTGGAGCGGCAGCGTGCCCGCCGACCAGATCGTGTACGTCGACACCGACCCGGAGTGGGCCGACACGGCCGTCTTCGTCGAGCACTACGGGCGCGACCTGCTGGAGACGTCCGCGAACTGCGTCGTCGTGGCCGGCAAGCGCGGCGGCGAGACCTCCCTGGCCGCGTGTCTCGTCCTGTCGACCACCCGGGTCGACGTCAACGGTGTCGTACGCCGCCAACTGGGCGCCCGTAAGGCGTCGTTCGCGGCGATGGACACGGCCGTGGGGGAGACCGGCATGGAGTACGGCGGCATCACCCCCGTCGGACTGCCCGCCGCCTGGCCGGTGTTGGTGGACTCCGCCGTCGTCGACCTGCCGTACGTCCTCGTGGGCAGCGGCCGTCGCCGTGGCAAACTCCTCGTGCCGGGCAAGGCGTTCGCCGAACTGCCCGGCGCGGTCGTGCTGGAGGGGCTGGGCGTCTGACGCGCCGAGCGCGGGTCCGTCGACCCGGGCGCGGTGTCATGCCGCCGTGTGATGGGCGAGCCCCAGATGCGGGTCCGCCTCGCCCGGCACCGGCGCCGGATCGGCGTGCACCAGCGCGGCCGTGAGACGCGGTACGGCGTGCAGCAGCGCGTGTTCGGCGTCCACGGCGATCGCGTGGGCCTGGCGGACGGTGGCCTCCCCGTCCACGACCACCGCGACCTCCGCGCGCAGCCGGTGCCCGATCCAGCGCAGCCGCAGCTCACCCACCCCGCGCACCCCCGGCACCTCTCGCAGCGCCTGTTCGGCCCGGTCGACGAGGGCCGGGTCGACGGCGTCCAGCACCCGCCGGAACACCTCGCGCGCCGCGTCCCGCAGCACCAGCACGATCGCCGCGGTGATCGCCAACCCCACGACCGGGTCGGCGAGTTGCCAGCCGAGGGCCGAGCCGCCCGCGCCCAGCAGCACCGCGAGGGAGGTGAAGCCGTCGGTGCGCGCGTGCAGCCCGTCGGCCACCAGCGCCGCCGAGCCGATCTCCCGGCCGACCCGGATGCGGTAGCGGGCCACCCACTCGTTGCCCGCGAAACCGACCAGCGCGGCGACGGCCACGGCGGGCACGTAGGCGACCGGACGCGGATGCAGCAGCCGTTCGACGGCGGTCCACCCCGCGAACGCGGCCGACGCCGCGATGGTCAGCACGATCACGATGCCCGCCAGGTCCTCCGCCCGCCCGTAGCCGTAGGTGAACCGCCGGGTGGCCGCCCGCCGCCCCAGCACGAAGGCGATGCCGAGCGGTACGGCGGTCAGCGCGTCCGCCGTGTTGTGCACGGTGTCGCCGAGCAGCGCGACGGACCCGGACAGCGCCACGACGACCGCCTGCGCGAGGGCCGTCACGCCCAGCACCGCCAGCGAGACCCACAGCGCCCGCATGCCCCGGGCCGAGGACTCCAGGGCGTGATCGAGCTTGTCGGCGGCCTCGTGGGAGTGCGGGGTGAACAGATGCCGCAGGCGGTGCCACGGGCCGGCGGGGGAGGGGTGGTGCGGGTGCTCGTGGGCGTGGGTGTGGGCGTGGGCGTGGTGGTGGTGTTCGCTCACGTCGGTCCCTTTCGGCGCGGAAAAAGGGGGAGAACTGGACGTCTACCCGTCCTTCTCGCCATTATGTGCGTATGAGCGCACGCATGCACCTGTCATCTGCACACCATGCGCATCCGCGCACCCCGGGCGAGGAGCAGTTCGCGCTCGCCGCCGAACTGCTCGCCCTGCTCGGCGACCGCACCCGGCTCACTCTGCTGCACGCCCTGATGTCGGGCGAGGCCGACGTGACCACGCTGACGGAGGTGTGCGGGGCGGCCCGCCCGGCGGTCAGCCAGCATCTGGCCCGGCTGCGGCTGGCCGGCCTGGTCCACACCCGCAAGGAGGGCCGCCGGGTGATCTACTCCCTCTCCGACGGCCATCTGCGCCGCGTGGTGGACGAGGCCCTGAACGTGGCCGACCACCGCCTGGGGGACAAGCCCCTGCACGACTGACCCGGCGCGACGGCGGTCCCGCGCGTTCAGTACCGCTCCGCCGTCCCGAGGTACTGCTCGGCGAAGGCCGCGGCCGCCACCGGCGAGGTGAACGGCCGCCGCAGCCGGGCCGAGGCCGTCCCCGCCCGGAACGGATCCCCGGCCGCCGCCCCGTGGTAGACCTCCGACAGCCACTGCGAGAACTCCTGGTAGTCCCACACCCGCCGCAGACACGCGTCCGAGTACCCGTCCAGCCCGGCGCGGTCCCCGGCGTCGAGACACGCCACCAGCGCGTCGGCGAGCAGGAACGCGTCGTGCAGCGCCAGGTTCATGCCCTTGGCGGCGATCGGCGCCACGAGATGCGCGGCGTCACCGGCCAGGAAGAGCCGCCCGTACGTCATCGGCTCGACCACGTAGTCGTGCATGTCGAGCACCCGCTTCTCCACGAGCCGCCCCTCGGTGAGCGGCGGCGCGCCCTCGGCCGCGAGCCGCAGACGCAGCTCGGACCAGACGCGGTCGTGGGACCAGTTCTCCGGGTCGTCGCCCGGCGGGCACTGGAGGTAGTACCGGGTCACCTCGGGGCTGCGCGCCATGTGCCCGGCGAAACCGTTCGGATGGACGCCGAACACCACACAGTCCGAGGACGGCGGCGCCTCGGCGAGCAGCGCCAGCCAGCCGATGCCGTAGTCGTGCCGCGCGATCCGCGCCCGCCCCGCCGGCACCGCGGCCCGGCTCACCCCGCGCGCCCCGTCGGCCCCCACCACGAAGTCACAGTGCAGCAGCCGCCGTTCACCCGTGTCCGGGCACGTGTACGACACCGACGGACGGTCCGTCTCCAGACCGCGCAACTCGACGTCCCGCACCCCGAACCGGGCGTCACCGCCCCGCACGTCGACGTACTCGCGCACAAGGTCCGTCACGAGCAACGGCTGCGGATACACCCAGTGATGACGACCGGTCAGCTCGCCGTACTCCAGCCGATGACGCTCCCCCGCGAAACGGAACTCACACGCCGAGTGCCGCTGAGCCCGCGCCAACAGCCCTTCCCCCAGCCCCCGTTGCTCCAGCGCGCGAACAGCCCACTCCTCGACCACCCCGGCCCGCGGCCGCCGCTCGACCACCGCCCGGCTCTCCGCCTCCAGCACCACACACCCGACGGAAGCGGCCCGCAGCACATTCCCGACAGCGAGCCCCGCGGGCCCGGCACCGACGATGACGACCGGACGGCGTTCAGCGGAAGGGGAGTTGACGGAGGTGATGGCCACCGGCCCAGTATGGGCGGCCGACCTCGACCGATCGAGACGGCTCGCCCGCACCAGGACGGCTGCCGTACGTCACCCCAGTCGCGGAATCTCGATCGCCGGGCAGCGGTGCATGACCATGTCCAGGCCCGCCGCGCGGGTGCGGTCGTAGGCGGCCTCGTCGATGACGTCCAGTTGGAACCAGACCGCCTTCGCGCCCTTGGCGACCGCCTCGTCCGCGACGGCGCCCGCGAGGTCGCTGTTGACGAAGACGTCGACCACGTCCACCTCGAAGGGGATGTCCGCGAGGCTGGCGTAGCCCTGCTCGCCGTGGACCGTCTCCGCCTTCGGGTGGACGGGGACGACCCGCTTGCCGTAGCGCTGGAGGACGCGGGCGACGCCGTAGGCCGCCCGGGAGCGGTTCGTCGACAGCCCCACCACCGCCCAGGTGTCGCCCGCCTCGGTGAGAATCCTGCGGACCGTTGCCTCGTCGCCGTACACCGGCGGCCTCCTCGGGATCGGACAGCTCTTCCAGTCGTTCTGACCTGTCCGCTGCAACGCACCGCCGCGGATCCTGATTCCGCGCCGCCCGCGCACGAGCGCCGCCGCTCTCCTAAGCTCGGCACGTGCTGCGCATCATCGACGCCCGTACCGGCGAAGCCGTCGTCGCCGCCCCCGTCCGCCGCGGTCCCACCCGGATCGAGGCACACGTCCAGGGGCACGGCACCGGCGCGCTCCGGGTCCTGCTCGTCACCGACCTGCTCGTGCGCGCCCTCGAACTCGACAGCACACCCGTCCGGGCCGTGCTCACCGGCGAGGGGGACCGGGCCGTGCTGCGGGCGGGTGCCGCCGCCCTCGGCATCCATCCGCTGGAGGAAGGACACGAGCCCGGCGGCCGGCCGGCCGAGCGGCAGGTGCTGCGGGTGGCGGCCGAGGGGGATGCCGGGGCCGACGGCGTTCAGGTCGTCGTGGGGGACGTCCTCGGAGAGGCGCCTTCCGATCCCACCGTTCTGCGGCTCGCGCTGCTCCAGCACGCACGTACCGAGACCGTCCGGCTCGACGCCGCTGCCGTCGGCGACGCCCACGACACACTCGCGGGCTGGCGGCGGGCCGTCGCCGGGTGGGCGCGGCAGCCCTCGCGGCCCGTGCCCGACGAGGTGCGCGGGCGGCTGCGCGCCGCCTGGGAGGACGATCTGGACGTGCCCGAGGTGCTGAACGTCCTGCGGTCGGTCGCCGACGCCGGGCCCGAACTGCCCGACGGCGCCCGCTTCGAGACCTACGCCTACGCCGACCGTCTGCTCGGCCTGGAGCTGACCCGCGACATCGGAGCCGCCCCATGAGCACCCCCACCGGCCCGCCCCGCCGCCTCGTCGTGCTGCGGCACGCCAAGTCCGACTGGCCCGACGGCGTCCCCGACCACGAACGGCCCCTCGCCGGACGCGGCCGCCGCGACGCCCCCGCCGCCGGCCGCGCGCTCGCCGAGGCCGGCTGCCTCCCCGACCTCGCCGTCTGCTCCACCGCCGTCCGCGCCCGCCGGACCTACGAGCTGGCCTCCGCCCAGTGGGACACCCCGCCCCCCGTGCACTACGAGCCGCGGGTCTACGCCGCCGACGTGCCCGAGCTGCTCGGCGTCGTACGGGAGACCCCCGCCGAGGTCGGCACACTGCTGCTCGTCGGGCACAACCCGGGACTGGAGGACCTCGTCCTGGAGCTGGCCGGGGAGGCGCTCGGCGACGCCCTCGACGAGGTGCGGCTGAAGTTCCCCACCTCCGCGATCGCCGTGCTCGCCTGGCACGGCCCGACCTGGCGCGCCCTCGCCCCCGGCACCGCCCTGCTGACCTCGATGACCGTGCCCCGGGGGCCCAGGGGCGGCTGAGGGGCGACTGAGGGGCGGCCGGGGCACGGCACCCGCCACCAGCGCTTAGGCTGACCGGATGCAGGACGAGTACCGCACCGTGGCCCACGCGGGTGTGCACGAGACCGAGGTCAACCGCTCCCGCTTCCTGTGCGCGCTCGCCCCGGCCGCCACCGAGCAGGAGGCCCAGGAGTTCATCGCCGAGGTCCGCAAGCGGCACGCGGACGCCACCCACAACTGCTGGGCGTACGTCATCGGCGCCGACGCCTCCGTCCAGAAGGCCAGCGACGACGGCGAACCCGGCGGCACCGCCGGCGTCCCGATGCTCCAGATGCTGCTGCGCCGCGACATGCGCTACGCCGTCGCCGTCGTCACCCGCTACTACGGCGGCGTCAAGCTCGGCGCCGGCGGTCTGATCCGCGCCTACGGCGGAGCCGTCGGTGAGGCCCTCGACACCCTCGGTACCCTCACCCGCCGCCGCTTCCGGCTCGCCACCGTCACCGTCGACCACCAGCGCGCCGGCAAGATCCAGAACGATCTCCGGGCCACCGGCCGCGAGGTGCGTGACGTCCGTTACGGCGAGGCGGTCACCATCGAGATCGGCTTGCCCGACGCCGACGTGGACGCCTTCCGCTCCTGGCTCGCCGACGCGACCGCCGGGACGGCCGCCTTCGAGCTGGGCGGAGAGGCGTACGGGGACGCATGAGGTTCGTGACCGCCGAGGGGACGGCAGGCGTTAGCGTGGTGGCAGCCGACCGCCGCGACCGCGCGGCCCGGCAGGGACGTCAGGGACACCAGGGGCGGGAGCAAGGGGAAGCCATGCCGGGGCGGGAACGTGCGGGCGCCATGCGGGGGCGGAACGATGTCGTGAGACCTCGGAGCCTTGTCGCGTGAGACTGCTGCACACCTCCGACTGGCACCTCGGCCGCACCTTCCACCGCGTCGGCATGCTCGGCGCCCAGGCCGAGTTCATCGGCCGGCTCGTCACCACCGTGCGCGAACGCGACGTCGACGCCGTGGTCGTCTCGGGCGACGTCTACGACCGTGCCGTACCGCCCCTTGCCGCCGTCGAGCTGTTCGACGACGCCCTGCACCGGCTCGCCGCGCTCGGCGTGCCGACCGTGATGATCTCCGGGAACCACGACTCCGCCCGCCGGCTCGGCGTCGGAGCGGGACTCATCGACCGGGCCGGCATCCATCTGCGTACCGACCCTGCGGCCGCCGGTACCCCGGTGGTGCTCGCCGACGCCCACGGCGACGTCGCCTTCTACGGTCTGCCGTATCTCGAACCCGCCCTGGTGAAGGACGAGTTCGGGGTCGAGAAGGCCGGCCACGAGAGCGTGCTCGCGGCCGCCATGGACCGGGTCCGCGCCGACCTCGCGCGCCGCGCCCCGGGCACCCGCTCGGTCGTCCTCGCGCATGCCTTCGTCACCGGCGGCGAGCCCAGCGACAGCGAGCGCGACATCACCGTCGGCGGGGTCGCCGCCGTACCCGCCGGGGTCTTCGACGGCGTCGACTACGTGGCCCTCGGCCATCTGCACGGCTGCCAGACCCTCACCGAACGCGTCCGCTACTCCGGCTCCCCGCTGCCGTACTCCTTCTCCGAGGCCGCGCACCGCAAGACCATGTGGCTGATCGACCTCGCTGGCGACGGCTCCCTGACCGCCGAGCGCATCGACTGCCCGGTGCCGCGCGCCCTCGCCCGCATCCGCGGCACCCTGGACGACCTGCTCGCCGACCCCGCGCTCGCCGTGCACGAGGACGCCTGGGTCGAGGCGACGCTCACCGACGCCGTCCGCCCCGCCGACCCCATGGCCCGGCTCACCGACCGCTTCCCGCACACCCTCAGCCTGGTCTTCGACCCGGAACGCTCCCCGGGCGATCCCGACGTGTCGTACGCCCGCCGCCTGGCCGGCCGCGACGACCAGGAGATCGCCGAGGACTTCGTCGCCCATGTCCGCGGCGCCGGACCCGACGCCCGCGAGCGGGGCGTCCTGCGCGACGCCTTCGACGCGGTCCGCGCGGACGAGACCGTACGCGAGGTGGCCCGGTGACGTTCCCCGGCGACGCGCACGTTCACCTGGGAGGCGTCCGATGAGGCTGCACCGGCTCGACCTCACCGCCTTCGGGCCCTTCGGCGGCACGCAGCGCGTCGACTTCGACGAGCTGTCCACCGCCGGGCTCTTCCTGCTGCACGGCCCGACCGGCGCCGGGAAGACCTCGGTCCTGGACGCCGTCTGCTACGCGCTCTACGGCTCCGTCCCCGGCGCCCGCCAGAACGGCCAGGGCCTCACCCTGCGCAGCGACCACGCCGCCCCCGGCGTCCGCACCGAGGTCACCCTCGACCTCACCGTCGCCGGACGACGGCTGGAGATCACCCGGCAGCCGCCCCATGAGCGGCCCAAGAAACGCGGCACGGGCGTCACCGTCGACAAGGCCCAGACCTGGCTGCGCGAGTACGACGCGGCCGCCGGCGTCTGGAAGGACCTCAGCCGGTCCCACCAGGAGATCGGCGAGGAGATCACCCAACTGCTCGGCATGAGCCGCGAGCAGTTCTGCCAGGTCGTGCTGCTGCCCCAGGGCGACTTCGCCCGCTTCCTGCGCGCCGACGCCGAGGCCCGCGGGCGGCTGCTGGGCCGGCTCTTCGACACCCGGCGGTTCGCCGAGGTCGAGAAACGGCTCGTGGAGCGCCGCCGCGCCGCCGAGGCACGCGTGCGGGAGGGCGACGCCGCGCTGCTCGCCGACGCCCACCGGATGCAGCAGGCCGCGGGCGACACCATGGAGCTTCCCGAACTGGCCCCCGGGGAGCCGGGGTTGGCCGACGCCGTGCTCACCGCCGCCGCCCTGGCCCGCAGTACCGCCCGCGAACGGCTGACGGTCGCCGAGTGCGGCCGCCTCGCCGCCGCGTCCGCCCAGGCCGCCGCCGACCGCGCCCTGGACGACGTACGCGAACTCGCCCGGTTGCAGGGGCGGTTCGAGGAGGCGACCGGACGGGCCCGGCGGCTGGAGGAGCGGGCCGGGGAGCATCAGGCGGCGCGGACCCGGCTGGAGCGGGGGCGCAAGGCCGAGGCCGTCGCACCGGCGCTGGACCTGCGGGACGCCGCCGACGCCGAGCACCGGCGGGCGGCCGAGGCCGAGGCACGCGCGCGTGCCGCCCTGCCGGAGCGGTTCGCCGAGGCCGGCGCCGCCGGACTGGCCGCCGCCGCACGCCGGGCCGCCGAGGAACTGGGCGGCCTGGAGTCGGCACGGCGCGGTGAACGTCGACTGGCCGAACTCACCGATGAACGGGCGCGGTTGGACCGGCAGGAGCGGGCCGACGACGACGTCCTGACCGAGACCGAGAGCTGGCTCGCGGACTGGGACACCACCCGGACCGCGCTCCGGGAGCGGATCGAGTCCGCGCAGGAGGCCGCCGCCCGTGCCGAGCGGCTGGCCGTCCGGATTGAGCCCGCCCAGCGGAAGCTGCGCGCCGCCCGGTTGCGCGACCGGCTCACCGGCGAGGCCGAGACGGCCCGCGCACGCGTCCGCGCCGCCGAACAGCGGGCCCTCGACGCCCGCGCCCACTGGCTGGACCTCAAGGAACAGCGCCTCGACGGCATCGCCGCCGAACTCGCCGCCCACCTCAGCGACGGGGCGCCGTGCGCCGTCTGCGGCGCCACCGAACACCCCGCCCCGGCCCGCAAGGACGCCGGGCACATCGACCGAGAGGCCGAGGACCGGGCCCTCGCCGCCCAGCAGGACGCCGCCGAGACACACGGCCGGGAACTGCGGCGACTCGCCGACGTGGAACGGGAGTTGGCCGCCGCCCTCGCGGAGGCCGGTGAAACCCCAGCCGAGACGCTCGCCGTCGAGGCCGGGGAACTGGAGCGCGACCACGAGGAGGCGCGCCGCGAGGCCGGCGCGCTGCACTCCGCCCGCGAGGAACTGCGCGCCGCCGAGCAGGAGCACGAGCGGCGAACCGCGGCCCAGCGTGACGCCGCGGTCCGCGCCGCCTCCCGGATCGGGCACCGCGAGCGGCTGGACAGTGAACGGGCCACGCTGGAAGAGGAGTTGGCGCAGGCCAGGGGTGCCGCGCACAGTGTGGCCGCACGGGCCGAGCAGTTGGAGCGCCAGGTCCGGCTGCTCACCGCCGCCGCCGACGGCGCCCGGGCCGCCGAGGACAGCGCGGAACGCCTCAAGGTCGCCGACGGACGCCTGGACGAGGCCGCCTTCCGCGCAGGGTTCGACACTCCCCGGGCCGCCGCCGACGCCCTCCTCGACGACACCGCCCACCGCGAGCTGCAACGGCGCCTGGACGCCTGGCAGTCCGAGGAGGCGGCCGTCCGCGCGGTCCTCGCCGAACCCGACACCGTGGCCGCCGCCCAGCGGCCGCCCGCCGACCTCGCCACGGCCGAACGGACCGCCGCCGAGGCCGCCGAACGGCTGCGCCGGGCGTCCTCCGCCCAGGACGCCGCCGCCCGCCGCTGCGCCGAACTCGACCAGCTCTCCGCGCGCGCCGCCGACGGCGTACGACGGCTCGCGCCGCTGCGCGACGAGTACGACCGGGTCGCCCGCCTCGCCGGACTCACCGCGGGCACCTCCGCCGACAACGAGCGCAAGATGCGGCTGGAGGCGTACGTCCTCGCGGCCCGGCTCGAACAGGTGGCGGCCGCCGCGACCGCACGGCTCCAGCGGATGTCGTCCGGCCGCTACACGCTCGTGCACTCCGACGACCGGGCCGGGCGCGGCCGCAGCGGGCTCGGGCTGCACGTCGTGGACGCCTGGACCGGGCGGGAGCGGGACACCGCGACCCTGTCGGGCGGCGAGACCTTCTTCGCCTCGCTCGCCCTCGCGCTCGGCCTCGCCGACGTGGTCACCGACGAGGCGGGCGGGGTCCGCCTCGACACCCTCTTCATCGACGAGGGCTTCGGCAGCCTCGACGAACAGACCCTGGACGAGGTCCTCGACGTCCTCGACTCGCTGCGTGAGCGCGACCGCAGCGTCGGCATCGTCAGCCATGTCGCCGACCTGCGGCGACGCGTCCACGCCCAGTTGGAGATCGTGAAGGGGCGGTCGGGGTCGACGCTGCGCCAGCGGAGTTAGCGGCCCGGCAGTGCTGACGGCCGCTGACGGCCGCTAACGGCCCAGCGGGCGCCGGGGGAGCGGGGACGAGTAGACGACGCTCGTGGTGACCGAGCCCAGGGTGCCGATCTTGCCCGAGACCTCCTCCAGATGACGCATCGAGCGGGCGGCGACCTTGATCACGAAGCAGTCGTCGCCCGTCACATGGTGCGCCTCCAGGATCTCCGGCGTGACGGCCACCAGATCGTGGAACGGCTTGTAGTGGCCGTTGGGGTAGCGCAGCCGCACGAACGCCAGGATCGGCAGGCCCAGCCGCTCGGGGTCCACCACGGCCGCGTACCCCTGGATCACGCCGGCCTCCTCCAGCCGGCGCACCCGCTCGGTCACGGCGCTCGCCGACATCGACACGGCCCGCGCCAGCTCGGCGAAGCTGGCCCGGCCCTCCCGCTGGAGGACCTCCAGGATGCGCCAGTCGGTGGCGTCCGGGGAATACGCGTCCGGGGAATGCGCGGTCATGACCGAGAAATAGCAGGGGAATCCCCGGTGCGGCAAGGGTGGGGCCGGGGAAATCCCCTTCAGTGGGACGGATCACCGGCCGTAGATTTCTAGGCGTTGGCGCATTCGCACACAGAGAGGCACCGCCCACGATGACCACCGCCCCCACCGCCCCGAACCCGGTCCTCCGGGTCGCCCCCGCCGCCCCCGCCGAGGCCGCCGCCCACTTCCGGGCGAGCCTCGTCTTCCACGCCGACGTCTCCGACGTGGCCGCGGCGCTCGCCGACGGCGGTGACCCCGGCTTCGTCGTCCTGGACTCCCGCTCCACCGCTTCCTGGGACCAGGGCCACGTCCCCGGCGCGGTCCATCTGCCCACGGCGCTCATTCCCGAGCAGGCCGAGTCCCTCCTCGACAAGGACGTGCCGGTGGTGACGTACTGCTGGGGCCCCGGCTGCAACGGCGCCACCCGCGCCGCCCTCGCGCTCGCCGAACTCGGCTACCGGGTCAAGGAGATGCTCGGCGGCTTCGAGTACTGGGTGCGCGAGGGCTTCGCGTACGAGACCTGGGAGGGCGACGACCGGCGCCCCGCCGACCCGCTGACCGCGCCGGTGAACGGCGCGGCCGACTGCGGCTGTTGACGGGTCGGGCGGGCACCACCGCCCCGACCTGCCCTAGAGCGAGGCCAGTTCGTCCACCAGGTCGTCCAGGCCCAGCGAACCCTGCGAAAGGGCCGCCATGTGCCAGGACTTGAGGTCGAAGGCGTCGCCGTGGCGCTCGCGGGCCCGCTCCCGGCCGAGCAGCCAGGCCCGTTCGCCGAGCTTGTAGCCGATCGCCTGGCCGGGGATGCTCAGATAGCGGGTCAGCTCGCTCTCCACGAAGTCCGCCGGACGGCTGCTGTGCGCGCCGAAGAACTCCTGCGCCAGCTCCGGCGTCCAGCGCTCCCCGGGGTGGAACGGCGAGTCCGCCGGGATCTCCAGCTCCAGGTGCATGCCGATGTCGACGATGACCCGGACCGCCCGCATCATCTGCGCGTCGAGATAGCCGAGCCGCTCCTCCGGGTCGGTGAGGAAGCCCAGTTCGTCCATCAGGCGCTCCGCGTACAGCGCCCAGCCCTCCGCATTGGCGCTGACGCCGCCCACGGTGGCCTGGTAGCGGGAGAGGTCCCCGGCGACGTGCGTCCACTGCGCGAGCTGGAGATGGTGACCGGGGACGCCTTCGTGGTACCAGGTGGAGACGAGGTCGTAGACCGGGAAGCGGGTCTGTCCCATGGTCGGCAGCCAGGTGCGGCCGGGCCGGGAGAAGTCCTCCGACGGGGGCGTGTAGTAGGGGGCCGCGGCGCTGCCGGCCGGGGCGATCCGTGACTCCACCTTCCGTACCCGCTCGGCGAGTTCGAAGTGGGTGCCGTCCAGCGCCTCGATCGCCCGGTCCATCAGGCCCTGGAGCCAGTCGCGGACCTCGTCGACGCCCTCGATGTGCCGGCCGTGCTCGTCGAGGTGGGCCAGCGCCACCCAGGGCGTGGCCGCGCCCGGCAGGACCTTCTCGGCCTCCTCGCGCATCGCGCCGAGCAGCCGGTGGTACTCCGACCAGCCGTAGGCGTACGCCTCGTCGAGGTCGAGGTCGGTGCCGTTGAAGTAGCGCGACCAGCGGGCGTAGCGCTCCCGGCCGACGGTGTCCGGCGCGTCCTGCACGGTCGGCGCGTACACGTCGCGCAGCCAGTCCCGCAGCTCCACCACGGCCGCGGTCGCCGCGCGGGCCGCCTCCTCCAGCTCGGCGCGCAGGGTGGCCGGGCCGGGGGCGACGAAGTCCTCGAACCAGCCGCGGCCGGTGCCCTCCGGGTCCGACCACTCGGTGAGCTGTCCGACGAAGGTGGCCGTGGGGCGCGGCGCCGCGTACAGCTTGCGCTCCAGGCCGAGTTCCAGCGACTCCCGGTAGCCGGCCAGCGCGGTGGGCACCGCGCGCAGCCGCTCGGCGATCGCCGCCCAGTCGGCGTCCGTCCGGTTCGGCGTCACGGTGAACACCTCGCGCACCTGGTGCGCGGGCGTGGACATGTTGCCGACCGAGCGCAGCCCCTCGTCGGCGTCGTGCACGGCGAGTTCGGCGGTCAGGCGCTCGCGCAGCAGGCGTGCGCACCGGCGCTCGATGTCACTGTCCGCGCCGGGCCGCGTTTCGGCCTCGGCCAGCTTCGTCAGGGTGTCCCGGGCGAGCCGGGCGAGCGCCTCCTGGCCTGCGGGGGAGTAGTCGGGCAGCCGGCTCGAACTCTCCGGCACCCCGAGGAAGGTACCGGTGACCGGGTCGAGGGCGATGAGATCGTCGACGTAGGCGTCGGCGACCTCACGGGGCAGCGGGCTGGTGGTGTGTGGCATGCACACCATCTTCGTACGGCGGGCCCGCGCACGTCACCGGCGTCTTTCAGGGAGTCTGTCCGGAAGGCGCGGGTGGCGCCGGAGGGCCGGGTGGCTGCGGCGGGCCGGGTGGCAGCAGGGGGCCGCACTCCCACTGCTGGAAGATCAGCCGGGTCTCCACCCGGGCCACCTCGCGCCGGGCGGTGAACTCGTCGAGCACCAGCCGTTGCAGATCCGCCATGTCCGCGACGGCGACATGCACGAGGTAGTCGTCGGGGCCGGTGAGATGGAAGACGCTCAGCGCCTCGGGAAGCGCCCGTATGCGCTCCACGAACGGCCCGACCAGCTCTCTCCTGTGCGGTCTGACCTGCACGGACAGCAGTGCCTGGAGCCCGCGCCCGAGCTTGGCCGGATCCAGTCGGAGCTGATGCCCGAGGATCACGCCGGAGCGGCGCAGCCGCGTCACCCGGTCCAGACAGGTGGACGGCGCCACGCCGACCTGGGCCGCCAGATCGCGGTAGGTCGTCCGGGCGTCGTTCTGAAGGAGCCGCAGGAGCTGGAGGTCCACCGGGTCCAGTACGACAGATTCGGCCATCGGCCGAACGTAGCACGGTGTTCGATTCATGTGACCCGTCCGGTGTTCACCCTGCGGTGCATGGACTCAGCCGCAGCGAGCACCTCCACGTACGACGACGTACGTCCGTCCGCGACGACGCCCCGTGCCCTGGCCACCGAGGCCGTGCACGCCGGCCGGGACGATCTGGCCCGGCAGGGCCTGCACGCCCCGCCGATCGATCTGTCCACCACCTACCCCTCGTACGACAGCCGTGCCGAGGCCGCCCGGATCGACGCGTTCGCCGCGACCGGCGCCGAGCCGGACGGCCCGCCGGTCTACGGGCGGCTGGGCAATCCGACGGTCGCCCGGTTCGAGACGGCCCTCGCCCGCCTCGAGGGCACCGAGAGCGCGGTCGCGTTCGCCAGCGGCATGGCGGCGCTGAGCGCGGTCCTCCTCGCCCGCGCCTCCATGGGCCTGCGGCACGTCGTGGCGGTGCGCCCCCTGTACGGATGCAGCGACCATCTGCTGACCGCCGGGCTGCTCGGCTCGGAGGTCACCTGGACCGACCCGGCCGGGACAGCGGACGCGCTGCGCCCCGACACGGGCCTCGTGCTGGTCGAGTCACCGGCGAACCCGACGCTCGCCGAGGTCGACCTGCGGGCCGTCGCCCACGCCTGCGGTTCCGTGCCGCTGCTGGTCGACAACACCTTCGCCACCCCGGTGCTCCAGCGGCCCGCCGAGCAGGGCGCGCGCCTGGTGCTGCACAGCGCCACCAAGTACCTCGGCGGCCACGGGGACGTCCTGGCCGGGGTGGTGGCCTGCGACGAGGAGTTCGCCGGGCGGCTGCGGCAGGTGCGGTTCGCGACCGGCGGGGTGCTGCACCCGCTCGCCGGCTATCTGCTGCTGCGCGGCCTCGCCACCCTCCCGGTGCGGGTCCGGGCCGCCTCCGCCAACGCCGCCGAACTGGCCCGGCGGCTGGCCGACGACCCGCGGGTGGCGCGCGTGCACTATCCGCGGATCGGCGGCGCGATGGTCGCCTTCGAGGTGCACGGCGATCCGCACGACGTGATCGCCGGCGTCCGGCTGATCACCCCGGCCGTCAGCCTGGGCAGCGTCGACACCCTGATCCAGCACCCGGCGTCCATCAGCCACCGCATCGTGGACGCGGACGAGCGCCGGGGCGCCGGCGTGAGCGACCGGCTGCTGCGGCTGTCGGTGGGGCTTGAGGACGTCGACGACCTGTGGCGGGATCTGCGGGGCGCGCTCGGCGCCGTGGCCGTGAAGGTGTGAGAAAGGGCCCGGCGATCACCTCGCCGGGCCCCACACGGTGCACATGCCGTCAGTCGCGGGCGACCCGTTCACCGAGAGCCGCGGACGACTCCGTGCGGACCGCCGCCCGGTCCAGGCGGGCGGTGATCACGAGGGTGCCCTCCTCGATCTGGTAGTCGAGCGGCAGACCGAGCCCGCGCATGGCGGCGACCATGCCGGTGTTGGAGGACTGCGTCACCGCGTACACGCTCGCGCAGCCCGCCTCGACGGCCAGCGCGACCAGCCGGCCGAGGAGTTCGGCGCCGATGCCGCGCCGCTGCCACTCGTCCTCGACGAGCAGCGCGACCTCGGTCTCGTCGCCGTCCCACAGCAGATGGCCGAGGCCGACGATCCGGCCGGACGTCGTCTGCACGGCGAGCGTGCGGCCGAAGCGGGGGCTGAGCAGGTGGTTCAGGTAGCGGTCGGCGTCCCCGACGGGCCCGTGGTAGCGCATGCCGAGGGTGCGCGGCGAGCACCGCTCGTGCATCTCCCGGGCCGCCGCCAGGTCGCTCGTGTCGGCCCGGCGCACGGCGATGTCGTTGCCCTCGGGCAGCGTCAGTACGTCCTGGCCGCCGGGCACGCGCGGGCCGAGCCGGGCGTCCAGCTCCACCAGGGCACGCGCGCGGGCGAACTCGGTCGGGGTGAACGGCAGATACGGCCGCTCCACGGTGATCACACCGCCCTCCGGCGCCCGCAGCCGCATCACGGTGTCCTCCAGCACCCCTTCCACGGGCACCCCGGCCGGTCCCCGGCCGCCGCCCGCGGGCTTGGCGGGCAGCGAGCGGATCGTGCACCGGCCCAGCAACTGCCGCAGCGCGAGCGGAAGTTCGGCCGCGTCCAGCGCGGTGCGGGTGGCCAGGCCCAGCACCCGGGTGGGGGCGTCCACCAGATCGTGGGCGTCGGCCCGCTCGATCCAGGTGTCCGCCCCGCCCGCCAGGGACACGGCCCGGGTGATCTCGTCGGCGCCGAGCGCGCCGGGCGCGCGCAGCAGGAACTCGTCCACCGTGTCCGCGCCCAGCGGATGCGTCTGGAGGCTCAGGATGTCCACCCGGTGGCCCGCCAGCGCCGTGCACAGCGCGGCCAGCGCCCCCGGTTCGTCCTTCACGGTGGTCCGCATCCGCCACAGCGTGCTCGCGCCGCCGGCCTGGCCCGGAAGCGCGGACGGCCCGGCCTGTCCCTCGGTGGAGGGCGGCCGGGCGCCGGTATCACTTGTCGGCGGTGCGTGTCCGTGGCGGCGTGCCCACTTCACGAGGTCGCGCAGCCAGTGGTGGACGGGGTGTCCGTGTTTCGCGCCCCGCGCGTCAGTCATGTCTCGAGTCATGCAACCACTGTGAAGGAAGGGTGTTGCGTGATCACGAACGATGTGTGACCGATGAGTAAAGGATGTAATTGTCCGTATTGTTGATTATTTTACTGAAAGGGAAACAGGGTCACTCCGCGCCGACCGCCCGCGCCAGCACCCGCACCCCGTCCCGGATCCGCGCCGACGGCAGATGGGCGTACCCCAGGACCAGCCGCACCCCGCCGTCACCCGGGCCCGCGTCCCCGGTTCGCGCGTGCGTGTACTCCGTCAGCGCCCGCACCCGCACCCCGGCCGCCCCGGCCCGCGCCAGGAACTCCGCCCGCGGCCCGTGGCGCGGCGGAAGCTCCGCGATGACGTGCAGACCCGCCGCGATCCCCGACACCCGCGCCCCCGGGAAGTGCTCCCCGAGCGCGGCCACGAGCGTGTCCCGCCGCTCCCGGTACGCCCGTTGGCAGCGGCGCAACTGCCGGTCGTGGTCGCCGCGTTCCACGAACCGCGCGAACAGTGCCTGGTCCAGCGTCGGATGGCCGAGGTCCAGCGTCCGCTTGCGCTCCACGACCTCCTCCGCCAGCGCCTCGGGCACGAGCATCCAGCCGAGCCGCAGCCCCGGCGCCAGCGACTTGCTGACCGACCCCGTGTACACCACCCGCTCCGGGTCCAGTCCCTGGAGCGCGCCCACCGGCGCCCGGTCGTAGCGGAAGTCGCCGTCGTAGTCGTCCTCCAGCACGAAACCGTCCACCGACCGTGCCCAGTCCAGGAGTTCGGCGCGCCGCCGCGCCGAGTAGGCGATCCCGGTCGGGAACTGGTGCGCCGGAGTCACCACCACCGCCCGCACCCCCGACGCCCGCAACGGCCCGAGCGCCAGCCCGTCCCCGTCGAGCGGCAGGGGTACGGCGGTGACGCCCGCCGCCGCGTACAGGTCGCCGTGCTGCGGACTCCCCGGGTCCTCGACGCCGACCGTGTCCCAGCCGCGCGCCCGCATCGCGAGCCCCAGCAGCGCCATCGCCTGGGCCACCCCGGAGACGATCACCAGCCGTTCGGGATCGGCGACCACGCCCCGGCGGCGGGCGAGCAGCGCGGCGAGCGCGGTGCGCAGCCGGGGCAGCCCGCGCGGATCCGGGTATCCCAGGTCGGCGTGCGGCAGTTCGGCCAGCACGCCCCGCTGCGCGGCGGCCCAGGCGGTGCGCGGGAACAGCGCCAGATCCGGGGTGCCCGGCACGAAGTCGGCCGCCGCGCCCGGGACCCGGGGCGCCAGGTCACGCGCGCGTGCGGGGACCGCCCGCACGGCGCCGCCCACCCAGGTCCCGGCGCCCCGGCCGCTGCGCAGATAGCCCTCGGCCGTGAGCTGCTCGTACGCCTCCGTGACCAGCCCCCGCGACACCCCCAGGTCGGCGGCGAGATCCCGGCTGGAGGGCAGCCGGGTGCCCGGCGCCAGCCGCCTCGACCGCACCGCCTCCCGCAGCGCGCCCTGCAACGCCCGCCCCCGTGAGCGGGCCGGTGCGGCGGCGGCCGGCAGCAGTACCTCCCAGGCGGCCGAGAAGGGGGTCGGTCCGTTCGTTCCGTTCGGATTGGTCCCCGATGACGTCATGGAAGTGGACCTTAGACCGGACCGCCGCTCTTCCTAACGTCGTTCTCATGAACGCCACCACCACGCGCGGCTCCCTGCTCGCCGCGCTCGCCTGCGTCCTCGTCGGCGCCTCCTTCACCGCCAACAGCGTGCTCGGCGACTATCCGTACGCGGGTGGCCAGTTCCTCCGGTACGGCCTCGCCTGTCTGCTCCTCGTCCCGCTGGCCGGAGCCGGCGCCCTGGGCCGGGTGCGCGCGCTCACGGCCCGTCAGTGGGGGCGGCTCGGGCTGCTGGCGGCGGTCGGGATGGTCGGCTTCAATGTGGCGGTCCTGGCCGCCGAGCGCTCGGCCGAACCCGCCGTGCCCGGGGTCCTGGTGGGCTGCGCGCCGGTCGTCGTGGCGGTCCTGGTCCCCCTGCTGGAGGGACGGCGGCCGCGGCGCACGGTCCTGTTGGGGGCCGGGCTCGTCGCGGTGGGGGCCTGTGTCGTGCAGGGGTGGGGGAGGACCGACGGCGCCGGACTCGCCTGGTCCGTCTGCGCGTTGGCCGGGGAGGTCGGCTTCGCGGTGCTCGCGGTGCCCGTCCTACGGCCGCTGGGGCCGCGGCTGCTGTCCGCCACCGTGTGCGGCCTCGCCGCCGCCGAGTCGGCCGCGGCGGGACTCCTGGCCGACGGCGGCGCGTGGCTGCGGACGCCGGACGCGGCGGAGGGCGCCGCGCTGCTGTGGCAGGCGGTCGTGGTCACCGTCGTCGGCTTCGTGTGCTGGTACATGGGCATGCAGCGGCTCGGCGCGGAACGGGCCACGCTCTTCTCCGGCCTGATCCCCGTCGCCGCCGCCTGCACCGCCCCCCTGGTCGGCACCGGCTCCTACGGCCCCGCCCAGGCCGTGGGCAGCGCGCTGGTGGGCGCGGGAGTGGTGTGGGGCGCGCTGACGGGTCATCAAGGTGCCATGAAGTCCGGGGGAGTTGTATACAAGACGTCCGCTCCGGGGCAGGCGGATCCGGAGCGGACGGGAAAAGATCAGGCCGGATCGGAGCGCGGTCCGGCGGCGCGGGTGGAGACCGCCGACGGCTCCCGCTGGCCCCGTGACCGCGGCGCCTCCACCGGGCGTCTGACCTCAGCGGCTGCCGTCGAGGATCACGCGCGCGACCAGCGCCGGGTCGTCGTTCATGGGGCAGTGACCGCAGCCGGGCAGCCGCACCAGGCGGGCGCGCGGGATGACCTGCTTGGCGCGGACGCCCTGGCGGCGCACGAGCAGCCAGTCGCGGGTGCCCCAGCCGACGGTCACCGGGATGTCCGGGACGTCGTCGGTGAACAGCACGGAGCCGCCGGCCCGCAGGGTCTGGTCGAAGCCGGTGGCCCCGGCCAGCGCCAGCGTCTCGGCGACCACGGCGTCCGGTGAACGGCGCGCCGGACGGGCGTAGATGGTGCTGGTCAGCGCCGCGCGCCCGGCCGCCGACCGGGCCAGCCGCTCGACCATCGGCAGCGGCATCCGGCGGGAGATCTTGCGCATGGTCAGCAGGATCCCGAACGCGTACCGCCGCTCCGCCTCGGACCAGAACCCGGCCGGGGACAGCGCGGTGACGGACCGCACCAGCTTCTCCCGGCCCAGTTCCAGGGCCAGCAGCCCGCCCAGCGAGTTGCCCGCCGCGTGCGGCCGGTCCAGCTCCAGCGCGCGGCAGAACGCGTCGAAGACGGCGGTCGTCGTCGGCAGGTCGTAGGCCAGCCCGTCGGGCAGGGCCGGGGAGACGCCGAAGCCCGGCAGATCGACCGCGATCACGTCCCGCTCGGTGGCCAGAATGTCCACCACGGGGTCCCATGCCTGCCGGTGGTGACCGATACCGTGCAGCAGGAGCAGCGGCTCACCCACACCCACGCGCGTGTACGAGACCGTGACGGTCTGTGGGCCGCTGGGGGCGGGCACCGGGAAGGAGACGGTGGCGGACATGCGGATGCTCCTCGGCTGGACGTGGGGGCGGACGCCCGAGACAGCTTGTCAGCAATTGCTACTCACGGGTAGCCCCTTCGGAAAGTCACCCCGCCTTCTCTTCCCGGGACTTTCGCGACGGGAGCTTTGCCACGACGTCACGAAACCGGGTCTGTACGAACGGGCCGTGAAACCTCGCCGTCACCGCGCCCGGCGGCCCGCGCGGGGGTGAGGATTGGTCTTGACCAAGGGTGGGGGCCGCCCTATCGTCGCAGAGAAGTACAACAACCTTTAATAAACAAGGGCGTGAAAACGCCGCCGGACCACGGGGAATGCGGAGGACAGGGTGGGGACCACGCATCTGGAATCGGTACCGGAACCGAAGTACTGGCATCTCAAGACCGTGCTCAGCGAGGCGCTCGACTCCGAGTTCACGGTCGGCGAGATCCTGCCGAACGAGCGTGAGCTGGCCGCCCGCTTCGGCGTCGCGCGCGCGACGCTCCGTCAGGCCCTGGAGCAGCTCGAACTGGAAGGCCGTCTCCAGCGCCGCCGGGGGGTCGGCACGACGGTCGCGCCGCCCCGCATGGGGGTCGCCGTGGGCACCGGACAGCAGGCGTGGCCGGGGGGCGGCGACGACGCCTGGCGGGCCGTGGACAGCACGGACGCGGTGCCGCCGTCCACCGTCGCGACCGCACTGGAGATCCCGCGCGAGCAGAGCGTCCACATCGTGCGGCGCTCCCGTGTCTCGCACGGCCAGCCGGTCGCCGCCGAACTGCTCTACGTGCCGCACGCCTCGGTGCCCGACCTGTCCGCGATCGACACCGCGAACCAGGCCGCACGCGCGCGTGCGGTGCTGCGCGAACTCCAGCGCCTTCAGCTCGACACCCAGGACCGCGCCGTGGAGCTGGGCTCCGCCCGCGCGGACGACGCGAAGGAACTCGACCGGCTGCCCGGCGCGCCCGTCCTCGTCGTCACCACCCGCTTCTTCGCCGCGGGCCGCACCGCCGCCCTGTCGGTGGCGACCTACCGCGCCGACACCTGCCGTCTGACCTTCGGCGCGTCAGGAGGCGTGGAGATACACCACGGCCCGGAACGCCGGGCGTCCTGACCCGGGCGGGCCTCCTGCGGCCCTGACCGGCCGCTACGCGCGTCACTGCGGCGGCCGGGACCGGGTGGGTCACACATGGCTTGCACGCTCAGGCGGTGGTGCACAGGCATCGCGCCCCGGCTTCCCCGGGGCGCGGCGCGCGCCCCCGTCTCACACCTGCCCCACCGTGGAGCGGCCCGTCACCGTCCCCTCCACCGCGAAGAGTTGCTCCTCGACGTGGTCGAGGGCCAGCCGTAGCGCGCCCGTTGCCACCGCCGCCTCGCCGAGCAGGGACAGCACCACTTTCGGCGGGCGCAGGCAATAACGCGCCAACTCCCGCCGCAGCGGCTCCAGTACGCCGTCCAGACCGGCCGCCCAGCCGCCGATCACGACGAGTTCGGGGTCGAGGGCCAGCACCAGCGCGGCCACGTCGTGGACGAGCCGCTGGAGGAAGCGGTCCACGGCCGCCCGTGCCCGCTGGTCGCCCTGGCGGGCCTGTGCGAACACCTCGGCCACCGCCTGCTCGTCCAGCGGGTGCAACGGCTCGTCGGTGGTCGACAGGAGCGTCTCCGGCGTCACGCCCCGGCCCAGCAGGTGCAGTGCGCCGATCTCCCCGGCCGCCCCGCCGTACCCCCGGTGCAGCCGTCCGCCGATCAGCGAGCCGGCGCCCGGACTGAGTCCGGCGAGGACGAACACCACGTCGTCGGACTCGGTCGCGGAACCCTTCCAGTGCTCGGCGACGGCCGCCGCGTTGGCGTCGTTCTCCACCAGCACCGGGCACTTGAAGGAACGGCTCAGCCGCTCGCCGAGGCGCAGCCCCGTCCACTCCGGCAGCGCGGTGCTCAGCCGTATCGTGCCGTCCGCCTCGACGATGCCGGGGGTCGCGACGCCCACCGCCCGCAGCGAACTGCGCGGCACAGCCGCGCGGCGCAGCAACTCGGCGACGGCGGTGCGCAGCCGTTCCAGCCGCTCGTCCGCCGGCGCCGTCTCGTCGACGTCCTTGGCCTGCGCGCCCAGCACCCGGCCGTCCAGGTCGGCCAGGAGCGCCGCCACCCGGTGCGGTCCGATCTCGAGGCCCAGCAGATGGCCGGCCTCGGCCCGGAACCGGAAGCGCCGCGCGGGCCGCCCCTGCCGCCGGGCGACACTCTCGTCGGCCGCCGTCTCGACCACGAGCCCCGCCGTGATCAGGTCCTCGACCACTCCCTCGACGGTCGGCCGGGACAGTCCTGTCACCCGGGTGATCTCCGTGAGCGTGGCGCAGTCCGTGGCACGCAGCGCGTGCAGCACCACCGCGGAGTTGATCCTTCGCAGCAGCGAGGGATCCCCGCCGGTCAGCCGACCCACCGTCCGTCCTTCCAGCTCGTGCGCGTGTTGGGCGGATCGTACTCGGCGCGGGGCACCCCGGCGAGTGCGGAATCACACACCCCGGCATCGGCGGGTGCTCAACCGGGCGCCACGAACCCCGACTCGTACGCCGTGATCACCGCCTGGGTGCGGTCCCGCGCGCCGAGTTTCGCCAGCACCGCGCTCACATGCGACTTGACCGTCTCCGTGCCCACGACCAGCCGCCCGGCGATCTCCGCGTTGGACAGACCGCGCGTCATCAGCCGCAGCACCTCGGCCTCCCGCTCGGTCAGCCGGGCCCGCTCCAGCGTGTCCCGGGCCGTCGGGTTGGCGCCGTCCCGGTCGCCGTACTCGGCCGCCATCCGCCGCACCGACGCCGGGAACAGCAGCGACTCGCCCGCCGCGACCAGCCGTACCGCGTGCACGATCTCCGCGGGCCGCGCCCGCTTCAGCAGGAACCCGGCGGCACCGGCCCGCAGCGCGTCGTACACGTACTCGTCGTTCTCGAAGGTCGTCACGACGACGATCCGCGGCGGGTCGGCCACCGAACGCAGCACCGCGCGCGTGGCCTCAATGCCGTCCATCAGCGGCATCCGGACGTCCATGGCGACCACGTCGGGCCGCAGTTGCCGCACCAGCGGGATCACCGCCGCCCCGTCGGCCGCCTCGCCGACGACCTCGATGTCGGGCTGTGCCTCCAGCACGGCCCGCAGCCCCGCGCGGACCAGGGGTTCGTCGTCGACGAGCAGGACGGTGACCGGCATCCGCCCAGCGTAGATCAGCCCAACGGCAGGTCGACACGCACCCGCCAGTTCCCTTCGTGCGGCCCCGTACGCGCGTGCCCGCCCAGCAGGGCCGCGCGCTCCCGTATCCCGCGCAGCCCGCTGCCCCGGCCCGCGTCGGGTGCGCCGGCGGTCAGCGGATTGCGGACCTCCAGACCGAGCGACCCGCCGTCGACCTCGACGCGCACCCGGACGGGGACGGCGCCCGCGTGCCGCAGCACGTTCGTCAGCGACTCCTGGAGGATGCGGTAGCCCTCGCGCGACACCGGTCCCGGCACGGTCTCCAGCGGCCCCGTCAGCTCCGCGTCGACCTTCGCCCCCGAGGCCCGCGCGGACTCCAGCAGCCGGTCCGCGTCGGCCAGCGTGGGCCGGCCGCTCACCGGCCGCTCCGACTCGCGCAGGACGCCCAGCACCCGTTCCAGATCCTCCAGCGCCGCCCGCCCGGTCTCCTCGATCGCGTCCAACGCCCGCTCCGTGAACGCCGGATCGCCCGCGGCCCGCGCGGCGCCCGCCTGGACGACGGCGACCGTCAGCGCGTGCCCGATGGAGTCGTGCAGCTCGCGGGCGATGCGGTTGCGCTCCAGAAGCCGCTCCGTGCGCTCCTCCAGGGCCGCGAGACGCTCGCCGGGGGAGGGGCCCAGCAGACGCCGGGCGGCGACGGTGATCAGCTCTCCCGCGCCGACCACGATCGCGGCCAGCGCGATCAGGGGGAGGGGCGCGAGCAGCGCGTACCACCAGTGGTGGCCGGGGAGTTGGACGAACGTCGACGGGTCCGCGCCGCCGCCTCGGGACGTGCGCAGCAGATCCTCGGTGAGCATGGGCAGATGGATGGTGAGGAAGGCGACGGCACCGCCCAGGAGCAGCCGGGTCTCCAGCCACAGCACGGTCCGGCCGCGGTCCGCCCAGGTCGCCGCGGGCGTCACCACGATCCCCGGGTCCGCGCCGCCGTCCTGCCGGTGCCCGGTCAGCAGCAGCCGCGCCTGCACGCCCTCCGCGACCCGCATCGCGGGCACGAGCCCGACGGGCACCAGCAGCACGGCCGTCAGATACATGCGCGTGCTGTCGACGAGGTACCACAGGGCGGGCCACACACAGGCCATGAAGAGGTGCAGCCACCGGGTGTACGTCACCGCCCGGCCGAACGGGCGCAGGATGCGGACCATCCCGCCATCGTGCCAGCCGCCACCGACAACCGGCCTCCCCCGCCCGGGGGAGACGATCTCCACCCCCGGGGGAGGCCCCGGACCCGCCCGCACGGCCATGCTCCTGCCATGACCAGCATCGAAGTCCGCGCCCTCACCAAGGAGTACGGCACCCGGCGCGCCGTGGACGACCTCACCTTCGACGTCCTGCCCGGCCGCGTCACCGGCTTCCTCGGCCCCAACGGCGCCGGAAAGTCCACCACCATGCGGCTGGTGCTCGGCCTCGACCGGCCGACCTCCGGCACCGCCACCCTCGACGGCCGCGCCTACGCCACCCTCGCCGAACCCCTGCGGCACGTGGGCGCCCTGCTCGACGCCCAGGCCGCGCACGGCTCCCGCACCGCCCGCGACCATCTGCGGACGCTGGCCGCCGCCAACCGCATCGCGCCCCGCCGGGTCGACGAGGTCCTGGAGGCCACCGGCCTCGCGGCGGTCGCCCGGCACCGGGTCCGCACGTACTCCCTGGGCATGCGGCAGCGGCTCGGCATCGCGGCCGCCCTGCTCGGCGACCCGGCGGTGGTCATGCTGGACGAACCCTCCAACGGCCTCGACCCCGAGGGCATCGTCTGGATCCGCGGGCTGCTGCGCCGGCTCGCGGCGGAGGGCCGCACGGTCCTGGTCTCCAGCCACCTCATGAACGAGACCGCGTCCTTCGCCGACCACCTGGTGGTCCTGGGCCGCGGCCAGCTCCTGGCCGACACCCCGATGCGGGAGTTCATCCACGCGCGTGTACGGCCCCGCGTCCGGATCCGCACCAGCGACCCCGCCGCGCTCCGGAAGGCCCTCGCGGCGGGCGGACACGACGCCGTGGAGCACGAGGAGGGGCACTGGCTGGTGGACCACGCGCGCGTGGACGACATCGGGCGCCTGGTGTCCGCCGCGGGCGTGCCCGTCCTCGAGCTGACCGCGGAGGAGGCCACGCTGGAACGGGCCTACCTCGATCTGACGTCCGCCGAAGCCGAGTTCACGGCACAGCCGCAGGAGGCATGACATGACCTTCGTACCCGCCCTCCACTCCGAGTGGCTGAAGATCCGCACCCTGTGCTCGCTCCTCGGGACGCTGCTCGCGCTGTTCGCCGCGACGACGGCGTTCTCGGCGCTCGCCAGCGCCGATCCCGCCGATCCCGCCGAGGCCGCGGAGGGATCGGGGTCCGGGTTCGACCCCCTCTTCACAGCCCTCTCCGGCGTCATGCCGGGCCAGATCGCGGCGATCGCCTTCGGCGCCATGGCGGTGTCCGCGGAGTTCCGGTCCGGCGCGCTGCGGCTCTCGCTCGCCGCGGTGCCGCGCCGGGGCCGGTGGTTCGCCGCCAAGCTGACCGCCGTCGCCGTACCGGTGCTGGCCGTCGGACCGGTCACCGCGCTCGCCTCGCTCGTCGTCGCCCGCGCGGGACTCGGCGAGGCGGCGGACGGCCTCACTGTCGCCCAGCAGGCGCGCGGGGTCGTGGGCTGCGGGATCTACCTCACGCTGATGGCGCTGCTCGCGGCCGGTCTCGCGGCCCTGCTGCGCAGCGGGGTGGGCGCGCTGTCGCTGCTGATCCCGTTCATCCTCGTGGTGTCGTTCGTGATCGGCGACGCGGCGGGCGGCGCCGTCGCGTATCTGCCGGACCGGGCGGGGCAGGTGGCGCTGCACGCGTCGTACGAGGGGCCGTTGGGGCCGTGGTCGGGGCTGGCCGTGACCGCGCTGTGGACGGCCGCGGTGATCCTCGCGGGCGGGTGGCGCCTGCGGCACCGGGACGCCTGACATGACGCCTGAGACGACGCCTGACACGACGCCTGCCGCCTCGGGTGCCGCCTGACGCGACGCCAATTGTCAGTGGCGGCGGGTTTACTGGAACGCATGGACATCGCGCGCTGCCTCACCACCGTCGACCTGCTGTGCACCCGGGAGTTCCCCGCGGAGTACGGCAGGACCGACGTGGGTCCGGGCGGCCCCGGGTGGCTCGCCGCCGCCTTACAGATCAGCCGTGACTTCTGGGAGGACGACGGCACGGCCTGGGAGAAGACCGTGGTCCAGTACGAGGCCGACCGGGACGGTCTGTCGGAGCGGCTGGCGGACCGCTGGGGCCCGCCGCACGTCATCAGCCTCGCGAGCGTCCTGGAGCGCTCGATGGAGGGCGAGGACATATCCGAGCCCTGGGACTGGCTCGCTCAGCACGTGCCGGACGTCCACCTGTGGCGGCACCCGGACACGGCCCGCTGGGTCGCCCTGGGCGTCTCGCAGTGGGACCGGGAACTGCCCTTCGAACTCCTCGCGCTCGCCACGGAGACCGACCCGCCCTGAGCGTGCGCGGGGCGTCAGCCCTCGTCCTCGGCCGCCTCACGCAGCCGCGCGAACTCCTCCGCCATGGTCGCCGCGGTCCAGTGCGCGTTCAGCCCGCTGGGGTTGGGCAGCACCCACACGCGCGTGTCCCCGAAGACCCGCTCCTGCGGACCCACCGTGGCCCCGCGCTCCCCGAACGCGGCCCGGTAGGCGGTCACGCCGACCACGGCCAGCCACCGGGGCCGCAGCCGTACGACCTTCTCGGCGAGCAGCCGCCCGCCCTCCCGGTACTCCTCCGCCGTCAGCTCGTCGGCGCGCGCGGTGGCCCGGGCCACCACGTTGGTGATGCCGAGCCCGTAGGACAGCAGTTCCTCCTGCTCGGCCGGCTTCAACTGCCGCGGCGTGAAACCGGACAGGTGCAGCACGGGCCAGAAGCGGTTGCCCGGGCGGGCGAAGTGATGGCCGGTGGCCGCGGTCATCAGGCCCGGGTTGATCCCGCAGAACAGCACGCGCAGACCGCCCGCGACGACGTCCGGTACGAGACGGTCGCGGGCGGCCTCCAGCTCGGCGGGGGTGAACCGCGTCAGAGGATCGCCCCGGGGGTGTAACCGGCCGCCTCCGGGCGCTGCTTGACGATCTCCTCGATCCGCGCGACGACGGTGGCGACCTGTGCGGACGCGGCGCCGGTGAAGGACAGCTTGTCGGCCATCAGCGCGTCGAGCTGGGCCCGGTCGAGCGGCAGCCGCTCGTCGGCGGCCAGCTTGTCCAGCAGCTCGTTGCGCTCGGCGCCCTGCTCGCGCATGGCCAGCGCGGAGGCGACGGCGTTCTCCTTGATCGCCTCGTGCGCCACCTCGCGGCCCACGCCGGCGCGCACCGCGCCCATCAGCACCTTGGTGGTGGCGAGGAACGGCAGGTAGCGGTCCAGCTCACGCGCCACGACCGCCGGGAAGGCCCCGAACTCGTCGAGCACCGTCAGGAACGTCTCCAGCAGACCGTCCAGGGCGAAGAACGCGTCCGGCAGCGCGACCCGGCGCACCACCGAGCAGGACACGTCGCCCTCGTTCCACTGGTCGCCCGCCAGCTCGCCGGTCATCGACGCGTACCCGCGCAGGATGACCATGAGGCCGTTGACGCGCTCGCAGGAGCGGGTGTTCATCTTGTGCGGCATCGCCGACGAACCGACCTGGCCCGGCTTGAAGCCCTCGGTCACCAGCTCGTGCCCGGCCATCAGCCGGATCGTCTTGGCCAGCGAGGAAGGCGCCGCCGCGAGCTGCACCAGCGCGGTGACGACCTCGTAGTCGAGCGAGCGAGGATAGACCTGGCCCACCGAGGTGAACGCCTGCGAGAACCCGAGATGGTCGGCGATCCGCGCCTCCAGCTCGGCGAGCTTGTCCGCGTCGCCGCCGAGCAGGTCGAGCATGTCCTGCGCGGTACCGACGGGCCCCTTGATCCCGCGCAGCGGATACCGCCCGAGCAGCTCCTCGACGCGCTGGTAGGCCACCAGCAGCTCGTCGGCCGCCGTGGCGAACCGCTTGCCCAGGGTGGTGGCCTGCGCGGCCACGTTGTGCGACCGGCCGGCCATGACCAGCTCGCCGTACTCCCCGGCCAGCTTGCCGAGCCGCGCCAGCACCGCCACCGTACGGTCACGGACCAGCTCCAGCGACAGCCGGACCTGGAGCTGCTCGACGTTCTCCGTGAGGTCGCGGGACGTCATGCCCTTGTGGACCTGCTCGTGCCCGGCGAGATCGTTGAACTCCTCGATCCGCGCCTTCACGTCGTGCCGCGTCACCTTCTCGCGCTCGGCGATGGAGACCAGGTCGACGGTGTCCAGGACACGCTCGTAATCGGCGATCGCCGCGTCCGGCACCTCGATCCCGAGGTCGCGCTGAGCCCGCAGCACGGCAAGCCAGAGCCGACGCTCCAGCCTCACCTTCTGCTCGGGCGACCAGAGCGTGGCCAACTCGGCGGAGGCATACCGTCCGGCGAGGACGTTGGGGATACGGGGCTTGACGGGCGCAGAAGTCACGTGACCGGATTCTACTGGCGAAACATGCAGCCCCGCGCCCCGGCCCCTTCGGCGGAAACTACGAGACGGGGCCCACACCGCGTCGACGAGCCAGATGCACAGTGATGTCCGCGACCATCTCCACCCTCTCCGGCAGCACCCGCCCGATCCGGCTGAACACTTCCTCCCGCACTGCGGGTGGGAGGACGAGGTACGCCGAGACGGTGGACAGGTGACCGAGGTAGTCGTGCGGGCTCATCGTCACGCGGCGGCGCACGGCGATCTGGCGGACGTCCGTGAACCACTCCGAGAGGCGGAGTTCCGTGCCCGGCCACTGCATCGCGTCGCCCGGGGGTGTGCCGTCCGGGGACGGGATGTCGTCGCGTTCCAGGAAGGGGGCCCGTGCCGTGCGGACCGCTTCCTCGACCGTCGGGTCGGCCAAGTACAAGGGGCCGCCGAAGGAGGCGAAGGTGGCGGAAGGGTTCAGGAGTGTGGCCAGGCGGGTCCAGCGGTCCTGTGGGTGGGTCCAGTGGAGGGAGGCTGCCGCGTAGACCAGGTCGTATCGGCTGTCGTCCAGGGGGAGGTCCTCGAAGGACGCCTGGGTCGTGCGGACGTCCTGCGGTACGTGTTTGCGTAGTTCGGTGAGCATGGCCGGGTCGGGGTCGGTGGCCGTGAGTGTGATTCCGCGGCCGGCGAAGAGGCGCGTCGCCTTGCCTGTTCCCGCGCCGATCTCCAGGGCCGTGCCGAGCGGGCGGGCCGCGTACTCCGTCACCAGGGCGAAGAGTTCCGCGGGGTAGGCCGGGCGGAAGCGTTCGTACGATTCCGCGACCGTTCCGAAGGTCAGCGCGCGATCAGGCATACGGCGATCCCACCACGCGGGCCCTACCCCGTGGGACCCTCGTACGGCAGCAGTTCCGGGCGTTTCGCCGGGCGGCCGTCGCCCGAGGAGCGGCCGGTCAGGCGGCGGCCTATCCAGGGGAGCAGGTACTGCCGGGCGAAGCGGGCGTCCGCGACGCGGCGGGCGGTCCAGCCGGGCGGCGGGGTCACCGGCATCGGCGTGTGCCACTCGGGGTCCTCGGGGGCGTAGCCGAGGCCCTGCCAGACCGCCTCGGCGACCCGGCGGTGGCCCTCGGGCGTGAGGTGCAGCCGGTCGACGTCCCACAGGCGCGGATCGCCGAGCGAGGGGGCGCCGTACAGGTCGACGACCAGCGCGCCGTGCCGGGCGGCGAGGTCGTCGACGCAGGCGAAGAGTTCCTCCATACGCGGCCGGAAACGCTCTAGGACCGGGCCCTGGCGGCCCGGACTGCGCATCAGGACCAGTTGCTTGCAGGCCGGGGCCAGGCGTTCCACGGCCTCCGTCAGCAGACCCGTCACGCGGCCCATGTCGCACTTGGGGCGCAGGGTGTCGTTCAGGCCGCCGACCAGCGTGATCACGTCCGCCTCCATCGCGGCCGCCACCCCCACCTGCTCCTCGACGATCTGCCCGATCAGCTTGCCGCGCACCGCCAGGTTGGCGTAGCGGAAGCCGGGGCTGCGGGCGGCCATCCGGGCGGCGAGGAGGTCCGCCCAGCCCCGGTAGGAGCCGTCGGGCAGCCGGTCCGACATGCCCTCGGTGAAGGAGTCGCCGACCGCGACCAGGCTGGAGTGTGTGGGGTTCGTCTGCATGGCGACATAGATGGTAGCCCGAGGACCATACCCGGCGGTCGGTCGCCCCCTGGGCATGCTTCTCGGGCCCACCGTCGCCCTACGCCCGCTGTCCGAACAGCTCCCGCAGGACGTCCTCCATCGTCACCAGCCCGGCCAGCCGGCCGTCCGAGCCGAGCGCCGCCGCGAGATGCGTCCGGCTCCCCCGCATCGCGGTCAGGACGTCGTCCAGCAGTGTCGTCTCCCGCACGCGCGCGATGGCGCGCATGTCCCGCAGCCGGAACGGCTCGTCCCGGGGCGAGGCGTCCAGCGCGTCCTTCACATGCAGATAGCCGACGATCCGGCGCCCCTCGTCCACCACCGGGAACCGCGAGAACCCGGTCTCGGCCGACAGCCGCTCCAGCTCCTCCGGGGTCACGCCCACGCGCGCGTACGTCACGCGCTCCAGCGGCATGACGACGTCCCGGACCGGCCGGCGGCCCAGCTCCAGGGCGTCGTGCAGCCGCTCCTGGGCGCGGTCGTCGATCAGCCCCGCCTCCCCGGCGTCCTTGACGATCTGGGCGAGCTGCGCGTCGGAGAAGGCCGCGGTGACCTCGTCCTTCGTCTCGATCCGCAGCAGCTTCAGCAGGGCGTTGGCGAACGCGTTGATCGTGAAGATCACCGGACGCAGCGCCCGGGACAGCGTGACCAGCGGCGGGCCGAGCAGCAGCGCGCTGCGCACCGGCTCGGCGAGCGCGATGTTCTTGGGCACCATCTCGCCGAGCAGCATGTGCAGATACGTGGCGACCGCCAGCGCGATCACGAAGGACACCGCGTGCCCCGCGCCCTCGGGCACGCCCACCGCGTGGAACACCGGCTCCAGCAGATGCGCGATCGCCGGTTCCGCCACCACGCCGAGCACCAGGGTGCACAGGGTGATGCCGAGCTGGGCAGCCGCCATCAGCGCCGACACGTGCTGGAGACCCCACAGCACGCTCTTGGCGCGCCGGTCGCCTCGTTCGGCGTACGGCTCGATCTGGGCGCGGCGTACGGAGATCAGCGCGAACTCCGCGCCCACGAAGAACGCGTTGACGACCAGGGTCGCCAGTGCGATCAGCAGTTGTACCGCGGTCACCGGCCCGCCCCTTCCGAATGATCGCCACGGCCGCCACGGCCGTCGTGATGCCTGTCGTGGTCGTGGTCGTCGGCGAGCGGCGCGTGCAGCAGCACCCGCGCCGCCCGGCGTCCGGACGCGTCCACCACGTCCATCCGCCAGCCGGCGACCTCGACGGTGTCGCCGACGGCCGGTATCCGGCCCAGCTCGGTGGCCACCAGACCGGCCAGCGTCTCGTACGGCCCCTCGGGCGCCGCGAGGCCCACGCGCGCGAGCTGGTCGGTGCGGGCGGCGCCGTCGGCCGAGTACAGGGTGCGCCCGGTGTCGTCGGTGCCCGCGGGGGCCAGGTCGGGCGTCTCGTGCGGGTCGTGCTCGTCGCGGACCTCGCCGACGACCTCCTCGACGATGTCCTCCAGCGTGGCCACGCCCGCCGTACCGCCGTACTCGTCGATGACGACCGCCATGGTCCGCTTGCCGGACAGCCGGTCGAGCAGCCGGTCCACGGTCAGCGACTCGGGGACCAGCAGGGGTTCGCGCATGATCTCCGAGACGGGCACGCGCGGCCGGCGCCCGGACGTCACGGCGAGGGCGTCCTTGATGTGCGCGGTGCCGACGACGGCGTCCAGCGTGCCGCGGTAGACGGGGAAGCGGGACAGGCCGGTCGCCCGGGTCGCGTTCGCCACGTCCTCGCAGGTCGCCTGGGCGTCGAGGGCGATGACCTGGACGCGCGGGGTCATCACGTTCTCCGCGGTGAGGTCGGCCAGGTTCAGGGTGCGCACGAACAGCTCGGCGGTGTCCGCCTCCAGGGCGCCCTCCCGGGCGGAGTGCCGGGCCAGCGCCGCCAGCTCCTGCGGGCCGCGCGCGGCGGCCAGTTCCTCGGTGGGCTCCACGCCGAAGCGGCGCACGATCCGGTTCGCGGTGTTGTTGAGATGGGTGATGAACGGCCGGAAGGCGGCGCTGAACCAGCGCTGGCCGTTGCCCACGGTCTTGGCGACCGCCAGCGGGGAGGAGATCGCCCAGTTCTTGGGCACCAGCTCGCCGACGACCATCAGGAACACCGTCGACAGGGCCGTGCCCAGCAGCAGCGCCACCGAACTCGACGCGCCGCTCGACAGCCCGGCCGACTCCAGCGGCCCGGAGATCAGCTTGGCGATCGACGGCTCGGCCAGCATGCCGACCACCAGGTTGGTGACGGTGATGCCGAGCTGGGCGCCGGAGAGCTGGAAGGTGAGGCCGCGCACGGCCTTGAGGGCACCGGCCGCGCCGCGCTCGCCGCGCTCGGCCGCCCGCTCCAGCTCACTGCGCTCGACGGTGGTCAGCGAGAACTCGGCGGCGACGAACGCGCCGCACGCGAACGACAGCAGGATCGCCGCCAGCAGCAGAAGCACTTCCGTCATCGGGTCACCTCCGTCCCATGATCGGGCAGGGCGGGGAGGAACGCGCGATGTCGCGTACAGCTCGTACGGCTCGTACCGGTCGTACGGCGTGTGCTGCTACTGGGAGGCTCGCCCATGGGCGGACGCTCACACCTTTCATGTCAAGACGTCAGGGAGCCGTACGGCGTACGGCTCCCTTATAGTAAAGGATCGGCAAAGTAGCCGGTCGGTCGGCCGGTGATGGGCCCGGCCGTCAGTCCGTGAGCGGCTTCGTCCAGCGCCGCCACCGCTCCTCGGGCGTGTACCCCGCCGCGTGCCAGGCATGGTGGGCCGTCTCGTTGCGGGTGAGCACCATCGCGTCCCCGCGGCGCCCGCCCAGCCGGACGAAGCGCTCCTCGGCGGCGGCCAGCAGCGCCGACCCGATCCCGCGACGGCGGCGCTCCGGATGTACCGCCAGGCGGTACAGATGGCACCGCCAGCCGTCGAATCCGGCGATCACCGTGCCGGCCAGCTCGCCGTCCAGCTCGGCGAGGAGCAGCGCCTCGGGATCGCGCGCGACCAGCCGCTCCACACCGCCGGGGTCGTCGCTGATGCTCGTCCCCTCGGCGGCGCTCTTCCAGAAGGCCAGCACGGTGTCCAGGTCGTCGGGCGTCGCGGCCCGTATCCGCAGATCAGACATACGGCGATCCCATCACGCGGCCCCCGCCCGGACCCGGAATTCCAGCATCCGGACGGCGACCGGACGGCAGCCGGCCAGTGGCCGGCCCGCGCCCGGATGTCGTCCGCCCGGTGTCAGCGCCCCCGCAACTCCGCGATCACCGGTGCGAAGTCCTCCATGAACGGCTCCAGCACGGTGAGGTACGAGAAGCCGTACCGCTCCCGCTGCGCCAGCACCTGCGCGGCGATCTCCCGCTCGGTGCCGACCAGCAGGATGGGCAGCTCCATCGCCTGTTCGAGGGTGAGGTCGGGGATCCGGTCCATGAGGCCGTGCACGGCGGCCTCCCGGTCCTCGGTGACGATCACCCAGTGGATCAGGAGGTTCAGCTCCGCCTCCTCCTTGCGCCCCCGCGCCAGCTCCCGGTAGCGCGCCACCCGCTCGTCGAGCCGCTCCGCCGAGATCGGGGCGAGCTGCCCCGAGGTGCTGCCCGGCACCAGAAACCGGCCGGTGAAGGAGGCGATGTCGGCGTGCTCGGCGGTCAGCTTCAGCATCCGGTCGCCGTTGGCGCCGATCAGGACCGGCACGCGCGGTTCCTGCACCGGCCGGGGCCGGAAGCCGTCCGAGCCGAGGAGCCGGTCCAGCTCCTCCACCGTGTGCCGCAGCCGGTCCACCCGCTCGCCCGGCGACCCCCACGGCAGCCCCGCCGCCTCATGCTCGTCGCGCACATACCCGGTGCCGAGGCCCAGTTCGAGCCGGCCGCCGGTCAGCGCGTCCGTGGTGGCCACCTCGCGGGCCAGCAACGCCGGGTTCCAGAACCCGGCGTTGAGCACGGACGTGCCGAGCCGGGGCCGCTCGGTGGCCTCGGCGGCCGCGATCAGCGCGGGGAACGGCGCGGGCATCCCCAGATGGTCGGGGACCGCCAGGACGTCGTAGCCGAGGGCCTCCGCTCGGCGGCACTTGGCGCGCCACTCGGCGGCGGGCGAGGGCTCGACCAGGTTGACCCCGAACCGGAACGGACGCGACGACATGAACTCTCCTCGGTGGCAACCGACTTGAGCATTCGTCGCGATTCCATCATTCGTGGGCGATGGCCGCCAGCACATTCATGCGGGATGCACGCATCGCCGGGAGCAACGCTGCCACGACTCCGACGATCCCCGAGCCGATCACCACCGCGACCACAGTGCCCCACGGGACGGCCAGGGCTTTCATGCCCTGGAGCGCCAGTACCTGCTGTATGCACACGCCCCACACCAGGCCCAGCGCGAGCCCGAGGACGGCGCCGAAGACGGCGATGACGACCGACTCCAGCCGGATCATCCGGCGCAGTTGCCGCCGGCCGAGACCGATGGCCCGCAGCAGCCCGATCTCCCGGGTCCGCTCGACCACCGACAGCGCCAGGGTGTTGACCACGCCGAGCACCGCGATGACGATGGCCAGCCCGAGCAGCGCGTACACGAGGTACAGCAGGACGGCGATCTGGTCGTGCACCAGCTTCTTGTAGTCGGCCTGGTCGCGCGCCTGCACCTGCGGGTACGCGTCGAGGGTCCGCTCCAGCCGGGGCCGTAGCTGATCGGCGCCGCCGTCGCCCGCCGCGTTCACGTACAGCGCGGAGTCCTGGCCGCCGGGCACGTACTTCTCGACGGTCGCGATCCCGAAGAACAGTCCGCCCTGCATCCCGAACCCGTCGGCGGCGTCCTGGTCGGTGAGCGCGGTCACCTTCAGCTCGGTCTTGCGGCCGCCCGGGAACTCGACCGGGAGCACGCTGCCGATCCGTACGCCGTGGTCCTCGGCGAAGTCGGCGTCCATGCCGATCGCGCCCTCGGCCAGCGCGGCCGCCGAGTCGCCCGCCGCGTAGGTGACATGGGCGACGTCGTCGACCCCGTCGTCGTACCCGGCGGCGGTCGTCTCGACCCGGTCGCCGTCCGGCAGCCGGACGGCGACCGGCGCGAACCGCTGCCGTACGACGAGGCCGACGCCGTCGGTGCCGCGCACCGCGTCCGTGACCTCCTGGGAGAACGGCGTGTAGTTGGCGTTCTGGACCACGAAGTCCGCGCCGAGCGTGTCGTCGATCTGCTGGTCGAAGGACTTCGACATCGAGGCGCTCGCCACCGACATGCCGCCCACCAGGGCCAGGCCGACCATGAGCGCGGCCGCCGTGGCACCGGTGCGGCGCGGGTTGCGCAGGGCGTTGCGCTGGCTCATCCGCCCGACCGTGCCGAACAGGGCGGGGAAGGCCCCGCCCAGCACCCGGATCACCGGACGCACCAGCAGCGGGCCCGCGACGACGGTCGCGACCAGGGTCAGCACGACGCCCAGCCCCAGCAGGGAGGCCGCCGACGCCGTACGCGAGGAGACCGCGCAGCCCGCCAGCGCGGCCGCGCCGAGCGCCCCGAGGACCGAACCGACCACCGCGCGGACCTTCAACGGCCGTCCCACGCCCGCCACATCGGCGTCCGCGAGGGCTGCCATCGGCGAGACGGCGGCCGCGCGCCGGGCCGGGAGATAGGCCGCCACGAAGGTGACGCCGACGCCGACGGCGTAGGCCGCCACCGGGGTGCCCCAGCCGACGACCATCTCCGTGGTCTTGAGGTTCATGCCGAACGCGCTCATCAGCCGGATCAGCCCGGCGGCGAGCCCGATGCCGGCCGCGAGGCCCAGCGTCGAACCGACCAGACCGAGCAGCACCGCCTCGGTGAGCACCGAGCGCCGCACCTGACGGCGGTCGGCGCCCAGGGCGCGCAGCAGGCCCAGTTCGCGGGTGCGCTGGGCGATCAGCATCGAGAACGTGTTGACGATCAGGAAGACGCCCACGAGCACCGAGATCCCGGCGAAACCGAGCATCACGTACTTGATCACGTCGAGGAACCCGCCCAGGGACTCCGCCGACGACTTCGCCTGCTCGTCGGCCGTGCGCACCTCGTACGGCCCCGGGCCGAGCGCGGCGCTCACCCGGCGCTTCAGCTCGGCGTCGGTCACGCCCGGCGCCGCGTCCACGGAGACGCCGGTCGCCAGGTCCGCCGAGCCCAGCAGCAGGGCGGGGGCGGCCTTCGGGTCGAGGAAGACCAGGGCCGAACCCGGGTTGGTGGTGCGGAAGGTGGCGATGCCGACGATCTCGACGCGGAAGGTGCCCGGCTGGGCCATCACGGTGAGCGTGTCGCCGATGTCCACGTGCTTCTTGTCGGCGGTGTCCGCGTCGAGCAGCGCCTCGCCGTCCCCGCGCGGGGCGCGCCCCGAGGTGAGCCGTACGGGGCTGCGGTCGGTGACGTTCCAGTCGGCGGCGATGGTGGGGGCGCCGGTGGTCGGCCCCACCGACTCGTTCTCGCTGTCGACGACCGTGATGTTCTGCACGCCCACGTCCGGGCGGGCCGCCGCGACCCCGTCGACGCGGGCCACCTCGGCGGCGAGGGAGGCGGGCAGGGTCTGGACGGCGCCGGTCGGCACGGACGAGGTCAGATCGTCCTTCGGCTCGATGGAGACGTCCGCCGCCGTCGACGCGAAGAGCCGGTCGAAGGTACGGGTCACCGTGTCCGAGAAGATCAGGCTGCCCGCGACGAACGCCACGGACAGCACCACGGCGAGCGCCGAGAGGAGCAGCCGCCCCTTGTGCGCGAGGAAACTCCTGAGGGTGGCCTTCAGCACCGGGTCACTCCTCGGAGGCGCCGGATCGGGCGCCGCTCCCGGAGAAGCGACGCATCCGCTCCAGCACCGCCTCCGCCGTGGGCTCGGCCATCTCGTCCACGATCCGGCCGTCGGCGAGATAGAGCACCAGGTCGGAGTGGGCGGCGGCGTTCGGGTCGTGGGTGACCATGACGACCGTCTGGCCCAGGCTGTCCACGGCCTCGCGCAGGAAGCCGAGCACTTCGAGGCCGGCCCGTGAGTCCAGGTTGCCGGTCGGCTCGTCGGCGAAGATCAGCTCGGGGCGGGAGGCGAGCGCGCGGGCGCAGGCGACCCGCTGCTGCTGGCCGCCGGAGAGCTGCGCCGGCCGGTGCTTCAGCCGTTCGCGCAGTCCGAGCGTGTCGATGATCCGGTCCAGCCACTCCGGATCGGGCTTCTGCCCGGCGATGTCCATGGGCAGGGTGATGTTCTCCAGCGCGTTCAGCGTCGGGATCAGGTTGAACGACTGGAACATGAACCCGATCCGGTCGCGCCGCAGCCGCGTCAGCTCCCGGTCCTTCAGACCGGTGATCTCGGTGTCGCCGATCCACACCTGACCGGCCGAGACGGTGTCCAGACCCGCCAGACAGTGCATCAGCGTGGACTTGCCGGAACCCGAGGGACCCATGACGGCGGTGAACCGGCCGCGCGCGATGGCCACGTCCACCGAGTCCAGCGCGAGCACGGCCGTCTCGCCCGAGCCGTACGCCTTGGTCAGCGCGCGGGCGCGGGCGGCGGGCCCGTCGGCCGGGGCGGGTGCCGGGGCCGGACCGGGGGCGGGCCCCGCAGCAGGTGTGGACAAAACAGCCTCCTCGCTCACGCGGACTGGTTCGGCTCGCTTCTTCCCGTCTGTCCGGCCGAGGGTAGTGTGACCCGGCGCACAGCCGGTATCGCTTTTCGATTCCGGTGCGCCCTTGCGACTGCTAGCGTCCCGGCGCTAGCGTCGAGGTATGGCGAAGACCCAGCTCAACGTACGCGTGGACGAGGGCACGGCCCAGGCCGCCCGGGAGCGGGCCACGGCCCGCGGCATGAGCGTCAACCGCTACATCGAGGAGCTGGTCAGACGGGACGCGGGCGAGGTCGGCCACACCTTCGTGGAGGCCGCGGCCGATTTCATGAAGCGGTACGAGGGCGTCTTCGCGGAGGAGTTCGGCGCGGAACGCGAGGGCGGCGCGCGCGAAGGTCGTCGCTGATCCCTTGAACGATCTCCGCATCGACCTCGCCTGGCTCCTCATGCTCGCCGAACAGCGCACCCCGGGGGACCCCCAGGTCACCGACTGGGGCGCCCTGGTCGCGGCGGTCGCCCGCCACCAGGCCGAGATCTTCGACGTCCCCGTCTACGACGACCCCGCCGCCCGTGCCGCGTCCCTCCTCCAACTCCTCATCCACGTACCGGCGTTGGAGCGGTCCAACGCGCTCTTCGCGGTTGCCGTGGCGTACGCCTATCTCGTCGCCAGCGGTCTGAAGGTCGCCACCACGCCCGAACAGGTCCGGGCCCTGGCCCAGTTGGTCGCGAGCGGCGAGGCGGGCGTCCAGGACATCGCCCGCGAACTGCGCCGCTGGAGCCTATGAGGGCCGCACCGCGCTTCCGAGCACACAGTACGAGTACGGCAGCCTCGGCCCCTCCTCCGGCAGTGTGATCCGCCGGTACGGCCCGAGCGTGAACCCCGCGTCCCGCAGGGCGGACACCGTGTCCCGGGTGAGATGACAGCCGCCGACGAGCGGGGGCCACACCGTACGGTCCAGCGCGCGCTGCGTGAACCGCATCGCCCGCCCGCCACCCGGCCCGTGTTCGAGGAACCGCACCTCGCCCCCGGGCCGCAGCACCCGCCGCAACTCCCCGAGCACGCGCGGCACGTCCCGCACACTGCACAGCACCAACGACACCACGGCCGCGTCGAACGCCTCGCTCTTGACCGGCAGTGCCTCCGCCACCCCCGGCACCACGTCCACGGGCACCTCGGCACGCAGGGCGGCCTCCCGCGCCAGCTCCCGCAACCGCCCCTCCGGCTCGATGGCGACGACCTCGCTGACGGCACCGGGATAGTGCGAGAAGTTCATCCCGTTCCCGGCCCCCACCTCGATGACCCGCCCGGCCAGCCCACCGAGCAACCGCTCCCGCACGACACCCAGCCCGCCCCGCGTCTCGGCGGCGACACTGAACCGGGCATACCAACGGGCGAACACCGGATGATGCACGGCGGCATCGGACCGTCTCGCCATGACAACCTCCACCCGAGGACGACGAGCCTTACCCTCAGTCTCCCCCGTAGAGCCCCACGACACCTCACCGCCAGGGAACGGGCCCCGCCGGGGAGCCCTGCGGCAACGCGCGACGGTCCCGGCCCTGAGTACGGGGGCGGCGCGCGCACCGGTCACCGGCTACGACGCCGCGCCGCCGCCGCCCGCACGGGACGGGCCTCGGGTATCGGTCCGTGCGGGGCACCTGACCGCCCCGCGTGCCATGCCGAGCCGCGTCCGCGTCGGCGGGTCGGGTTTGGGTTGCCCGAGGGGTGCTCCAGGGCGAGGCCGCCGTGGTCCGGCCACCGGTACGGGGGGTGGGGCGGTACTTGACCGCCCACGCCGCGTGGAGCCCCCCCGCCCGCGCCGGGGCGGCCCGGTGGCATCCGCATCGCACGCCGCGGGTGCCGGGTGGTGTGCGCTACCTGCCCTCCGCGTGCCATGCCGAGCTGCGTCCGCGTCGGCGAGCCCGGCGCTGCGCGACGTCGGCACCGGCCGTCGGCGGGTCCGGTCCGGTGGGTTGCCCGAGGGGTGCTCCGGGGTGAGGCCGCCGCGGTCCGGCCGCCGGTATGGGGGCGTGGGGCGGTGCTTGACCGCCCCACGTCGCGTGGAGCCCCCGCCCGCTCCGCCGAGCCCGGCGGTCAGTCCGCCCTCGGCCCGTTCGTCGCGCGGCGGCGGAACGCGTCCGCATCCCAGTTGCCGTCCAGGCGGGGGGCCAGCCAGGTCGGGGCCTCGGTGCGGAACTCGGGGGGCGGGAGTGTGCCCACGCCCATCGGGATCGCGCCCAGCAGGGGGGCGGCCGCGACCTCCGGGAGGTCGGTGACGTTGCAGCGCATCGCCAGGTCGGGGGAGTCGGGCCAGCCGCCGATCACCACGCCGAGCAACTCCAGGCCACGACGCCGTAGTTCACGGGCCGTCAGCTCGGTGGTGTTGAGGGTGCCGAGGCCCGCCGTCGCCACCACCAGCACCGGTGCCCGCAGGGCCTCCGCCGCGTCGGCCAGTGTGCCGCCCGCCTCGTCGAAGCGGACGAGGAGACCGCCCGCGCCCTCGACCAGCACCAAGTCGTGCTCCACGGCCAGCTTGTGCGCCGCCTGCACCACGTCGTACGGCCGCACCGGCGTCATGCCCGCCCGCCGGGCCGCCGTCCCGGGCGCCAACGGCTCGGGATAGCGGGCCAGTTCGGCCGTCGTCACCGCACCCGCGAGCCGCGCGACCTCGTCCGCGTCGCCCCGCTCGTCCGGCCGTACGCCGGTCTGCGCGGCCTTGAGGACGGCGACCGTACGGCCCGCCGCGAGCGCGGAGGCGGCGACGGCCGCCGTCGTGACGGTCTTGCCGACCTCCGTGCCCGTCCCCGTGATCACCAGGATCGGCATGGTCATCCCTCCCGCGCGGCCGCGCACACCGCGCGCGCGATCCGGGCCACATCGACGTCACCGGTGACGTACGGCGGCATCGTGTACACCAGGTCGCGGAAGGGGCGCAGCCACACGCCCTCCCGTACGGCCGCCGCCGTGGCGGCCCGCATGTCCACCTCGTGGTCGAGCTGGACGACGCCGATCGCGCCCAGGACCCGGACGTCGCGCACCCCGGGCAGGTCGGCGGCCGGCGCCAGCCCCTCCCGCAGGCCCGACTCGATCCGCTTGACCTCCGCGAGCCAGTCCTGGCCGAGCAGCAGTTCGACCGAGGCGCAGGCGACGGCCGCCGCCAGCGGATTGCCCATGAACGTCGGGCCGTGCGCCAGCACCGGCACCTCGCCCCGCGAGATCCCGTCGGCCACCCGCGTGGTGCACAGCGTCGCCGCCATCGTCAGATAGCCGCCGGTCAGCGCCTTGCCGAGGCACATCACATCCGGCGTCACCGCCGCGTGCCCCGCCGCGAACAGCGCGCCCGTACGGCCGAACCCGGTCGCGATCTCGTCGAACACCAGCAGGACGTCGTGCGCGTCGCACGCCTCGCGCAGCACCCGCAGATACCCGGGGGAGTGGAACCGCATCCCGCCCGCGCCCTGCACCACCGGCTCCACGATCACCGCGGCCAGTTCGTCGGCGTGCCGCTCGATCGCGGACCGCAGCAGCTCGGCGTACTCCTCGTCGTACTCCGTGGGCGGCGCGTCCACGAAGACCTGGCGCGGCAGCACCCCGGTCCACAGGTCGTGCATCCCGCCGTCCGGGTCGCACACCGACATCGGCTGCCAGGTGTCGCCGTGGTAGCCGCCCCGCCAGGTCAGCAGCCGCCGCTTGGCCGGACGGCCGAGCGAACGCCAGTACTGGAGGCACATCTTCACCGCGACCTCGACCGACACGGACCCCGAGTCGGCGAGGAACACATGCTCAAGACCCTCGGGCGACATGTCGACAAGGTGCTTCGCCAGCCGTACGGCGGGCTCGTGGGTGAGCCCGCCGAACATCACATGGCTCATCCGGCCGAGCTGCTCGCGCGCGGCCTCGTTGAGCACCGGGTGGTTGTAGCCGTGGATCGCCGACCACCAGGACGACATGCCGTCGACCAGCTCGCCCGAGCCGTCCGCGAGGCGGAGCCGGACCCCGCTCGCCGACTCCACGACGAGCGGTTCGGCCCGGCCCGGCATCGGACCGTAGGGATGCCACACATGCCGCCGGTCCAGCTCCAGCAGCTCGGTGACGGGCAGTTCAGGCATTGGGCGCGAGGTCCGTTCCGGTGCCCCGACGGCGTACGGCGACCAGGTCGGGACGCGCCTCGCCGACGACGGGCTCCGCAGCCGTGGCGACGGCGGCGGCTGCCTTGTCGGGAGCAGGGGCCGCGGCCGGCACGGACCCGCACACACCACCGCCCCCGTGCGATCCGCACGCACCGCCCTCGTCGTGCGACCCGCACCCAGCGGAACCACCGCACCCGCCGGCCTCCGCGTGTGACCCGCACCCGCCGCCCCCGGCCCTCGCCGCCCGGTGCTCCGGCAGGGTCACCTCGCCCGTGCCCTCCACCTCGAACCCGGCGTCCGCGATCATCTCCAGGTCGGCCTTGCCCGCCTGGCCCTCACTGGTGAGGTAGTCGCCGAGGAAGATCGAGTTGGCCAGGTGCAGGGCGAGCGGCTGGAGCGTGCGCAGATGGACCTCGCGGCCGCCCGCGATCCGGACCTCGATGTCCGGGCAGACGAACCGGACCATCGCCAGGATGCGCAGACAGCGCTGCGGGGTGAGGTTCCACTCCTTGGCCAGCGGGGTGCCCTCGAACGGGATGAGGAAGTTGACCGGCACCGAGTCCGGGTCCAGCTCGCGCAGCGAGAAGACCACGTCCACCAGGTCCTCGTCCGACTCGCCCATACCGGCGATCAGACCGGAGCACGCCGAGAGCCCCGCCGCGTGCGCCTTGCGCACCGTGTCCACCCGATCGGCGTACGTGTGGGTGGTCGTGATGTCCCCGTAGGTCGCCTCGGAGGTGTTCAGGTTGTGGTTGTAGGCGTCCGCGCCCGCCTCGCGCAGCCGCTCGGCCTGGCCCTCGGAGAGCAGGCCGAGGCAGGCGCACACCTCGACGCCCTCGTTCTGGTCCTTGATGGTCTTGATGGTCGCCGAGACCCGGTCCACGTCCCGGTCCGTCGGGCCGCGCCCGGACGCCACCAGGCACACCCGCTTGGCGCCCCCGGCGAGCCCCGCCGCCGCGGCCTCGGACGCCTCGTCCGGCTTCAGCCAGGTGTACTTGAGGATCCCGGCGGTGGAGCCGAGCCGCTGGGAGCAGTAGGAGCAGTCCTCGGGGCACAGCCCCGACTTCATGTTGATGAGGTAGTTCAGTTTCACCCGTCGCCCGAACCAGTGGCGGCGCACCTTCCCGGCCGCGGCCACCACGTCCAGCACGTCGTCGTCGGAAGTGGCGAGGACGGCCAGGGCTTCCTCGCGGGTCGGCAGCTCGCGCCGAAGCCCCTTGTCCACCAGCGTGTTCAGCAGGTCCATGAGAGCCGATCCTGTCCTACGGACCCGCCTCGGGCCAAGGTAGGGATCACACAACACACCCCGTTCGAGGTGTGGGTATTGCCACACCGTGGGTAGCGGTCGCTGCGACTAGTGTCTGTCCGCTATCTACAAAAGCCCTGGATCGATCCGTATGAGCCCCGGATCGACGAAAGCCCCGGAGGAGCCATGGCGTTCGGCTGGATCGACGAGCAGGCGGAACTGCGCCGCCGGGCGGGCCTCGTACGGACCCTGCGGCCGCGGCCGGCCGAGTCGCCGCTGCTCGATCTCGCCAGCAACGACTACCTCGGCCTCGCCCGCCACCCGGAGGTCACCGAGGGCGCCGCGGCCGCCGCCCGGACCTGGGGCGGCGGCGCGACCGGCTCGCGCCTGGTCACCGGCACCACCGAACTCCACGGCGAACTGGAGCGGGAACTCGCGGACTTCTGCGGTGTCGAGGCCGCGCTGGTCTTCTCCTCCGGGTACGCGGCCAACCTCGCCGCGGTCACCGCGCTCGCCCCGCACGGTTCACTGATCGTCTCCGACGCGGGCAACCACGCCTCCCTCATCGACGGCTGCCGGCTGGCCCGGGGCACCACCCAGGTGGTGGCGCACGCCGACCCCGACGCCGTGCGCAAGGCGCTCGGCACCCACGACGGACCCGCCGTGGCGGTCTCCGACACGGTCTTCTCGGTCGACGGCGACGCCGCCCCGCTGGCCGCCCTCGCGGCCGCCTGCCGGGCGCACGGGGCCGGACTGGTCGTCGACGACGCGCACGGCCTCGGCGTCCTCGGCGACGGCGGCCGGGGCGCCCCGTACGCGGTGGGGCTGGCGGGCGCCGAGGACGTGGTCGTCACGGTCACGCTCTCCAAGTCGCTGGGCAGCCAGGGCGGCGCCGTGCTCGGGCCCGCGCGCGTAATCGACCATCTGGTCAACGCGGCCCGGACGTTCATCTTCGACACCGGTCTCGCCCCGGCGGCGGCCGGCGCGGCCCTCGCCGCGCTGCGGCTGCTGCGCCGCGAGCCGGAGCGGGCGGCACGCGCGCGTGCGGTGGCGGACGAGCTGTACGCCCGGCTGACGGCGGCGGGCCTGGAGGCGGTGCGGCCGGACGCCGCGGTGGTCTCCGTGCGCGCCCCGTCCCCGGAGAAGGCCGTACGGTGGGCGGCGGACTGCCGTTCGGCCGGACTGGCCGTGGGCTGCTTCCGTCCGCCCTCCGTGCCCGACGGCGTCTCACGCCTCAGGCTGACGGCCCGCGCGGACCTCTCCGGGGCCGAGCTGGAACGCGCTGTACGGGTGATCGACGAGACGCGGCCATGAGTCGGCGTGACACGGCCGTGCGTCGCCGGTGACGGACCTGGGGTCGGTCACAAGGGCGGTCGGTGAGGGGTCGGTCAGCGGAACGCGGCGGTGAAACCCGACCAGCTCTCGGGGGAGAAGAGCAGGGCGGGCCCGGCCGGGTCCTTGGAGTCGCGTACGGCGAGCAGTCCGGCCCATGGCCCCGCGGCCGGCCGGGCGGTCTCGACGCAGTTGTTGGCTCCGGTGCTGTAGCTGCTGCGCAGCCAGCGCACCCCGGGCAGGTGGCCGGGGTCGGTGTGACAGGGGACGTTCCGGGGCAGTGCCGTCATGGTGCCTCCTTACGCGCCGTGGGCCAGCGCGGAGAGGTGTTGGAGGGTGTCCTCGGGCGAAAGCGCGTGCGCCCGGAGGGCGTTGAAGGCTTCCGTGTACGCCTCGAGGTCTTCTTTCCGTTCGAGATAGAGGCTACTCGTCAAGTGGTCGAGAACAACCACATCCAGATCGGAAGCGCTCGAAAACGAGAAGATGACGAAAGGTCCGGTGACGCCGATGTGCGCTCCGGCGGCGAACGGCAGTACCTGGAGCCGCACATGGGGCAGGCGCGCCGCCTCCACCAGCCGGTGGAGCTGCTCCGCCATCACCTCGCGGCCGCCCACCTGACGCCGCAGCACCGCCTCGTCCAGCACCGCGCTCAGCCCCATCGGCGGGCTTCCGTGCAGGACGTCCTGCCGGGCCAGCCGTACCTCCACCAGCCGGTCGAGCTGGGCCTCGTCGACGCCCTCCACGGCGGCGCGGGTGACCGCGCGGGCGTACCCGGGGGTCTGGAGCAGGCCCGGCACCACCGTCGTCTCCAGGGTGCGCATCGCGGTGGCCTGCGACTCCAGGCTGATGAAGTCCCGGTAGGCGGGCGGCAGGATGCCGCGGTAGGCGTGCCACCAGTGGTCGCGCTCCCCCTCGCCGCCGTCCGCGCCGGCCAGGGCGAGCATCAGTTCCCGCAGCCGGGGATCGGTCACGCCGTAGGCGTCGAGCAGTAACCGCACATCGGCCGGTTTCGCACCGCTGGTGCCCGTCTCGATACGGCTCACCTTCGACTGGTGCCAGCCCACGAGCCGGGCCGCCTCGCCGCTGGTGAGGCCCGCCCGGGTGCGCAGGGTGCGCAGTTCGGCGCCCAGTTTCCGGCGGCGCACCGCGGGACCGTGCTGCATGGGCTCCTCCTTACTCCGCACGGGACGCCCCCGCACGGTCCGCCCCGGCAGAGTTCACCGCATCGGGCGACAGATATATGCATATCTTGGTGGATCGCCCCCGTGACCGGTCCGCTGGTGGCAGTCTGGCGACGAAGCACCAGTCCGGGACCGTACTCGAACCATCCGCACCGTGTCGGGTCCCCGGTCCCGTGGGAAAGGGACGACGTCGCCATGGCAGACCATCTGGAAGCATCCGTCACTCTGCCGAGCGATCCCGCCTCGGTCTCCACGGCCCGCGGCTTCGTGGCCGACACCCTCGGGGAATGGGGCCTGCCGGCCGACTCGGAGGCCGCCGACACCATCCGGCTCATCGTCTCCGAACTCGCCACCAACGCCGTACAGCACACGTTCGGCCAGTCACCCACCTTCACGGTGGACCTGGCGCTCGGGCGTGACGAGGAACTGCGCATCGGGGTCACCGACAGCCATCCGCGCTTCCCCAGACGACTGCCGGCCGCCGTCCAGCAGGACAACGGCCGAGGCATGGTGATCATTCGCTGGCTGACCGCCGAGTGCGGCGGAAAGCTCGGGGTGCGCCCCACGCGCGAGGGCGGCAAGACGGTCACCGTCCACCTCCCGTGGCAGATCCGGCCGGAGCCGGTCGCGGGCGTGGCGGTGGCCGCCCCCCTGGAGGGCGAGAGCCCGGGGCGGTGACGGCGCCTCAGGGACGCCGGCACCACCCCGCGACTCAGCGCACCCGCCCGTACCAGACGCTCTTGGTCCAGATCTTCTGGAGCTTCACCACGTCCCCCGTCTTGGGGGAGTGCCAGATCTTGCCCTTACCCGCGTAGATGCCCACGTGGTAGACGCTCGACCCCGAGTGGAAGAACACGAGGTCACCGGCCTTGCGGCCGGACGCCGAGATGTGGCGCGTCTTGTTGTACTGCTGGGCGGCCGTACGCGGCAGCTTCTTGCCCGCCTTCTTGTACGAATACTGCGTCAGCCCGGAGCAGTCGAACCGCTTCGGCCCGGTGGCGCCGTACTTGTAGGGAGCACCCTTCTTCGACGCGGCGATCTGGAGCGCCTTCGTCGCCGGTGTGGCGGCCGCGGCGTCCGATGCGACACCCGGCACCACGATCGAACCGCCGACGGCGGCGATGGCGAAAGCCGAGGCCGTGCCGGCCCGGGCCATGAGCGACGGGACACGATTCAGCGCAGTCATGCGCAACCCTTCGTCAGCCGCCTGTGAAGGATGACCTGTCGGATTCGGGCTGGCGAAGTTGCCCGGCCGCGGTTGCGGCTTCACCCCAAGGGCTGCTCGGCCCGGTCATGGCGTGACCGTCCCGGCGACCCGTCGTGCTTGGGTCCTCCACTCCTGCCGATGCACTCCTGTCGACCGGTCATCCGGGCGGCGGCAGGACTCGGCGTCCGCCCGGACCGCCCCGCCGCTTGTGGCGGGGGCTTGTCGTCAGACAGGGATCTTGACTCACGGATGTCCGAAAATCCCAATGGAATCGGGGATTTGTGGGGTTACTCACCACTCACCCGTTCGGGTGGACACCCTGATGCCGTATCAGGTGTCAAGGGCGCCAAAGGGCCCCGGACCTGCGCCGGAACCCTCTCTTCCGCCCTCGGGGAGGGGCGCGTGCGCAAGTGCGACGGGCTCTCGACCGGAGGTGCGAATACGCCGTACGGGGGTAACCCGTCTGGTGCGTTTCGTGTCCCGCCCGCGCGTCGCGTCCGGGGCGCGGACGGACCGGTCCGTACGGTCCCCCGTCAACTGTCCGAGCGCGGCGGCAGCGTGACCCGCGCGGTACGGCGCTCCCCGTCCAGGACGCGCAGCGCCCGCGCGAGCGTGGGCGCGTGCATCTCGCTCTCGCCGCGCTGGTGCATGAGCGTCAGCGCGTCCCGCAGCTCGGCCGCGCGGGCCACCAGCGCCTGGGCGGCCCGCAGTCCGCGGTACGTGTCCCCGTGGTGCGCGGGGTTGATCCGGCCGAGCTGGTCGACGACGTCGAGATAACGGTCGATCAGCTCGGCCTCGGCCCGGGTCAGCGCGGGCAGCGGCGGCAGCTCGGGAACCATCCCGGCGTCCCCCCTCCATCGGTGACGGTGCGTCCGTAAAAAATGTACAGGACGTACGTCACGTTAGACTGGGGCCATGGCCTACGAGATTCCGGTGACACAAGCCAGGGCTGAACTCGCCGACCTGATCAACCGCGTGGTGTACGCCGGCGAACGAGTGGTCGTCACCCGCCACGGCAAGCCGTTGATCGCCCTGGTCTCCGCGGCCGACCTGGAACGCCTGGACGCCCTGGACGCGCCGGCGGAGGAGCGAGCGGTCGCCGCGCTCTCCGCCGCCCACGAGGTCGCGCCCCTGCCCCGCGAACACGAACGCTTCACTCTCACGGCCGAACACCGGCGCGCGAACCCTTCGTAGCTCTTGGGGGGCACCGACCGGCGTCGGGGCTCGTGGGCCGCCCTGTGGGCCTCACGGCGCCGTATACGGTCCGTGGCGGTGGGCGGGGGACCGCCGGTGCCGTGGCGGGCGGGGTGCGGTCGAGCGGCTCGGAGCGGGGGGCCACGGGGCCGCCCGTCGGTGCCGTCGGGGGTCCGGGGGCAGGGGCCCGGCGCGGGGCCGGGACGACGGGTGGGGGAGATCCGTTCGGTTTACGTGGGTGAAATGCGGTCCAACTAGCCTGCCCATCCACGCCACCAGGGGTTTTCCTCGTGGCCGCGGTCGCCGGGCCCCGCACGGTCCGGAGCGAGGGAGTGAGGTGGGACGTGCAACTGACCCCGCACGAGCAGGAGAGGCTGCTGATCCATGTCGCGGCCGACGTCGCCGAGAAGCGCCGGGCGCGCGGGCTGCGGCTCAACCACCCCGAGGCCGTCGCGCTGATCACCTCGCACATCCTGGAGGGCGCCCGGGACGGCCGTACCGTCGCCGAGCTGATGTCCTCCGGGCGCAAGCTGCTCACCCGCGACGACGTCATGGAGGGCATCCCGGAGATGATCCACGACGTCCAGGTCGAGGCGACCTTTCCCGACGGGACGAAACTCGTCACCGTCCACGACCCGATCGTCTGACCCGGGAGGCCGCGATGATTCCCGGAGAGTTCCTGTTCGCCGAGGACCCGATCGTCTTCAACGAGGGCCGCGAGGTCACCCGGCTCACCGTCCTCAACGCCGCCGACCGGCCCGTCCAGGTCGGCTCCCACTACCACTTCGCCGAGGCCAACCCCGGACTGGAGTTCGACCGCGCCGCCGCGCACGGCAGACGGCTGAACGTCGCCGCCGGCACCGCCGTCCGCTTCGAGCCCGGGATCCCCGTCGACGTCGAACTCGTACCGCTCGCCGGGGCCCGGGTCGTGCCCGGACTGCGTGGGGAGACCGGAGGTGCCCTCGATGCCTGAGATCTCGCGTGCCGCGTACGCCGACCTGTTCGGCCCGACCACCGGGGACCGGATCCGGCTGGCCGACACCGATCTGCTGGTCGAGATCGAGGAGGATCGTTCCGGCGGTCCGGGTCTCGCCGGTGACGAGGCCGTCTTCGGCGGCGGCAAGGTCATCCGGGAGTCCATGGGCCAGGCCCGCGCCACCCGCGCGGAGGGCACCCCCGACACCGTCATCACCGGCGCGGTGGTCGTCGACCACTGGGGTGTCGTCAAGGCCGACGTCGGCATCCGCGACGGGCGGATCACCGCGCTCGGCAAGGCGGGCAACCCCGACACCATGGACGGCGTCCACCCGGACCTGGTCCTCGGCCCGGAGACCGAGGTCATCGCGGGCAACGGACGGATCCTGACGGCCGGCGCGGTCGACGCGCACGTGCACTTCATCTGCCCGCAGATCGCCGACGAGGCGCTCGCCTCCGGCGTCACCACCCTGGTCGGCGGCGGCACCGGACCCGCCGAGGGCTCCAAGGCCACCACCGTCACCCCCGGCCCCTGGCATCTCGCCCGGATGCTGGAGGCGATGGAGCAGTACCCGCTGAACATCGGCTTCCTCGGCAAGGGCAACACCGTCTCCCAGGAGGCGATGCTGTCCCAGATCAGGGGCGGCGCGCTCGGTCTGAAGCTGCACGAGGACTGGGGGTCGACCCCGGCCGTCATCGACGCCTCCCTCACGGTCGCCGACCGCACCGGCATCCAGGTCGCCATCCACACGGACACCCTGAACGAGGCCGGTTTCGTGGGCGACACGCTCGCCGCGATCGCCGGACGCGGCATCCACGCGTACCACACCGAGGGCGCGGGCGGCGGGCACGCGCCGGACATCATGACCGTCGTCTCCCAGCCCCATGTGCTGCCCAGCTCGACCAATCCGACCCGCCCGTACACCGTCAACACCGCCGAGGAACACCTCGACATGCTGATGGTGTGCCACCACCTCAATCCGGCGGTCCCGGAGGACCTGGCCTTCGCCGAGTCCCGCATCCGGCCCTCCACCATCGGCGCGGAGGACATCCTCCACGACCTCGGCGCCATCTCGATCATCTCCTCCGACTCCCAGGCCATGGGCCGGGTCGGCGAGGTGATCCTGCGGACCTGGCAGACGGCGCACGTCATGAAGGGGCGGCGCGGCCCGCTCCCGGGGGACGGTCGCGCCGACAACCACCGCGTCCGTCGCTATGTCGCCAAATACACGATCAACCCGGCGCTGGCCCAGGGCCTGGCCCGCGAGATCGGCTCCGTCGAGAGCGGCAAGCTCGCCGACCTCGTGCTGTGGGAGCCGGCCTTCTTCGGCGTCAAACCGCATCTCGTCCTCAAGGGCGGTCAGATCGCGTACGCCCAGATGGGTGATGCCAATGCCTCCATCCCGACCCCTCAGCCGATCCTGCCGCGCCCGATGTACGGGGCGATCGGACGGGCCCCCGCGTCCAACTCGGTCAACTTCGTGGCGCCCCTCGCCGTCGAGGACGGGCTGCCCGAGCGCCTCCAGCTCGGCAAGCGGTTCGTCGCCATCGAGTCGACCCGTGCGGTGACCAAGGCGGACATGCGGGAGAACGACGCCCGGCCGCGGGTCGAGATCGACCCCGACAGCTTCGCCGTGCGCATCGACGGCGAACTGGTCGAGGCGACTCCGGCCGCCGAACTGCCCATGGCCCAGCGCTACTTCCTGTTCTGAACCGTTCTGACAGCACCCGGAAGGACACCGGTATGACGAGGGCCGCGCTTCTGGTCCTGGCCGACGGCCGGTTCCCCGCCGGAGGGCACGCGCACTCCGGCGGGGCCGAGGAGGCCGTCAAGGCCGGCCGGATCACCGGCGCGGCCGGCCTGGAGGCGTTCTGCCGGGGCCGGCTGCACACGGCCGGGCTGGTGGCGGCGGCGCTCGCCGCGGCGGCCGCCGCCGGGGCCGACCCGGCAAAGCTGGACGCGGCGGCCGACGCCCGCACCCCGTCCCCCGCGCTGCGGCTGGCCGCGCGGAAGCTGGGGCGGCAACTGGCGCGGGCCGCCCGCGCGACCTGGCCGAGCCCCGAACTCGACGCCCTGGTACGCGCGTTCCCCAAGGGCGCCCACCAGCCGGTGGTGCTCGGCCTGACCGCGCGGGCGGCGGGGCTGGGTCCGGCGGACGCGGCGTACTGCGCGGTCTACGAGAGCGTGAGCGGTCCGGCGACGGCCGTGGTGCGGCTGCTCAGCCTCGACCCGTTCGAGGCGACGGCCGTCCTGGCCCGGCTGGCCCCGGAGCTGGACCGGGTGGTCGACCGGGCCGTGGCGGCGGGACACGCCGTGTGCTCCGACGGCACCGACGCCCTGCCGTCCGCGTCCGCCCCGCTGCTGGAGATCGGCGCCGAGGCACACGCGGCCTGGCCGGTACGCCTGTTCGCCTCCTAGCGGGCCCGCAGCCCCGCCCACTTCCAACTCCTGGCGGGCCCGCACCCCTCCGCCCCCTTCCCCTACAAGGAGCCGCCCCATGCATCTCGACCACTCCCACTCCCACGACGGCCCGGCCGCGGTCGGCGCCGACGCCCACCGGGGCGACGGCACCCGGCGGGCGCTGCGGATCGGGCTCGGCGGCCCGGTCGGCTCGGGCAAGACCGCCACCGTCGCCGCGCTCTGCCGCACCCTGCGGGACGAACTCTCCCTCGCCGTCGTGACCAACGACATCTACACCCGCGAGGACGCCGAGTTCCTGCTGCGGGAGGCCGTGCTGCCGCCCGAGCGGATCACGGCCGTGGAGACCGGCGCCTGCCCGCACACCGCGATCCGCGACGACATCTCCGCCAACCTCGAAGCCGTGGAGGACCTGGAGGACGCCGTCGGACCGCTCGACCTCGTGCTCGTGGAGTCCGGTGGGGACAATCTGACCGCCACCTTCTCCAAGGGGCTCGTGGACGCGCAGATCTTCGTGATCGACGTGGCCGGCGGCGACGACATCCCGCGCAAGGGCGGGCCCGGTGTCACCACCGCCGATCTGCTGGTCGTCAACAAGACCGACCTCGCGCCGTACGTCGGCTCCGACCTCGCCCGGATGGCCGCCGACGCCAAGGCCCAGCGCGCCGAACTGCCCGTCGTCTTCCAGTCGTTGCGCGCCGAGGACGGGGTGCGCGACGTCGCCGCCTGGGTGCGGGCGCGGCTCGCCGACTGGACGGCGTGAGATGAGCGGGGTGCACGCCACCGCGCGGATCCGGGCGTGCGCGGACGGCCGGGGCGGCACCGCCCTGCCCGTCCTCGACGGCGAGGGACCGCTGGCGCCGCGGCGCACCCGGGGCACGGCCGAAGAGGCGCGGGTCGTGCTCGTCGGGGCGATGAGCGGGCCGCTCGGCGGGGACCGCTTCGCCGTCGAGGCCGAGGTGGAGGGCGGCGCCCGGCTGCGCGTCGGCTCGGCCGCCGCCACCATCGCCCTGCCGGGACAGCTCAAGGACGAGGCGCACTACGCGGTCCGCCTCAGCGTCGCCGACGGCGGTGAACTGCGGTGGCTGCCCGAGCCGTTGATCTCCGCGAAGGGCAGCGAACTGTACGTCACCACGCGCGCCGACCTCGCGCCAGGCGCCCGGCTGGTGCTGCGCGAGGAGCAGGTGCTCGGGCGGGCGGGGGAGGAGCCGGGGCGGCTCGGCAGCCGGCTGGTCCTGCGGATCGGGGGCAGGACCGTGCTCGACCAGGAACTGTCCTGCGGTCCCGGCGCGCCCGGCGGCTGGGACGGCCCCGCCGTGCTCGCGGGACACCGCGCGGTGGGGCAACTGCTCGTCGTACGGCCGGA